>JAJTFB010000031.1:3656-31540 GCA_021300015.1 Pirellula sp. | reverse complement strand
GTCGCGGTCGACTTCGGCTGGCCACTTCGAAAGCTCGCTGCCTTCATGAGCCAAATGAAAACCTCCGAAGTCGATCTTGCAAGGCAAAAAAGCCTCGAAAGGCTCCGGTCGAGCAAATCGCAAGTATCCAATGACTTGGAAAAGCAACGATCCTCCACCTCCATGGAACTGCCCGATCCGCTCGAATCCAATCCTAACCCCTCATCGAGCGATGCCTTTGGAACCGCTGCCTTCAAACCCGCCGAATCGAAGTCCACCGGCTCGGCTCCATCGGACTCGCTCCCCAAATCGAAATCCAACTCGGACAACGAGGATTACACCTCAAGGCTTCTCGAAGCCAAACGCAAAGCGAAGAAAAACCAAAACTGACTCATTCCACTACGGATTTCACCACTGACCCCGCCCTTCTTGATAGAAAGTCCCTGTCCATGTCCAACGTCGCTGAGTCGATGCAACAACAGGCCCAAGAGTTCCGCGAACGGTTCGCCGCAGTCCGCGAACAGATCGGACGTGTCATCGTCGGCCACGATGAGATCGTCAACGGCGTCCTTACGGCCATGTTCGTCGGCGGCCATTGCCTGCTCGAAGGGGTCCCAGGGCTTGGTAAAACCATGCTCATTCGAACCCTTTCGGAAACCCTCTCGCTGGATTTCAATCGGATCCAATTCACCCCCGATTTGATGCCTTCGGACATCCTCGGGACCAACATGATCGTCGAAGAGGAAGGCAAGCGACGGTTCGAATTCCAAAAAGGCCCGATCTTCACCCAGATCTGCCTTGCTGACGAAATCAACCGAGCGACCCCCAAGACGCAGTCAGCACTCCTCGAGACCATGCAGGAAGGGACCGTGACCGTCGCGGGAACAAGGTACGAACTGCAAAAGCCCTTCTTCGTCCTGGCCACCCAAAACCCCATCGAACAAGAAGGGACTTATCCGCTCCCCGAAGCCCAACTCGACCGATTCCTATTCAAGCTCGTCGTTGGTTACTCCAACCGCGAGGAACTCAATACGATCATCGACCGAACCACACGAAACTCCACCATCAGGCCCGAGAAGGTCATGGACGGAGCCGAGATCGTCCAATGGCAAGGCTTGATCCGACAGGTCGTCTTGGCCAAACATGTCCAAGATTATATCGCCCGATTGGTTCTGGCTACCCATCCAGGTGGCGCGCTGGCACCGGCAATCACCAACCAATACATCCGATGGGGAGCCAGCCCCCGCGGCGCTCAGACCATCGCGCTGGCCTCCAAAGTCCGCGCCTTGCTCGACGGACGATACAACGTCAGCTACGAAGACATTCGACGCGTCTACCTGCCAGCCCTGAGGCATCGCGTCCTTTTGAATTTTGAAGCCCAAGCCGAGGGGATCGAGGTCGATCGAGTCCTTCTGGACATCCTCGAAAAAGTCAATGAGAAAGCCGATGATATCTAACCGACTAGTCCGCAATGCACTCCCACTAGCTCGCCGGATCGTGTCGGCATGCATGTCGGCATGCATGGATCCGACCACGCACTCAACCCGACTCGCGCCTAGCCGTTTGCTCAACGCGATTCGAATTTTCGCTTCGTTGGGACTTGGCCTCGTACTCTGGCTTGTATTCGGACTTAGCCTGTCGGCCCAATCGTACGGCCAAGACGCGTTTCGCAAAGATGAAATCGATGCGGGGGTCAACAAGGCCATTCAATACCTCGTATCCCAACAGAAACAAAATGGCTCGATCTCCGATCGGGGACACGAGAATGCGATGACCTCGCTAGCGATCATGGCGATGGCCGCCGTCGGTCATCAACCCTCGGATGCCACCCCCGAAGGGGTCGCCATGACCCGAGCCTTAAGGTACCTCCTCGGAGAGGGGCGACAGGACAAATCCGGATATTTCGGAGCTGCCGACGGGTCGCGCATGTACGGCCACGGGATCGTCACACTCATGCTCACCGAAATGCTCGGCATGGGAGTCGATGCGGAGATGGACAAGCAACTGCATGATGCTTGTCAAAAAGCGATCGATTTGATCGTTCGCAGTCAACGCATCAAGAAAGGGTCCAATGCGCGAGGCGGATGGCGATACACTCCGGACGCAGGCGACAGCGACCTCTCGGTCTCAGTCTGGCAAGTCATGGCCTTGCGCAGCGCCAAAAATGATGGACTCGACGTCGCTTCGGCAACCATCGACGATGCGATCGGGTACTTGAAGCGGTCGTATACCTCCCAAGTAGACACCCAAGGCATCCCGAAAGATCCCAAGGCTGGTTTTTCTTACGAACCCAACGGAGGCGGCCCGTCCTTTACCATGACCGCCGCAGGACTTCTGGCCATGCAAGTCTGCGGACAATACGAATCGCCCCTGGTTTCCGGCTCCGCCGATTGGCTCCTGGATCATCCGCCAAAGTGGAACGAAAGATTCATTCTCTATGGGCTGTATTACTTTGCCCAAGGCATGCATCAGCGAGGTGGCTCGCATGCCCAACGCGCCGCGAGCATCGTCTCGGAAATGTTGCTCTCAAAACAGAAAGAAAACGGAGCCTGGGAATCCTCCTCCGGCGAAGAACAAAACGCGGGCTCCGTCTACTGCACCTCCATGGCCGTTTTGAGCCTTTCGGTCAAGTACCATTACTTGCCGATCTACCAGCGATAATCCAGAGGCTTGCCCCGAGCGGTCCTTGACCGTTCATTTCTTCTGGAAATCCGATACAATCGTCTTCGAGCTATTCTTCGGTCAACCGGAGTCGATTCGCTCGTTGCTGGGCCTCATTAGGCCCTGATAAGCTCCCGTCCCAGATCCTACTTACCAAAAACAACAGGACTTCCCTCGATGCGATCCAAAGCAATTTCCAGCCTTAAGAAAAATCGTTTAGCACTTTTTTCCAAGGCGTTCCTGACCGCTACGCTGTCGATGGCTTCGGCTCCAACCGCTTCGATGGCCGACGACGGAGATTGGACTCAGTGGCGTGGTCCTGCGAGAGATGGCATCGCCGCAGAACAGAACCTTCTGAAGTCCTGGCCCGAGGGTGGCCCCAAACTGGCTTGGAAATACGAATCGGCTGGACTTGGATACTCCTCGAGCGCCGTTAGCAATGGACGCTTGTACACCATGGGACAACGGGGCGCAGATACCTTAGCGATCTGCTTGGATGCAAAAACCGGCAAGGAACTGTGGGGCCAAAAAATTGGACCAGGCACCCAATCGAACGATTACCTCACGGGTTGGGGAGGCGGGCCTCGCAGCACACCGACCGTCGATGGTAACCATGCGTACTTCCTGACCGATCTGGGCGATCTTGCCTGTCTGAGCGTCGCCGACGGATCGGTCGTCTGGAGCAAAAACCTCATCAAGGATTTCGGTGGCGGGATCCCGCAATGGGGTTACAGCGAATCGGTTTTGATCGATGGAGATAACCTGATTTGCACCCCGGGTGGGAAAACGTTTCTCGTAGGTCTGAACAAGAAGACTGGCGAAAAAGTTTACGAGTCCAAAGGATTCGAAGAGGGCTCCCAGTACGTGTCGATCATGAAAACCAACGTCGGACAAACGCCTATCTACATCACGGCGGCCAAATCCGGGATGGTGGCATTCAACGCCAAGACGGGCGAACATCAATTCACCAGCCCAACGACCGGAAATAAAACGGCAGTGATCCCGACGCCGATCATCGTTGGGGATCAAGTCTACCACTCCTCGGCCTACCAAGCTGGAAACACTTTGGTGAAACTCTCCTCGCAAGGTGGCAAGGTCACGATGGATGAGATCTACCACTTCGATAAAGAAAGCATGCAGAACCACCACGGTGGCTACGTGCTCAACGATGGGACGATCTACGGCTTTACCAAAGAATTGCGAGGGGCATGGGTAGCCCAAGACCTCAAGACAGGTAGCATCCTTTGGAACCACAAGACCGGGAAAGCTAACTCGGGCTCGATCGCCATGGCCGACGGCATGCTCTACTGCTACGACGACTCCGAAGGTATCTGCTACTTGGTCGCTCCTTCTCGCGATGGCTGGCAAGAAAAGGGTTCGGTCAAGCTTCCTTCGGAATGGTCCGGAGATCGCCAGCGGGGAGCAATCTGGGCCCACCCAGTCATCGCCGGCCAAAAACTGATCATCCGCGACCAGGAGCTGATCTACGCATTCGATATCGCAAGGTAGTCTGGTTACAAAAACCGGAAAACAGAAAACCGGAAACGCAAAGGCGCAAAGGCGCAAAGACGCAAGGAAGAAGGGAATGAAGAAGGGGATAGATAGGAGAGATTAGGAGATTAGGAGATTAGGACATTAGGAGATTAGGAGATTAAGGGAATAGGGATCAGGGGGTAGGGGAAATCCGCTTTCGATCTAAACCTATGACCAATCTTCCTGTCTTTCCCTTTGCGTCCTTGCGCCTTTGCACCTTTGCGTTGAATTCCTCTTGGCTTTCCCTTTGCGTCCTTGCGACTTTGCACCTTTGCGTTGAATTCCTCTTGGCTTTCCCTTTGCGTCCTTGCGCCTTTGCGACTTTGCGTTGAATTCTTCTTGGCGTTTTAGTGAGCCAAGCTTTCAGGAAAAGTAGCTCAATAGCTCGCGACGATAAGCAGCCTCGTATTTCGGGAAGGTCGCTTCGAAGGCTTGGGCGTCGAGTGCTCCGTGCTGAAAACGACGTTTTGGAAACACCGGTAGATCCATCCCGGTGATCTGTTGGACACCGCGACGTACGATCTGCCCTTTGAGCTCATAGAGTTTCTCGTGATCCCAGTCGGTCAAATCGATAAAGGGGATGCCTTCTGCGATTTCGATCACGCGCGGCAGAGCGAATGGACTAAAGCCCCGGAAACCCAGGGATTTTGCAGGAGCCCAGGTCCGCACATGGCCACGGCTCTGGCCTCCGGAATAGACCAGCGAGTGCTTGATCGCGTGGACTCCCCAACCCTCTTGGTAGAGCATCAGGTTGTTCAGAACGCTTCGGATCGTAAGCTCGGGGTTTTCCTCGATGGGATAGTCTTTGAGGTTTTCGTCCCCTCCATCGCCATCGACCAGATACTTCCAATCCGGGTACCGGCTTCGGATCTCTTCGCAGAGGGCTAAGCCCATGGTGGCGGCTTGGACATCGAGAGGCTTATAGTCTTCAGTGATGTGAACCGCCCGTCGCCAATCGAGTTTATGGCTCGGTATGTCGAGGACTTCATGGAGCATCTGCAAGCCGCATTGTTTGAGAAAGTCGTTGGCTTGTTGGGCGTCTTGGGCACGCTGATCCACGCTGAGCGTGAAGGCCTTGAGCCTCTGAGGGGCTTGTCCCCGTCGGAGCATCAGATGGTGGAGTACCAGGAGCACCGCGCCGCTATCGATCCCTCCGGAAAAGAGGACACCGATGGGTTCTTCGTCACCGATACGCTCGAGCCAAGCATCGCATTCGGTGGCCAGTTGCCCGATGTACTTGGCTCCGATCGCATCGAGATCGTTCGACCATCGATTGCGCTCGGGCTGAAAGAA
Source organism: Pirellula sp. (assembly GCA_021300015.1). Lineage (GTDB taxonomy): Bacteria > Planctomycetota > Planctomycetia > Pirellulales > Pirellulaceae > JBKCUI01. The sequence continues at coordinate 26,074 of JAJTFB010000031.1, read as the reverse complement.
TCGTGTGTAAAGCGGGTTCGGATCGGGGCATCCGACAAGTTCGATCTCGACGACATAGTGGGCCGGGACCATCCGGGTGTACGAGGCGTGGAATTGATCGTCGATCCCCATCTCGGAGAGTTTGAGCCGGATGTCTTGGATCTGCTCGGCGACGATCAAGCAGGGGCCCTCGGCTCGTTTGGCCAAGAAATACCGCATGGGTCGCCCGATCGAGCGTGCCATTCGGACGGTTTTTCCTTGGGTTACGCAGATCGCAAATTGTCCATCGATCTTGGCCACCTCCTCGGCGAGTCCTGTAAGAACCATCCGCTCTGCTTGTTCGATGTCCATATTCAGGAGAATATTGGCATCGGGATCCATAAGGTTTTCAACGCGCGCAATGGTCTGGGGGTGTGTCATCGCTTGGAATTTCTAGCCGAAGAGGTAATGATGAGAGTCCTTCGATCGATGGACGGTCGAATATACACGAAAACTGAGTCAAACGGAACGCAGTAGACAGGACGAGCGATGGCGAAAGGACTCTCAAAAATCACAAAACCACTTGCTCTCAAGTTGCTCTCGGCATGCGACGGGGATGAAATATGGTCTTGCCAGCACTGCCGATCCGAACGGGTTCCTGAAGACTGGATCGCCCGCTTGCGAGATGTGTTCGAGAGCGATTTCTCAGAACAGGGGAGCACGATTTTCGAGGAGGGAAAACGCGTATCGCAGTACGAGGGGGTCCGCTCGGTCGATATCGCAGTGGCCGTTGCGATGAGCCTAGGAATCCAAATCGATCCGTGGGTATTGAGTCAAAACCATCGCGCAGCGATTGTCGCGTGGATCCAGGAGCGTCTCGAAGAGCAGTAGCGATCCAACAATAAGGGCTCTACTCAATTCGATTCCTTTACGGAACATTGCCGCGGTGCAAGCGGAACGGCTCAAGATCGATCAGGGGCTTGTGGCCTCGCATATGCTGGTCCATCAAAACTGCGGTCGCACTCGACCAGTGAAGTCCATGCCGAAAATGCCCCGCAGCGACATAGCCATTGGTGTAAGGGTGCAACGTTCCTAGGTACGGAAAGCCATCGATCGAACCGGGGCGCAAGCCCGACCATTGCGTTTCGAGAGGCACATGTTGAATCATCGGACAAAGGCTAGAGGCCCAGCTCGCTAGCTGATCCATCATCTCTTGCGTTGTGCCCTTTTGAAACCCGACTTCCTCCTCACACGAACCGACCAGCAAGCGACCGTCTTGCCTTGGAACCATGTACCGGTGCCCTTCGTTGACAACGCACTCGAAAGGGGGGCGATCGAACCGATAGAGTTGCATCTGCCCACGCACAGGATAGATACCCGTTTCGATCCCCAGGGTCTTGAGCAACGGGCCCGTCCAAGCCCCGGTGGCTAAACAAACACGATCGGCTACGATTTTCAGTAGATTGCCTGTTTCGTAAGACTTCAAGGAGATGCTCTGGATCGAGGTCCCGTCGGCCTGTAAGCTCAGGTCCTGAGCCTGCTCGACCAAGCTGACACCAAGGGCTTGGCAAGCTGCCTTCAAGGCGATCAGATGCCGAGGATTTCGCACTTGTGCATCGCGCTGCACCCAATAGTATTCCGCTCGAGTCGCCGACGGACCCGATGGGTCTGCAAGCCCCCCAGGTGCGAGCATCCCGGACGCGAGCCCGCCGGACGCGAGCATCCGGCATCGGCTCGAGACTTGGTCCAAGCTCCATCGCTCGTACTCGATACCGAGTTCGTCCCACCACATGCAGTTGGCTCGCATCGTAGCGCGTTCGGCGGGGCTTCGAGCGATATAAAGGCCACCGCAGCGGCGGTATTCCGTATCGATCTGTGTCAGGTCGTAGAGCCATCGGGCCCACTCCTCGTGGACTTGGTCGGAAAGCTGACGCAGTTGCTCGATCGGATCCTCGACAGGTCCGCTCGCACCGGTAGGGAGGATCCCGGCGCCTGCCCATGAGGACTCCTTGCCGATCGCCCCGCGATCGATCAGGCATACGCGCCAGCCGTTTTTCGCGCATTGCGCGGCGATCGATAGACCGATGACGCCACCGCCGACGATGGCTAAGTCGAACTTGGATTCCAAACTGTACTTGGTTCCCATCCGATCAGCGCTCAGGTGCAATCTCACCGGACTTGAGTTTCCCGATGTAGATCTGCAATTGCTTGTAGATCTCGTTGCTCAGGATAAAAACACCCAGCAGATTTGGGATCGCCATGGTCAGGATCATCATGTCACTGAACTCCAGAATGTTCACAGGTTTGACGATCGATCCGAGGAGAGTAAAGCCCAAGAACAGGAACTTGTAGATCAACGATGACTTTTGTCCAAAGAGCCAGACAAAACAGCGTTCTCCGTAGTAGGACCACGAGACGCAGGTCGAGTAGGCAAAGAAGAAAATCGCAACGTAAAGAACGTACTTGAACCAGGCCAAGCTCGCGTTCTGGGTAACGGCCTGGACAGTGATCATCGAACCTTGGTTCGCAGCGGCCATCTGCTGGACTTCGGGCAGCTTGTACACCCCAGTTATGACGATTAGCAAACCGGTCAGCGTGCACACGACCACCGTATCGATAAACGGTTCGAGCAAAGCCACAATGCCTTCGCTGACGGGCTCCTGGGTCTTGGCAGCCGAGTGGGCAATGGCGGCCGATCCGGCTCCAGCTTCGTTGGAAAAGCAAGCCCGTTTGGCTCCGATGACCAACACCCCGAAAAAGCCACCGTAAAGCGCCGAGGGCGCAAAGGCTCCTTGGACGATTTCCAAAGCCGCCGTCGGAATCTGCTGGTAGTTCGCACCGATAATCGTCAGGCACATGATCAGGTAGGCTCCGCACATGAACGGTACGACAATCCCGGCGAAGTTCCCGATCGATTTGATCCCTCCGATAATCACCACGCCGACGGCTAGAACCATCAGGAGTCCATAAATCCAAGGGGCCGTTTTTAGAAACTCAAATGCGGGTTCAGCCTGGAACGCGTTGAGCGATTGGGCCACTTGATAGGAGTTCCCACCCCCGAACGAGCCACCGATGCACAGGATCGCAAAAGCGAACGCAAGGACCTTGCCCAAGCCGCCGAGTCCCTTGGCCTCGAGTCCCTTTCGAAGGTACACCATGGGGCCACCGAGGATGTTGCCTTTTTCGTCGTTGGTTCGGTACATCACCGCTAGAGTGCATTCGGCGAATTTCGTCGTCATGCCGATCAAACCAAAAAAGATCAGCCAGAAGGTCGCTCCAGGTCCACCCGTCCCGATCGCGATGGAGACTCCTGCGATATTCCCAAGCCCAACGGTCCCCGAAAGCGCAGAGGCCAGGGCTTGGAAGTGAGAAACATCCCCTCGATCTTCTTTGCGATCGTATCGCCCGCGAATCAAGTCGACCGAATGACGAAAAAGACGCACGTTGATAAAGCCCATGCGTATGGTCAGGAAAATGCCGGCAAAGAGCAACCAGACGACCACAAACGGAATGCTCACCCCAAGCCAAAGCTTGGTCCCAAAATCAAAAAACAAAACCGCATCGAGCGGCTTGACCAAGTAGTTTTCGAAAAAACCGTCGACCGATTCGATCCATCCGGGCAAGGATCCAGTGCTGTGCGATGGACTTGCAGGGGGGTCCTGGGCCAAGAGCATCTGGCAATCCACCAAGGAAAGCCCCAACAAGAAGCAAAACAGATACTTGAAAGCTCTCATGGAGGCTTGTTGAAGCACCCAATCGATCGATTTGAGAAACATTTTTCGCAGCACCAATCTCGTAAAATAACCCTGAAAACAAAGGGTGTTTATGAAGGTTTGGCTATCATAGCCATCAAAGTCGACGAATGCATTAGCCCGAATGTCAAAAGAACCAGCGAATGGCGTAGAAAAAACGATCATCATTTCGCATAATGTCCACTAGTCGTTGAGCGCCTACCCTTGGTGGAATTCTAACCCATTTGAGTCTCGATGAACCCAACGCACCCTGCGAACCGGCCCAACTCCCCTCGTTGGACCAGAACCCTCCTGACCTCCCTTCGGGTTGCCTGCTACCCGATCCTCTCCTGCTGGGCTGTGGCCCTATCGGCCCGAGCCCAAGAGCCGGACAACGAGATTCGGTTCGGACAAGACGTTCAACCGCTGCTCGCCCGACGTTGCTTTGCTTGCCACGGCCCGGATACAGCCGAAGCAGGTTTACGCCTGAACTCATTCGAGCATGCAACAGAAAAACTCGAATCGGGACTTCAAGCGATCGCTCCGGGAGCACCCGATCAGAGCGAATTGCTCAAGCGGATTCGCTCGAGCGAGGAAGGCCATAGAATGCCCCCTGAGGGCAAACCCCTTACCGAACGCGAACAAAAGATCCTTGAAACATGGATCGCCCAAGGAGCTCAGTGGAAGCAGCATTGGGCGTTTGAACCGCTGACCAAGCCCGAGGTTCCACAAGCTGCTCTCCAAAGTGCCCCGATCGATGCGTTCATCGAAGAGAAACTCGCCAAGCGAGGGCTGAGCCTCGCGCCGCAAGCCGAACCGATCCAGTTGCTCCGCCGTCTTTACTACGACCTGATCGGTTTGCCTCCGACTCCTGCCCAGGTCGCCGCGTTCCTCGAGAAATCCAAATCGGGCTTCGATCAAGCTTGGGAAGCCGAAATCGATCGATTGCTTGCCAGCCAACAGTACGGGGAACGTTGGGCCCGCCATTGGCTCGACGTGGTCCGCTACGGCGAAACCAATAGCTTTGAACGCGACGGGGCAAAGCCTCACGTTTGGCGATACCGCGATTACGTCATCGGCGCGTTCAACCAAGACAAGCCCTATAACGAGTTTCTGACCGAACAACTCGCCGGTGACGAACTGCCGGAAATCACCCGAGACTCCTTGATTGCGACCGGCTTCTATCGGTTGGGGATCTGGGACGACGAACCAGCCGATCGAGAGCTTGCCGTCTACGAAGGCTTCGACGATATCCTCACGACCGTAGGGCAAGGACTTTTGGGTCTGACGATCAATTGCAGTCGCTGCCACGACCATAAGATCGACCCTATCCCTACCAAGGACTACTACAGCACCTTGGCATTTTTCAGAAACCTCACCTCCAACGGCTATGGCCCCCAAGTCGAACGCCCTTTGATCGCAAGTCAGGCAGACAAAGATCAGATGCGCGATCTCGAGCAGGAGATTCGACAGAACGGTGACAGGATTCAAAAGCGACTGACCGAGGTCGAGACCACCCTGCGGGAACAATTCAATGCGCTCACTGCGTCGGAGTCGAAATCCTACGACCTCGATGATCTTGAATACAAGTTCTATCGAGACACCTGGGACAAACTCCCGAACTTCGATGAACTCAAGCCCGAGACGATCGCCAAAGTCGATCCGCCTCTGATCGACATCGGAGCTTCGAGTCGCCCGGATTTCTTTGGTTTCGTTTTCACCGCGATGTTGATCGTCCCTAAGGATGGCGAATACACGTTCATTCTCGATTCGGATGACGGTTCTCGATTGACCCTCGACGGCAAACAGATCATCGAATACGACGGGATCCATGGTGTGGGCCGTCCCAAGCGAATCAGTGTGCAGCTCAAAGAAGGTCGAATTCCACTAAGACTCGATTACTTCCAAGGCCAATTCGGTAAAGGCCTGAACCTTGCCTGGTCAGGTCCCGGATTCCGCCGAAAGCGATTGACGGCCGACTCGGCAGAACAGGCCAAGGATCTGCAGCAAGCGATTGCAAACTCGAGCGTCGAGGGACTCGATCCGGCACTTGTCGAGGAATTCAAATCCCTACGCAAACAACTCGAAGAGAACAAGCGTCGCAAGCCGTGGGAGGACTACGGCATGTGCGTCAGCGAAGTCGGTACCAACGCACCAGATACCTATATCCTGACACGAGGAAGCCCGCAGGGCAAAGCCGATAAAGTCGATCCGGCATTCCTCTCCATCCTCGGAGGCGAGCCACCTGCGATCGCACCGAACCCCCAAGCCAACACGACAGGCCGAAGACTGGCGTTCGCCAAATGGATCACCGATCCTACCAATCGCCTCACGAGCCGAGTGTTCGTCAACCGAATCTGGCAGCATCATTTCGGACGAGGGATCGTTCGCTCTCCGAACAACTTCGGGCAACTCGGCGAGCAGCCGACCCACCCCGAGTTGCTCGATTGGCTCGCTTCGAATTTTGTCGAACAGGGCTGGAAGATCAAGCCATTCCACAAGCTCATTCTGACGTCCAAAAGCTACCGGCAATCCTCCCTGGCTTCCCCCGAGGCGCTGGCCAAGGATGCCAACAACGATTGCTTTAGTCGATTCGATTTGCGTCGCTTGAGCGCCGAAGAGTTGCGGGACTCGATCCTTGCAGTCAACGGAAAACTCAATCTCCAAATGTTCGGACCTAGTATCTATCCAACCCTATCGAAGGAAGTCTTAGCATCGCAGTCGGTGCCTGGAAAAGGTTGGGAACGGTCGGGTCCGGAGGATCAAAGCCGACGCAGTGTTTACATCCACATCAAACGATCGCTCTTGGTCCCGATGCTCTCGAACTTTGACTTTCCAGACCCGGATGTCAGTTGCGAGGCTCGCTTTATCACAACGCAACCAGGCCAAGCGCTCGGGATGCTCAACAGCGACTTTCTCCACACCCAGTCCGATGAGTTCGCCAAGCGACTTCGAGCCCAAGCTCCCGAGGATCTCGACGAGCAAATCCGACTGGCCCATCGACTCGCTCTGGCCCGGAATCCTTCGGACGATGAGGTCGCCAGAAGCAAGAAACTCATCGAGCAACTGCAGACCAAGCACCAGCTCTCGCAAGACAAAGCGTTGGCCTTCTTCTGCTTGTACATCTACAACCTCAACGAATTCTCCTACGTCGATTAATCGGCGATTAACCGTTGATTAACCGTCGATTAATCATTGATACCGATCACCAATCCGTCACTCCAATCAAGCGAATATTCAAATGCCTCGTAACTTTTGCGGTAGGACACGCCGGGAATTTCTCTGGCAAACCGGTGCCGGTTTCGGCGGTTTGGCTCTGACCGATTTGCTCTCGCGCGATGGCTTTTTTGGCCAAGCCAACGCGTCGGAAGACCGCAAACTACCGGCTCCCCATTTCGCACCCAAAGCCAAAAGCGTCATTTTTTTGTTCATGTACGGTGGTCCTAGCCACATCGATACGTTCGACTACAAACCCACCATGAAGGGTCGCGACAACCAAGTCGTCACCGTCAAAACGTTTGGACGCGGTGGACATAAAAATCAGGGACGGATCGTTGAACCCCGATGGAGCTTCAAGCAGTACGGGGAGTCGGGCAAGTGGGTCAGCGAACTGTTCCCCAATGTCGCCCAGCACGTCGATGATATCGCTTTCATCCACTCGATGACCGCCGATTCGCCGATTCATGGTTCCGCAATGCTGATGATGAACTCCGGACGGGTTCAAAGCGGACACCCTTGCCTAGGTTCCTGGGTCAACTACGGACTCGGATCGATGAACGAAAACCTCCCGGGGTTTGTCGTGATGCTTGACCCTACCGGAGGGCCGATTTCAGGGGCCAAGAACTGGTCGAGCGGCTATATGCCCGCAAGTTTCCAGGGCTCAATTTTTCGAACCCAAGGCACCCCAATTCTCGACCTCAAGTCACAAGATGGGGTTTCTCGCAATCTCCAACGCGACTTGCTCAACTCGATCAACGAGCAAAACACCTTGCATGCCAAGCAACGCGGCGATCGGAGCGATCTGCTATCGCGCATATCGACCTATGAACTCGCCTACAAGATGCAAGAGAGCACACCCGAAGCGGTCGACATCGCCGACGAATCGGCAGAAACACTTGCACTCTACGGGATCGATCAGGACCGGACCAAGGACTTTGGTAACAAGTGCTTGCTAGCGCGTCGGCTCGTCGAACGGGGGGTCAGGTTCGTTCAGATCTACTCCGGAGGTGCCCATAACGACGACAATTGGGACGCGCACTCCGATCTTAAAAAGAACCATGATTTCCATGCGGGCAACACCGACAAACCTATCGCCGGTCTGATCGCGGACCTCAAACGACGCGGATTGCTCGACGAGACGCTGATCATCTGGGGCGGAGAATTCGGGCGCCAACCGACCGCCGAGTATGCCGAAGGGACCGGACGGGACCACAACTCCTATGGCTTTACCATGTGGATGGCCGGCGGTGGGATCAAGGGGGGCGTGAGCGTGGGGACCACCGACGAACTCGGAGCCGCCGCCGTCGAGAAACCATTCCATGTCAAAAATCTCCATGCCACCGTTCTTCATCAGTTAGGGATCGACCCAAATCGGTTATCCTACTTCCATTCTGGATTGGACCAAAAACTTGTGGGTGTCGAGCCCATAGAGCCGATTCAAGAGGTTATTGGCTAACCGCTTAACTCCATCCCAGGGTGCGAACCATGCCCACGAAACCGATTTGGAAACACTCCACATTCGCCCGTCGCGAAGCGTTGCAAATCGGAGCCGCAAGCATCCTAGGGCTAGGCACCAATCACCTCTTAGGGCTCGCCGAGGCTCGGGCTGCCAGCGGTACGAAACCGCCCGCGAAAGCCAAATCGTGCATCTTCATCTTCCTATCGGGCGGATTGGCTCAGCACGAGAGCTTCGACATGAAGCCCGATGCCCCCGCGGAAATTCGCGGCGAATTTCGACCCATCGCGACCAAAACCGCTGGCCTGCAAATCTGCGAGCACCTGCCAAAGCTCGCCAAAATAAGCCATCTTTGGTCCCTCTGCCGATCGCTGACCCATCCGTCGAACGACCATTCCGCCGGGCATCACATCATGCTCACCGGACAATCCCAACTCCCCGTGGGCTTTAATCCCAACGCTCCGAGCCGAACCGATCACCCCTCGATCGCATCGAAACTAGGACATGCGATTCCAAGCGTTCGCGGGGCGATGGGCAACAACCTTCCGCCAGCCGTTGTCCTTCCGGAACGACTCGTCCATAACACCGGTCGAGTCCTACCTGGTCAGCATGCCGGGATGATGGGGCAGTCCTCCGATCCCTGGTTCATCGAAGCTTCTCCGTTCCACACGACTTCCTACGGTGCGTTTCCCGATTTCGCATTCGATCACCAACAGCGAGGAAAGCCCGACGAACGGATTTTCCAAGCTCCCCAGTTATCGGTCCCGCAGACCCAGGGGATCTCGGATATCCATCAGCGAATGGAACTTCTGGACCGTCTGAATCGCCAACGCAAACGCATCGACCAAATCGGCGAATCCTCGATGCTCGATCGGCATCGCCAAACGGCCGCTTCGATGATCCTCGATCCCAAAGTTCACAAAGCACTCGATGTCGCTAAAGCAGATCCCGCGACCCTTGAACGCTACGGCCGTAACTCGTTTGGCCATTCGCTTCTGATGGCTCGCCAACTCGTCGATTCAGGTGTGCCGCTGATCCAAGTCAACTTGGGAAACAATGAGACCTGGGATACCCACGGCAACGCGTTTCCTCATCTTAAAGACCGATTGCTGCCACCGACCGACCAAGCCCTCGCGGCGTTGCTCGGTGACCTCGAGCAAAGTGGGCAACTCGACGAGACCCTCGTCGTCGTAGCCGGGGAGTTCGGCCGGACGGCGAAAATCACCCTGCTGGCCGAGCATTACAAGCTTCCTGGTCGCGACCACTGGGGCGCCAGCCAATCGGTCCTGATGGCCGGGGGGGGCGTTCAGCCCGGTGTGGTGGTCGGTAAAACCGACGCAAAAGGGGAGTACCCTGTCGATACGCCGGTCAAACCAGAAAACTTTGCCGCGACGATCTACCATTTATTGGGAATACCGTCAGAAGCGGTATGGCAGGATACTCACGGGCGCCCATTTGCCATTTATCACGGCGAACCGATCGCAGGTTTGGTGTAGAATACAACGTCTATGCCCCGGGAATCGGTCAGGGAAACCTTGAGCCCCGATTCTCCTGACCCACCTACCTCTCCTTCCTCAATCCGACCATGCAACTACCCCGCGTTTGGTTATTGCTGGGCTATTTCCTCGGCTATTTCGCGCTTTGCCTTGCGTTCGACTGCAAAAGTCTTCTTTCGCAGATCCCGATCACGGCCATGGCTCCCCAAGCCCTTGCGCCAGGAAAAACCACCCGAGTCGAATGGACCGCGAGCGCCCTGAAAACTCCCCTGCGCATCGGTGGCTCGTTTCCGATGGAGGTCCAGTGGATCCACATCGAGCCGAACAAAGCCGTCGCCGATATTCGGATCCCCGAGACCGTTCGTCTCGGACCTACCACCCTGTGGCTTGCCACCGACGATGGAATCAGCGAACCGCTGACGATACTGATCGACGATCTGCCAAGTGTTTCTGACAACGGGGCGAACCATAGCCCATCGCAACCCCAAGCGATCTCGATTCCCTGCGCCCTCGATGGACGAAGCGATGCGGCGCAAAGCGATTTCTATCAGGTCCGATTGAATGCCAACGCAACCATCGGTGTCGATTGTGTTGCCGAACGCATCGGATCGGCGATGGACTCGGTCCTGCGAATCTGGGACTCCACAGGCAAACTGCTGCTGCAATCCGATGACAGCGATTCCGGGCCCGATAGCCAAGCCCAATTCACAGCCCCTGCCGATGGGGATTATCTGATCGAAATCGTCGATAGCCGGTTCGCAGGTGACGGTCGCTACCGACTCCGGATATCCGACGCCCCGGTTTCACCTATCCCTTACCCGCTGGCCGTTCGACCGTCGGCACCAACGAACCTTTCCTGGATCCTATCCGATGGTTCGATCCTCCAAACGGATCGGAATCCTGATCAATGGCGGCTCGAGGTCAACGCACCTGCCGAGGCGAACTTCCATCGTTGGTTAGCAGGCCCAACGAGTCCGACGAAGCTCGGTGGCTTCTGGGCCGATCTGCTGGTTCGCGATTTTCAGCTCTACAGCGAACCTCTCGGAACCGAATCGCACACAAGTCCACCGGAGTCCCCTTTGGCACTTCCAGTGGGAATCTCCGGCAGAATCACTCAACCAGGGCAGTCGGATCGCTACGCCATCGCGGGGACTCAAGGCCAAACCATTTCGATCCAAACGCTCACCCGTAGCCTTGGACTCCCAACGCTCTTGAAGCTGGCCGTGCTGCATCCGAACGGAAATGTCTTGGGCCAGACCGCCATCAATGAGTCGGACGAATGGCAATTGGATATCACGTTTCCTGAGACCGGGATCTACACGATCGTCGCAAGCGATCTGCTCGGACGCTCCGGACCGCGCTACGCGTACTGGATCGAAGCGGCTCCAAAGCCTCCGTTTGCCGTTGGCATCAAGCCGGATCCAAAGACCCCTGAGAGCCGTTTGCTCGAATCGGGTGCAGGATCGACCTGGATCGATTTGACTATTCAGCGTGCCGGGTACGATGGTCCGATCCAAATCGAATGGGTTCAGCCGATCCCAGGACTGAGGATCCTCAATCCAAGCGTCCCGGCAAAGGCCGCCGAACATCGCATGTTCCTTGCGACCGACCCGAGTTGGGATCCGAGCCGCACCGGGCAACTGCAATGGACGGCTAAACAAGTCGATGGTGGGAGTTTCTCATCACCGGTCCAGACGATCGCGCTGAGGCGTGCCAAACTCCCTCACCAGCCCTTCCCAACCTCGGGTACCCTGGGCCAACTCGCTTTCGCCTCCATGGCTCCAGGCGAACCCTTTTTCCAAGCCGAATTTCCACCCGGCCTGACGCTCGCCGCCCCAATCAAGCAGCATGTCATCAGCGGAACCATCAAGCGACTTAAGGAAGAGTTCAAGGAGCCCGTCACCTTGCTGTCGGTCGCTGGCCCCCAAGGATGGACGGTTCAACCTGCGCTCGATAAAGACACTTTGAAACTCACCCTCTCTCGATCGGACGGGACGCTGGCTCCCAATCCCAACGTTACCCCGAGCGACAGCCTCAAACTCTCCCTTTATGGACAAACCCAACGAGGACGGATCGAGAATTTCGAAATTCCATTTACGTGGTTCGACCCACTGCTGGTCTCTGCGCCACCGCTCCCACGCTTGCTCCCTGGATCGACGCTGCCGATCCGGGTCGACATCCAACGCAAAGGGATCGAAGCGGCCGCAGTGACGTTGCAGTTGTCCAATCCCCCGGCAGGTCTAGCAGCCGACCCAGTGGTCATCCCCGCCGACCAATCCACAGGCTTCCTGCAATTGAAGATCGCCCCCGATTTGCAGCCCGCTGGGGAATTGCCCCTGATTTTCTCTGCGACCACCAAAGTCGCAGAGAATGAAATCGTCGCGACTAGCGCGCCCATGCCTGCCTCCATCGAACCTCTTCCGGTCCGTCTCGAGGCCTTTCCCAGCCAAATCACCCTGACCCGATCTCGCGATTCGGCCAAGTTCGTACTGACGGGTTGGGATGCAAACGGGCTTGCGAGAGACTGGACCGAGAAAGCGCGATGGACTAGCTCGAACCCTGCGATCGCTCAATGCGATGCTCGAAGCGTGTCTCCGAAAGCCAACGGGCAGGCAGAGCTCATCGCCGAGTTGGGGACCCATCGCATCGCGATTCCCATCGTTGTTTCTGGATACGAAGCTCCCGCCCGAGTCGAGTTCGAAAACGAAGTCCTCGTCGCACTCTCCAAGCAAGGTTGCAACTCAGGGGCTTGCCACGGATCCCCAAGCGGTAAGGGAAGCTTTCGACTCTCGCTCCGAGCGTTCGATAAGGTACTGGATGCGTTGACCCTCGTGCGTGAGGAAAGCGAACGCAGACTCAACCCCTTAGAGCCTGAACAAAGCCTTCTGCTGACCAAACCCAACATGAAGGTACCCCACGGCGGAGGTCTGCAGCTACGCAAAACCGATCCCGCCTACCGCGTTCTCGTCGATTGGATCGGCCAAGGAGCCCCGATGGATCCGGCCAACCAAGCCCGTTGCGTCAAACTCGAGGTCTATCCCAACAGTCAGAGGATTTTGGCCAAGGAGCATGGCCAACAACCCTTGGTCGTGCTTGCTCACTTCGCAGATGGAACACGCCGGGATGTGACGGATCTTTGTGTCTACGAAAGCTCGAACACCAGCGTGGCCAGCGTCGATGTTCGCGGAAAGGTCACCGCACATCAAAAAGGGGAGTCGGTGATTTTGGTCCGATTCCTCGAGCATATCGAGTCGGTACCGTTCCTATTCAGCGAAGAGACACCCGGTTTCCAATGGACCCCACAAACGCAACTGAATTTCATCGATAACTTGGTCGATGCGAAGCTCCAACAATTGCAATTCAATCCAGCCGCGTTGTGCACCGACGATGTATTTTTGCGACGGGTTTATCTCGACGTGGTCGGGATCCTGCCGACGGTCGACGAAGCTGCCGCATTCTTGGCAGACCCGAGTCCCGACAAGCGGACTCGACTGATCGATCAACTCTTGGCTAGGCCTGAGCATGCCAAGTTCTGGGCGCTCAAATGGGGAGATTTGCTCCGAATGACCAGCAAGGCCGTCGGGAACGAAGCGGTCTTCAAATACTACCGATGGGTCGAGCAGTCGATTCGAAACAACCAACCCTACGATCAATTTGCAAGAGAGTTGCTCTCGTCGAGCGGGAGCACCTTTTCCAACCCGGCGGCGAACTTCTTTCGCACCGCTGGCGATATGAACGAATCGGTCGAGACCATCTCCCAGGTGTTTCTCGGGGCTCGTTTGCAATGCGCCAAATGCCACAACCATCCCTTCGAACGCTGGACCCAAGACAATTACTACGGACTCGGTGCCTCGTTCAACCGAGTCCAACGCAAGAAAACCCAACGGCCCAACGAATGGTTGGTTTTCTCAAGCGATACCGGAGAGGTCGTTCAACCCAGGACGGGCCAAACCATGAAGCCCTGGGTACCTGGCGCCACGGACCTTACGATCGATCCTGCGAAAGATCGCCGGCAAGCGTTTGTCGATTGGCTCGTCCAATCCGACAACCCGTTCCTGGCTCGCGTCGAGGCGAATCGGATCTGGTCGCACCTTTTCTCGCGAGGCATCGTCGATCCGATCGACGATTTCCGCGACAGCAATCCACCGACCAACCGACCCTTGCTCGATGAACTGACCAAGCGATTCGTTGAGAGCGGCTTCAATCGACGGGAATTGATCCGAACGATCCTACAGAGCAGGGCCTATCAATCGAGCTATGAAACCAACACATGGAACGAAAAAGACCAACTCTATTTTTCCCACCAAAAGCCCCGACTGCTGAGCGCAGAGCAATTGCTCGATGCGATCAACCAACTGACGCAGACCGAACAGAATTATCCAGGTCTACCGGTCGGTACGAAGGCCACGCAGATTCCCGCACCGGATATCGCAAAAGTCGATTTCCTGAAAGTCTTCGGGCAACCTGAACGATCGACCGTCTGCGCCTGCGAGCGCTCCGAGGACTCCAACCTCAGCATGGCGATCGAACTTTTCAATGGAACGACGGTCCACGAGAAACTCAAGAACCCGAAAAATCGATTCCGAAGCCAACTTGCCGAAGGCAAGCCGCTTGAGGATATCATTCGAAACCTCTACCTCGCGGGCCTCTCAAGGAATCCTAGCCCCGAGGAATTGCAGGAATCGATCAAGCACTGCCAGAGCAAACCCGATCCGCTCTTGGGGCTCGAGGATCTGTGCTGGGTATTGATCAACACCGACGAGTTCCTATTCCAGCATTGATACAATCGATGGTTTCATCCCTACAAAACCGACTCCTGTACCGATGTTCGATAGCGATCCTGACGCTCTATGCGTCGATCGTTATCCTCGGTTCGAATGCATGGGCACAAACGCCTATTTCGTTCCGTGAGCAAGTCGCTCCGATCCTTCTAGAGCATTGCGTCGCTTGCCACTGCGCGAAAAAAGCCGAGGGAGGCTATCGTCTCGATACCGTCGAGCAACTGGTCAAGCCAGGCGATGGGGGGGCCAACCCAATCGTTGCGACCAAAAGCCCTCAAAGCGAGTGGATCGTTCGGATGAAACACGCCGAACCCGATCTGCGCATGCCGCTCGATAGCGAACCACTCTCCCAAGCATCCATCGATGCGATCGGACTGTGGATCGACCAAGGAGCCCAGCTCGATGGGATCCTGCCAACCGAACCCCTTTGGTCCGTGATCCCACCCAAGACCTATCGGGCACCACCCGAACATTACACCGTACCCTTGCCAATAACGGCGCTTGCGTTTACAGCCGACGGATCGCAACTCTTGTCCTCGGGTTACCACGAGATCCTAGCGTGGAATCCTTCGGATGGCTCGTTGATGAACCGTTCGTCAAACCAGCCGCAGCGGATCTATTCGATCGTCCAAGCGGTCGAACCGACGAAATGGTACGTAGGGGGAGGGACCCCAGGATCGCTCGGGGAGGTCCGGATCCTAGACCTTGGCACCAACAGCACAGAAAAAGTCATCGCACGAGGCCCCGATGTGGTCCTCGACATGGCAGTCCGACCCGGCAACCAGGAAATCGCAGTGGCCATGGCAGACAACTCCATACGAATCATCGAACTCCAGAAGAACGAAACCCGGCGGGTGATCGCAAGCCATGCCGATTGGGTGGTGCAGTTGTCCTACAGCGAGGATGGCAAACGCCTGGGCTCGGCCAGCCGCGATAAATCCGCCAAGGTGGCCGATGCCGATTCCGGGGAACTGCTGGTCAGTTACCCAGGACACGGAGCGGCCGTTCGCGGAATCGCATCGATTCAAGATGGCAAACAATGGATCAGCGTCGGGGCGGACAATAAACTTCATCGCTGGGAAGTCGAGAATGCCAAGAAGATCGCCGAGGTCCCCTTGGGGGGCGAGCCGTCGAAGATCGCCAAACAGGACGGATCCATTTGGATACCCGATGCCGACAAGCATTGGTACCGCTTCGAACTGGCCAACAATGCGATTGCTACCAAGCAACCGGGTCACGAGGACTGGGTGACCTCCGTCGCCGTTCACCAAGGGACAGGACGCTTGGCAACCGGATCGATCGACGGGAGCATTCGCGTCTGGAACCTTGCCGATGGCGCCTTGATTAAGGCTTGGGTTGCGAAGCCTTAGCAATCCACTCGGAGGCCAAGTGCCTTGGGTGACTCTCCTCCTCCAAGGCGCGCCCCGGGAGTGTCGTCAGCACGACACAGATCCGCTGGGTGTCTGGTTCGGCCCAGGCCAAGGTGCCGGTCGAGCCGGAATGGCCGAAGGAATTCGCCGAACAAGTCACCTTGCTGCTGCGCATATCGACATCCAAGCCCAGTCCGCGCGACTCGAATCGAACCGGATTTTGATTCGACCGCATCATGCGTTTGGTCGATGCGCGGAGGAAATCATCTTGGTCGGACATCATCGCTCGCAAGAACGTACCGACATCGCTCGCCGAGGCGTGAGCGCCACCCCAAGGGGCACCTAGCCGCCTCCAATAAGGACTATTCCAATCCCATCGGGATGCATCGGCCGCTCCACCTCCTGCCTCAGGCGCTGCGAACTCGATTTGGACAGGCATGCGATTTGCCTCGGGGATACTTCCGATCCCCAGCGCCGAGTCCTTCATTCCAAGTGGACCTAGCACACGATCGGCGACCAACTGATGAATCGATACCGAGGAGATTTTTTCAGCAATGGCACTTGCAAGCAGGATCCCCATGCTCGAGTACTCGTAGTTCGTACCCGGAGGAAATCGAAAACTCAGGACGCTGCACGCCTCGACGAAGGACTCCAGGGGTTGGTGTTCGGATCGCAATTGCCCATTGCTGGGGACTTGGTCCGGAAGCCCCGAGGTATGGGTCAGCAGGTGTCGGATGGTGACCTTAGGGAACGCGCCGAGGGAGAATTCAGGAAGGTAGCGGACCAATGGATCGTCGAGGGCGAAGCTCGCCTCGTCGAAAAAAGTCATCAGCGCACTGATGGCGATGGGTTTGGTGATCGAGCCTAGCAGGTAAGAGGCATGGACGTCTTGGGCCATCCCGTAGTTTGCGACAAAACGGGTTCCGGATTGCTCGACAAAAAGGGACCCTGCGAGAATTTGTTTTTTGGAAACCGCATCGGCAAGGACTTGGCAGGACTTTTCGCAGGCGCTCAGTAGATCGTTATCCGTCATAAGATCGCCTCGATGGGAGCCCCTTTGCTGATCGCAAGCGGTCTTCCGAGCCGATCTCTAATTTCGGTGTGGGGAGCAAAGCCTAAGCAGTGGAAGACGGTGGCCGTTAGGTCCTGAGGTTCGACCCGTCCGTCGAGGGGATAGGCTCCTTGACGATCCGACACACCGTGGACAGCACCCCCTTGGACTCCTCCACCGGCCAAGGCCCCGCTGAAGACGTGCCCCCAGTGGTCTCGGCCACCGGCAGCGTTGTGCTTGGGCGATCGGCCAAATTCGCCGATCCAAATCACCAAAGTGTCGTCGAGCATTCCCCGTTGCACAAGATCTTCAAGCAAGGCCGAATAGGCTTGATCCATCGGCGGCATGAGAACGGTTTTAAGTCGTTCGGCGTTCTTGGCATGGGTGTCCCAAGCTGGCGCGTTGTCCGGGTCGTCTTGCCCTCGGGTCCAATTGACTTGGACCAACGAAACCCCCGATTCGACGAGTCTGCGCGCAAGGAGCACGCTTTGTCCGAATCGATTTCGACCGTAACGATCGCGCGTCGCATCGGACTCCTGTTCGATGGCAAATGCGTTTTGGGTTTCTTTAGTTCGGATCAGCTCGATGGCCTTGTTCTGCCAAGTGCTCCAGCGTTGAAGCGAGGGATCTTTTTGAATCTTGTCGAGCGAACGATTGAGTTGTTCGAGAAACCCGCGCCGTTGGCCGAAGTGTTCGATCGTCAAATCGGCTGGCAGAGCGATGTCGGGAATTTTGAAATCTTTGGCGTTCGGGTCGCAGCGAACCAGCCAAGGATCGGCATGACTTCCGAGCCAACCCGAATCCTGACCGGGCCAGAGCAAACGGCCTGTGTTCCAGATTTCCTCGGGCAATCGGATCGCGCCGGGCAAGGCTCCCGAATCGCCTTTGAGGTGTCGCACGACGGCGGCCATGCAAGGCCAATCGTTGGGTGGTCCTGGCAAGGAGTTTTCTGCGTTCTTCGGGGAGTGAGGATTGCCCGTGAGCATCCAATACCCGCTTGCCGAGTGAGCATTGTCGTCGGTGGCCATCGCGCGAAGAACAGCGATATGATTGGTGAGCTTGGCCGTCATCGGCATCAGCTCCCCGACCTGAAGCCCAGGAGTGGCCGTCGAGATCGGCTTGAAATCGCCCCGGATCTCGGCCGGTGCCTCGGGCTTAGGATCCCAAGTTTCATGCTGAGGTGGACCGCCGAGCATGAACAGCACGATGCAGCGTTTGGCTTTGCCGAACGAACCTGCAATTCCCCGGGATTCAAGAGCCTGAGCAAGCCCGAGGTTTTCGATCGCCGAGGATCCAGCAGCAAGCCCAAGACCTCCTAGAGATCCGATGCGCAACCACTCTCGACGGCAAAGCCCAACTCGATGGTTGGAGGCCGCCGCACCCGAGCGTTGTAGCGAGTGGAATTGGATCATGGTCAGGAGCAGCCAGGGAGGGAAGGTCGCCGTCAGGGGGGCGCAGTCAGGGGAGGTCGCCGTCGTAGAGGAGGATTTCTGGATCGACCACTACCGAGAAGACCCATTGGGTGCAAGTATAACTTGCTAATCGGAGTGAAACAAACAGGGCAGGGCGATTCGAATTTGGAATTGGGCCGGTAAAGAGCAAGAAGCGTTCAGTTCAATCGCTTGGGGGCCGTAGGCAAATCGATGCGGTGTTCCGAACCGTGCTTGCGTCCGACTTGCTCGGCGGCCGGGTCGCGGAAATCTCTGAGTTTTCTTCGGGTCGTGACAAGCCGGATACCGCATTCGGCAAAGAGCCAATCGATTGAGCGTTCGTGGACCAGCAAGGATCGTTTTTGCATCAGGGCTTGGGAGGTAACCTCTGTTGTCGGGGCGTCTTGTTCCTGTTGCGGGTCGCCATAGGAGGACGATTTCGGGAGCGACGCGACATAGCCTTCGGCGTACGAGGCCCCGCTGCCGCGCGAGTATCCGCCGTAGAGAATTTTCGCGGCCGAGGCGATGGTCAAAAGCAGTTCGCGAAATAGTTGGACTGAATTTTCGACGTCGGTTCGAGGCCCATAAAAAAAGAAGATGGTGCGGTGCCCTTTGCGGCCCGAATACCACTGGACCATGGGGAATATATGTTCAGCGACGTAGGTCGCCAGGACCTTTTCCCAGATAAGCGACTTTGCGCCGTTGACCGGGCATGCGACGCGAGCGTACATGGTCGAATCGACCGCTTCATCGCTGGCGAGGTCCTCGCGTGAAAGATTGTGGCGCAGCAAGAGACTTTGCATCATCCGCAGCGCGTTCTCCCGTTCGCTCTCGGTAGAAGCCTGATTGCGGGCTGTGTTGTCGATGGCTCGCAGACGCTGAATGATCTTCTCGAACTCCGATTGGGTCAGATCCCCGGCGTGCCGAACTTCGGTCACACCTGCACCGAGCCTTGCACTGCAAACGGCGGTGTCCGTCGCTCGCCAGCAACGCACGACCCTGTAAGCTTCATCATCGTCACAAGGATTCCAGGTATCGAATAGAATCCCATCGCAGATCGTGCATAGGTGGCTTCTGCGTCCGAACTGGTCTTGGCAAAGCACCAGAGTGATTCCGGACTCGAAATCGTAGAGTTCTAGTGGCATCGCAACTGGGCTGAACGGTTGTTCTTTCCAGCCGAGTTCTTCGAGATAAGGGGCATAGACCGATCGGGGGACACCATCGCGTGGAGTGCTGCCGTAGCGTTCGGTGAGCGTCTTGTAGACATCTCGATAAGCCAGACCTGTGGCGATCGCGATCGAGCGAGTGACACAATCTCCGGTGATACCGACATAGCCGCTCGTGGCTCGGCCACCGTCATCCCATTGGAATTTACCAATCCGCGTCATGCACCGATCCTTTCTTGATGCCACTGTTGCTGAATTTACAGTTTCCGTCGATCACCTGCGATCATCGAGTCCCTCATCTGCATCGCTTGGTTCAGGCCCCTCGGCGTGCCCCGTGCCCCGTGCTTCTGCTCCTGCATGTAATCGTGCCCGTAATCGACAAGCCGATTGTACCCGCTCGATGATTCCGAGACACCATCAAATTCCATCGCCACCCGAGTCGGCATAGTGCCGACCCATAGGAATCGTGATTTGAGATCGATCCAAGCCAAGTCGAACACAGCCGAAAATCTGTTCCGTCACGATTGCCTTGATTCGATGACGAGCAAAAGCCCGTTGAACTGATCACGAGCAAGATAACGCTTGCTTTGGCACTTTACCGAAGCTTGGTCGCGATTCGGGAGCATCAATCCCATCGAGCAGAATCTTGAGAGGTTTCCTGTTCACAAGGACAGTGATCGTATCTCCGACAGATATACCAAACACGACGATAATCGATGGTATGCGATCTAATGGTCTTTTGCCCCAACGGGGCGCAAGGTGATAGCCCAGGGCAACGCCCTGGGTTCGATGGGCCCGAATCATACCAAGCCCTGAAGGGGCGGAACCCAACGGTGCGGAAATCAATGCGCCGATGTACCCAGGGCGGCGCTTCGCTCTGCCCTGGGCTATCTCATTTTGCCCCTTTGGGGCAGTGGGCGTTCGATGGTTGATCCAACGCCCCCACGGGTTTTTTGCCACAACAGGACGGGGCATGATAATTCACCGCCCGCGATCTAGTGGTCTTTTGCCCCAAAGGGGCGCAAGGTGATAGCCCAGGGCAACGCCCTGGGTTCGATGGGCCCGAATCATACCAAGCCCTGAAAGGGCGGAACCCAACGGTTCGGAAATCAATGCGCCGATGTACCCAGGGCGGCGCTTCGCTTTACCCTGGGCTATCTCATTTTGCCCCTTTGGGGCAGGGGGGTTCGATGGTTGATCAGGGGCCCCCACGGGTTTTTTGCCACAACAGGACGGGGCACGATAATTCACCGTGCGCGATCTAATGGTCTTTTGCCCCAAAGGGGCGCAAGGTGATAGCCCAGGGCAACGCCCTGGGTTCGATGGGCTTGAATCATACCAAGCCCTGAAGGGGCGGAACCCAACGGTGCGGAAATCAATGCGCTGATGTACCCAGGGCGGCGCTTCGCTCTGCCCTGGGCTATCTCAGTTTGCCCCTTTGGGGCGGTGGGCGTTCGATGGTTGATCCAACGCCCCCACGGGTCTTTTGCCACAACAGAACGGGGCATGATAATTCACCGTCCGCGATCAAGTGGTTTTTTGCCCCAACGGGGCGCAAGGTGATAGCCCAGGGCAACGCCCTGGGCTCGATGGTCCCGAATCATACCAAGCCCTGAAGGGGCGGAACCCAACGGTGCGGAAATCAATGCGCTGATGTACCCAGGGCGGCGCTTCGCTTTGCCCTGGGCTATCTCATTTTGCCCCTTTGGGGCGGGGACATCACAACCCTATCGCGTGGGGACTGTCCCCGGTTTCTCGCCAGCCGGTCTTGATACCGGCAAAACCAGTTGGAAACTAATTAACGTTCATGCGTGTCCATTATCGAAGTCGATGGCGAGCACGCCTGCCAATTTGAATCGAGTTTTCGAACTCTTCTGACGCAGACGGACAGTTACGGGCGGGAGTAACTTAACAGTGAGCGAACCACAAACTCCGCAACTGCTCTACTCGTCTGCGGATCGTCCCCAAAGGCGAGCAAAACCTCCGTTCCGGTAGCGTCGACGATGAGTGTGTACCCAGCGGCATTGGTTCGAATACCCCAGGGTAACGGATGGATCACAGAGACTTCCTCCTTTCCGATACGCTTGCCATTTCGAGCCTGTAGGGACTGATGAATTCGTTGCGATGTCGATCGTTGGCCGCCCACTGGGAAATCGCTCATCGGGGACCTGACGTCGCACCGGGTGCCGGGCAGCGATTTGGCTTTTCGCCAGTCGCTCCGAGACAATCCCTTGGAACGTGACTATAATGGCAGCGGATGAGGGGAACATGGAAAGACACGAGATCTCAACTGAAAAAATCGATTGGCCAGAGCTGGTACGGCATGTAGCTTGCGAAAGGATAATCGTTGAATTGTTCGAAGGGCAACGACCGATAGCCATGTTAGTTCCAATCGAACGCCGAAAAACGATGGCTGAGCTGGACGCTGCACTCCGCGTTTTACCGCGTCTGGGGGCTGATGACGCGACGAAATTCGAAGCGGATATTCAGGAAGTTCGAGCTTCGATGAGTGAGCTTGATGACCCATGGGAGTCGTAATCGACACCGGTGTTTTCATTCGCTGGGAGCGGGAAGGAGGCATCATTGAGTTCTCCCGTTGGAGCTCTCTAGGCGAACCTTGCATCAGCGTGATCACTGAATCTGAGCTCAAGAGTGGCAGACATTCATGCCAGAATTGTGTCAGAACTGACGAGCAATGGAACTACGATCGGCCCACACGATAATTGGATTGCAGCCACCGCTTTGATGGTTGACTACGAG
>JAJTFB010000031.1:0-3643 GCA_021300015.1 Pirellula sp. | reverse complement strand
TTGGATTGCAGCCACCGCTTTGATGGTTGACTACGAGTTACTGACAACCAATGCTGGGGAATTCCGTCGCGTGCCCAATTTGCGAGTCATTCCGTACCCAAGCGGTATTTCCAGCTAGGGCCACCCGATTCACGTTGGTCGGACCTATCCATGCGTGAGCGACCACCAGCCTGATCGTTTTTCTCTAAGCGCAGGCCCCCCGTGCGGGTAGATTCAAGGTGCGTTCTTGTTTCTATCCCAACCGTACCCAGGGCGGCGCTTCGCTCTGCCCTGGACTATCTCATTTTGCCCCTTTGGGGCGGGGATATCACAACCCTATCGTGTGGGGACTGTCCCCGGTTTCTCGCCAAGAATTCACTAGTCCGCTTTGCTGCTCTTCCACCGGCGGCTGAAAGAAACCTGGTTTTTCGAAAGACTTGTACGGCAGTTGGGCCTCGTACCGGCTTGCGGAGCGATTGGCCGGGTCCAGACACAAGGAAGAAGGAACTCCAGATACAACGCCGGCGGACTCCAGACATACCGGCGGGTAACTCCTCACATACCGGCGGGTAACTCCTTACATAGCGGCGGGTATCCTGGTTCCAGTCTCGGCCGTTGAATCCATCGCTGCGATCCTCGAACAGGTAGCCTAAAACAGATGCTTACTACGAACCCCTCGGTTCCAATCTATCTGCACTCCGAGCCCATCGATATGCGCAAAAGCTTCGATGTTTGATTGCGAACTGGTATACTAGGATTCAACAACGAAACAGGACAATATCACCCCCGGATCCCATCTATGCCCAGCCCGAACCTCCAAACCATCATGTTGGCGTTTATGCAGGTACTCGTAGACCGCACAACGATCCATGTCTCGGATGCTATTGCCTTCATCCGTGGACTGCTTACCGGTTGGGAGTTTTGGCTATTTTTAATGGCGATCGTAGGCTGTCTTTTTTCGTTTTGGAGCATCTGGCATGTCAAGAAGCACGAATTCAATCCGCAGCGACTAGGAATCGGAATAGCGCTAATTCTCCTAGTCGTTTGCTTCGGTGTTTCCGTGGTCAAAGCTCCCCCGACCTCTGGCGAAATCGAGGAGGAAACCAGGGATAAGCCAATCACTGTAGCAGCCACTTTAAAAGAAAAGCTCGACGAATCGATCTACGCATACGATTACCCTGGTTGGGCTATCGCTAAGGAACTTGCCCAATGCTCCAGTGATGTGTATCTGTCACCCGTTGAAGCCGAAGAAGCGTTAAAGAAGCGGGGGTACAAAAGTGTTGCCTCGCTCAACAGTTCCACCTTGGTCGGCTATGTCGCATCGCTTAGCGATACTTCGGTGATTATGTTTCGAGGAACCAATCCCTCCGAAATCCAAGATTGGTTCATCAATCTCAGCAATCGATCACGAAAGGTAGACCATGGCAATGTCCATGCAGGTTTCTGGACTGGTTACGACTCTTTGCATGGTCAACTAGCCAAGGTGTTGGAAGCAAGCAAACCGAAGAAGGTTTGGATCACTGGTCACAGTCTTGGTGGAGCCTTGGCCGTTGTTTGTGCTTACCGACTCTCATCCATGGAGAACCTGGAGATCGCTGGTGTTATGACCTTTGGACAACCGAAGGTCGGCAACCCTGCGTTTTGCAAGCACATGGAAGTTACCCTAAGTGGACGAATGGTGCATTTTGTAAATGAAAGCGATCTGGTTCCACGAGTGCCGCCGAGCTTTGATCACTTTGGATCACTTGTATGGTACAAAGGCGGTGGAATCAGACGGTCGCAACCGCCGATGCTTGCGATGAGGTCAGGTCCAGAGGGTGGCGGTGAAGCCCTGTCCGAAGACGAGTTCGTAGAGATACCAGAGATGACCGAGGAAGAGTTCGAGCAATCCAAGTTGGATATGCAGCTACCAGGAAACGTACAGTTCACGCCCGATGGCGAACCCTTGATGCAACGTCGGTTTTCGCTTGTTGATGATCACGACATTGCAATCTACATCGATCGGTTGAAGTAACTCTCCATGCCTAGGATGTCTACACCCCTGTTTTGATCGAAAACCTAGACCACGTCGCAAGAAGATTGGTTTCAAAAATGGCAGAGTGCCGAAGATTTGTTTGTTCAGGCTGCGGACGCAAGATCGATGCGTGGTCCGATGGTAATCCTTTCTACATCGACGAAACAGGGGAGAGGAAGTACGCCTACCACCCTGACCACGAAGCTCTCGCAAAATGTATTGGAAACGATGTCCCGCATTTGTGTCTCAATTGCGGTCACGATGTGGTAGTTGATTCAAGGGGCAGCAAAAGAATTTGCCCAGACTGCGATTCAGACAAAGTGATTGAAGCATTCCTACTGGATCAAAGAGACTGCCCAACATGCAAGAATGGGAAATTCCTTTGGGACCCGTCCTACCAAGCCATCTCATGATGAGAAGTTCTGACGCATCCCAATCATGATCCACCTCCCCAACGACTACACGAACCCTATCGCTCGGGGACTGTCCCCGGTTTCTTGGCAAACTTCCCGACTCCGCACGGTTCGTTACCGTAAGATGGGGCTTTGACCCGTCTGTGAAATCGCGGCATTCGGTAACGCACGGGTCGCAGACCCATGCTACGGTCGACTAGTCGATTTGGCTTTAGCCACTTCCCGACTCCGCACGGTTCGTCACCGTAAGTTGGGGCTTTGACCCGTCTGGGAAATCCCAGCATTCGGTAACGCACGGGTCGCAGACCCATGCTACGGTCGACTAGTCGATTTGGCTTTACCCACTTCCCGACTCCGCACGGTTCGTCACCGTAAGATGGGGCTTTGACCCGTCTGGGAAATTGCGGCATTCGGTAACGCACGGGTCGCAGACCCATGCTACGGTCGACTAGTCGATTTGGCTTTAGCCACTTCCCGACTCCGCGCGGTTCGTCACCGTAAGTTGGGGCTTTGACCCGTCTGGGAAATTGCGGCATTCGGTAACGCACGGGTCGCAGACCCATGCTACGGTCGACTAGTCGATTTGGCTTTAGCCACTTCCCGACACCGCGCGGTTCGTCACCGTAAGATGGGGCTTTGACCCGTCTGGGAAATCGCGGCATTCGGTAACGCACGGGTCGCAGACCCATGCTACGGTCGACTAGTCGATTTGGTTTTAGTCACTTCCCGACTCCGCACGGTTCGTCAACGTAAGATGGGGCTTTGACCCGTCTGGGAAATTGCGGCATTCGGTAACGCACGGGTCGCAGACCCATGCTACGGTCGATTTCACTCGTCGCTGGCAGTGTTCGCAGTTTCGAGCGCGTCGGCCGAGTTTCCTTCGCTTCCGGCTCCGGGCGGGACGACGCTGATGCTCCAGAGGCTCGGTGCCATGTTCCTCATGGCCCTGGCGTAATGCCCCAGTGCCAATCCCAACTGAAGCTCTCTTAAGCCCCCTTGGATCGCGGTCCTCAAGAGTTGCGACAGAAGCATCCAAGCTACCAGAGGTTCTTGGTCGGGATGGACCCGAACCTCGGACCAGACCACCGACCGCGATGAACCAAAGTCGACGAACAATGCACCCGCGATCGGGGTTCCCTTCCATTCGACCAGGCAGGAGCCTAGGCACCCGACTTGAGAGAGGTGCCGCGATACACCTTTGGAAAATCGGTAATCCAATAGGCGCTGAGACATCGGG
>JAJTFB010000142.1 GCA_021300015.1 Pirellula sp. | reverse complement strand
GATCGCCCGGTCTGCCACCGAGCATCTTCCCAGCCCAATAGACACCGGTTGATTCAGGGCTCTCTCGCACCAGCCCTGGTGCATTGAGGCCACTTGCACGCACCGTCTCTTCGACGGCCGCATTGACGGCGTGGAACTGGTGGTAGCCTGCGATGCTTTTGTGGACTGCTCCGGTGTCCGCGTCTTCCTCGAAGACGATGAAATGCTCCAGCAGGCTCGGCACCTCGGCTTTGTAGGTTTGGAGCTGTGCGTAGGCGCTCCAGATCGTCGACTCCTCATCGGCGGCGTTTTTCAGTTCGATCAGAGCCAATGGCAGACCGTTGACGAAGACAATGACATCGGGTCGGCGGTTGTGCTGCGACTCGATCACCGTGAACTGGTTGACTGCAAGCCAGTCGTTGGATTGTGTATCGTTGAAGTCCAGGAGTCGCACATGATCACCCGCGATGCTACCATCGGGCCGGGGGTATTCGACGGGAACGCCAGCGCGCAGCATTTTGTGAAAGGCGCGGTTTATCTGCACCGGCGCTGGTGTGCCCACGCGTAGAACTTTTCGTAGGGCTCCTTCGCGGGCTTCTTCGGGGATGGTTGGGTTCAGCCTACCGATGGCATCGCGCAAGCGTCCCGGCAGGACGACCTCGGCAAACGAATCCCGCTGGGAGCTTGTTTCACTGGGTGCAAAATCAGTTCCGTGCCCGATGGCTTTATGCCCCAACGGTACTAAGTCCCAACGGGGCTCAAGGGGATAGCCCAGGGCAAAGTCAAGCGCCGCCCTGGGATTC
Source organism: Pirellula sp. (assembly GCA_021300015.1). Lineage (GTDB taxonomy): Bacteria > Planctomycetota > Planctomycetia > Pirellulales > Pirellulaceae > JBKCUI01. The sequence continues at coordinate 5,869 of JAJTFB010000142.1, read as the reverse complement.
GGTACGCGACAATTTCCGCGAGCCCTGTAAGGGCGAAAGAATGGTCAATCCCATACATAGCGTTCATCAAATTGTATTTCGTATTTTTCTAACAATCGGCGGTATTCTTCTTGAAAGGTGACCACCCTGTGATGCTCCGCCTGGGTTGCTATGTAATCCTCCAACGCCGGGCGATGCGAAGGGCTGATTGAAAAAATACCATATCCACCTTGCCAGTGAAAATTCGTGTACCGCGTTCCCTTGGTCTTCAGCCATTTCGAGGATCCCGTTTTGATCTCCTGGACCAAATCCGACGGTGCACATGTGCGAGCGAGGGCGATCAACAAATGGATGTGGTCCGCGACTGACCCGGCTTTGAGCAGTGTGCCCTTTTGATTATCGACGATGCCACCGATGTAAGCGTGAAGGTCATCCCTGATGTCATCGGCCAGCAACATTTCCCGGTTCTTCGTGGAGAAGACAAGATGAACAAGTATTTGCGCGAGCGATTGCGGCATTCGTTTACGTCCTTCCAGGGCTTGTGCGAACGTGAGGATAGCATGCCCAACCATACCCAGGGTGGCGACATGATGGGTCATTCCACGAAATTATAACCGTCCGTACTTTCGCGGGGTTGGCGATGCCCAAGGGTACGAAGCCCCAACGGGGCGCAAGGGGATAGCCCAGGGCAAAGCGAAGCGCCGCCCTGGGATTCGTGTGCCCGAAACAACCCAGGCCCTGAAAGGGCGGAACGATCCCACGGAGAAACCAATGCGCGATGTACACACAATGGCCGCGCACCGACGTCGACATCATATCCAACGCACCCAGGGTGGCGCTTCGCTCTACCCTGGGCTATCTCATTATGCCCCGTTGGGGCGGGGGGATGGTGATCCATCGAACGAGGTCCGATGGCCTTTTGCCCCAACGAGATGGACGGGATCGATGGTTCATTGAACGAAGCCCAACGGTCTTATGCCCCAACGGGGCGCAAGGGGATAGCCCAGGGCAAAGCGAAGCGCCGCCCTGGGATTCGGTACGAAACAATTTTCGCTAGCCCTGAAAGGGCGGAACCGGCGGCACGTAAATCGATGCGCTTATGTTTCGCCCTTTCAGGGCTTTGGCGAATTGGAGCGTCGGCGTACTCAGCGTGATGGCGTACGACCCAGGGTGGCGCTTCGCTCTACCCTGGGCTATCTCATTTTGCCCCGTTGGGGCGGGGGGATGATGGTCCATCGTACGAGGTCCGATGGCCTTTTGTACCAACGAGATGGACGGGATCGATGGTTCATTGAACGAAACCCGATGGTCCTATGCCCCAACGGGGCGCAGGGGGATAGCCCAGGGCAAAGCGAAGCACTGGTCGTGCCAACGATCGCCGATCGATGCATCGAGGAGGCCTTCGAAGCGTCCTGCGGAGGGGTTGATCCCCAGTTCGGAGAGGATTTCGCCAGGGACGTTTCAAAACACCGCCAGATAAGTACCGCCCGCCGGGCTTAAACCAAACAGTCCCTGCCCGATGCTCCAGCATCAGAAGAGCAGGGCAGAGGGCTGGACTTGAGTAAATCTACGATTCGCCTTGAAAATCGATCTCTCTGGCCGTTTTCATCGTCATAAACCTCACGCACGGGCCTACCGACTACCGATACCAATTCCAACGTGTCGTGGCTTGCCGTTTTGCGGCTAGCGACTTTTCTGTGTGGGGTTTTAGGGGCGGATGGATCCAATGAAAATACAAAACAGGCGGCGTTTCCTCCTTGAATTGCAAAACTCATTGCGTTTCGCCTGCGTTCTAGGCGCAGGCACTTGCGCTGCGGTTTCTTGCTTTCCTGTCGATGTTCAAGCTCAAGAGGCCAACGGGTTAGCCAAGGCTGGGCACTTCAAAGCCATCGAGCAATGCGATACGGCAGAGAGCAAACCGGTGGGCAATAAGCTCGCCGGCAACCCATTGGCTAGCAATGCAATCGCTGGCAGCCCGTGCGACGATGCAAACGGGTCTGGTGGGGTTGGCCCGGTCGCATGCGATGGGGCTGCTGGGGCTTGCGATTCGCTCGGTGCCTCCAGTGGAGCTTCCCAAGAGGAGTGCGTCCTTTTTCCATCGCTTGCAGCGACTCGCAAGGAGTGGGAGCAAAGCGGTTTTGTGCTCCAAAACAACCTGACACAGTTTTATTTTGGGAACACTTCCGGGGGAGTCGAACGGGATTTCCGATACGCGGGCCACGGCGATTACTTGGCGAACTTTGACTTTGGGAAGCTCATTGGCAAGCAGGGTGCTTTCCTGAAGCTCAGGGCGGAGCATCGTTTCGGTGAAACGATCAATGACGCGGCAGGTGTCGTCTTACCCCCGACGATCGCCGGTGACCTCCCCGTGCTCGATAGCACGAACCTGTATCTGACGAACTGCTTGTTTACCCAAGCTTTATCGGAGAGTTTCGTTCTGTTTGCCGGTAAGCTCGACACGCTCGATGGGGACATGAACGCATTTGCTCACGGACGGGGGATCCGGCAGTTCTCGAATGGAGCGTTTGTAGCCAACCCGATCGCGCTGCGCACCATTCCTTACTCGACGCTCGGCACTGGGATGGCTTTCTTGTTGGAAGGCGAGCCATGGCTGATTTTCAACGTATTGAATGCGACCGATACGACGCGAACCGTCGGCTTGGATCAGCTCTTTAACGACGGGGTTGCCCTCGCGACCGAAATGCGTATTCCAACGAATTTTTTCGGTAAGCCCGGTCATCAGCTCTTCGCTGGGACATGGAACAGTCGGGAGTTTACTGCATTGGACCAGGACCCTCGGATTCTATTCCCGAATGTGCCGATCGCTAAGCAGTCTGGATCATGGTCGTTGTACTGGAACTGCGATCAGTACTTGGTGTCTGACCCGTCGAATCCCAAGCGGGGGTGGGGCTACTTTGGCCGAGCCGGTATCGGAGACGAGGGGACCAATCCGTTGGGGTATTTCCTGAGCGGAGGGATCGGAGGATCGAGTCCGATGCAGAGTCGCGAACGGGATTCGTTTGGAGTGGGGTATTACTATGCGGCGACAAGCAACGAGATCGCTCCATTTATTGACACCATCTTTGGCGGTTTTGGCGATGGCCAAGGGGTTGAAATGTTCTACAACATCGCAACGAGCAAACGCTTGACGATCACTCCGGACTTGCAAGTCCTGGTCCCCTCGCGTGAGCAAATCGACCCAGCATTGCTCGTTGGCTTGCGAGCCAATTACAACTTCTAAAGGCCCCTGGATTTAGAACATCCTGTGCAAAGCAGAGGGCATCCTCCTTTGCTTTGGCTTTGGACCAAAGGAGTCTTTCAAGTGTTTGTACTTCGAGTGTTGATAGGAGCTTGGTTAGCGTTTACTGCTGGCCTAGCTACCTGTTCGGCTCAGCAATCCTTGGACTCCGACCGATCTGAATTGCAATCGGACGGTTTTTCGAGCGACGTTTCGGATCAGGGTTTCCCGAGCTACAGCAGATCGGACATGGCTGGCTATGCCGACCTTGGGGCGATCGATTCCCCTCGATCTTTTGTCGGAGGAGCTTTCTCGGAGACCGATGCGTTGAGCATGGGCTTGAATTTCAACGAGTTCCCCAAAGACTATCGCAATGGATTGCTGATTACCAAGGGCCGATGGGCGGTGAAATTTGGGGGGTATGTCAAGGCGGATTTGATCCATGACCGAGACCCGATCGACTCGACAGATTTCTTTGATCCTGCGAGTATTCCTGTCGACGCTTTGGATCGAACCAACACTCGATTTCATGCTAGGCAAACCCGCTTGAACATGGATGCTCGGTGGATCACCGAGGCCGGAACTCCCCTTCGATTCATGGTTGAGGGGGACTTCTTCGGTTCCGGAAATACGTTTCGACTAAGACATGCTTATGGGGAATACGATCACTGGATTGTGGGTCAAACCTGGACGACTTTTACCCACCGAGCGGCACTTCCCAACACGCTCGATAACGTGGGGGATGTCGCAAGCGTCGGACGCCGTCAAGCACAACTTCGCTATACGCGCAAGTGGTACGACGATCGTTGGTCATGGTCCTCCTCGATTGAAAACCCCAATGCGCAACCCGATGAGTTTTTACTTGATAATAACTTGGGGGTGGTCCGCAACCCGTTGCCTGATCTAGTCACACGCTTGCGGTACACCGCGGATCGGGGCCAGATTCAGCTTGCGGCTCTGGGCCGCCAGTTGGCTTATGAACCGAACCTTGAACCGGTGCGCACCGGGCCTGGCGGTGGACTCAACGGCACGTTCTTTCTGGATATCGCCAAGCGTTGCCGAACGTATGGAGGAGTGCTTTGGGGACGTGGAATCGGCAGTTACCGCGACTTGCCCGACTACGCCTTGGTCAGCGACAACGAAGGGCAGACGCTCGATTCGCTAGCCTGGTACTCGGGTCTGACGCACCAATGGAATACGAAGTGGTCGACGAATTTGACGGTCAGCGAAGGAACCGTTTCGAACTTGCCGGGGCAATCGCTCGATAGTATCCATCGCTTGAGATACCTCGCTGTGAATCTTATATGGCAGCCCAATCCGTACGCCTTCGCCGGGGCCGAATACTTGTGGGGCTCCCGGGAAAACTTCAGCTCGGATCATTCGGAAGCCAACCGATTCATGGTCAGCTTCGGATTTCTGTTGCCTTAGACTCTAGGCTATCTCCCTGTCTCAATCTATGAGAACTCGCAGGGAGAATTCACTGGGAGAACTCGCCGGCGATGCCCTTGGGCATAAATTTACAGATTCGCTGGAATCCGATAGGATAGAGCGTCTCGAAACCCTAAGGCTCGGCAGCTTGTTGCCTCCTGATCGAAACGACCGCCAACCCAACGTCTATTCGAATCCTATGGCACATCAACCGATCCGCGAGAGCACCGACAAGATCCCCGTGCCAAGAGTCGCAATCTGGCTCGTCCCGGTAAAACGCTTCCTGCACATTGAAGCCACCAGCGGCATCGTCCTGATGCTCTCGACCCTGATCGCGCTTGTCATCGCTAACTCCTCTTGGGATCAAGCGTTCGAAAAATTCTGGCATACCCATGTGGCTTTCGAGTTCGGAAAACTCAAAATCGATGGGCACCTCGGTCACTTGATCGTCAACGACATCCTGATGACCATCTTCTTTTTTGTCGTGGGATTGGAAGTCAAACGCGAGGTGGTCGCCGGAGAACTGAAGGACCCTCGCAAAGCGGTCCTTCCGATCATCGGAGCCATCGGCGGGGTCATCGTCCCGGCCCTGATCTATCTAGCGATGCAGTTTGGCCAGGAAGGCCAACGCGGATGGGCGATACCTATGGCCACCGATATCGCGTTCGTCGTAGGAATCCTGGCGCTTTTCGGTTCCCGAATTCCTTTCGGTCTGAAGATTTTTTTGCTGACCCTAGCTATCGTCGATGACATCCTAGCGGTTCTTGTAATCGCGACGGTCTTTACCGAATCGATCGCTTGGGGCTATCTCTTTATGGCACTGGCTGGCTTTGCACTTTGCGTGCTGCTCAACCGTATCGGGGTCCGCGCAGTCGCGATCTATGTGATCGTCGGTGCGGCGATATGGGTGGGCTTCTACAAAGCCGGAATCCATCCGACGATCGCCGGCGTAGCGCTCGGACTCATGACCCCAGCGACCGCTTGGATCGGCCGCAAGACCTTCCTTGAAGTCATGACCGATTTTTGGGACCGGATTCGGCAAGACCAAGACGAGGAGCACGAGCACGAGCACGAGCACCAGCACGAGCACCAGCAAGGGCACCAGCAAGGGCACCAGCAAGGGCACCAGCAAGGGCACGGGCACGAGCATGGGCAAGAGCACGGGCGTGTACCGGTCAATTTAGAGCAGCTTCGCTTCCTTGCCCGTGAGAGCCATTCTCCTTT
>JAJTFB010000141.1:7751-13530 GCA_021300015.1 Pirellula sp. | reverse complement strand
GTGCGAACTCCATAAGCGACCGATGGTCGCAAAAATGCTTTGGGGGCCGAGCCCGTGCCAAGTACTCCGGTTCCCCGGTCTCGGATGTCAAGCTGCAAAGTTCACCACCGGCCAAGAATGCCGAAACCAACTCGATGGAGTCAAAGCGTTGATTGAGAATCAATCCAGCATGTTCCGGATAGCCTTACTGCGAAGTGAGATCATACTAGGCGTTTGTCAACAGATCAATCATTTGACGGATTGATGGCCCTTTGGGCCTAGTAAACTTGGCACCCCTCTGTGGTTGGGGATCCGCTTCCAATCCCTAGAATCGTTGAAAAAACCTTGTATCCCTTCGTTTGTGTCCCGCTCCGCTCCCGATCGCAACCTTCGGATAACCCCATTTACCGAGAGACTCCGAGAACGGCGAGAGTTTGGGACGAGGATCCGGCCAGACTGTCGGCAGATCATCGGGACTTGGCCAAGAGCAGTCCCGATCCGGGGAGAATTCGAGAGCCTAAAACCTCGAAAAACACTGGGCAAAGTGTCGTGAAAAGCAAACAGGCCGACGTTTTCGGACGTCGGCCTGCATTTATAAGTCCTGGGTATTTTTGCTTCGCTACCCAGTTATTCAGTTGCAGGGGCCGAATTCGAATCCTTGACTGCCAGGTTATGGTTGGCCCGCATCGGTTCGAGGAGGATGCAACCGCCGTCGAACGGGCTAGAGGGGCGCGAACTACGCAAGTGCTTGCTTCCAAAGGACTTCTGAGTCCAAGACCGAGAGAGTAGTTTAACGAAGAGGGTTCCGCACGGGGGAACTCCTATTTTCGATCTGGAAACGGAACTGCTGTCTCGGTCAACATCGCCCCGATGCGAGTCCAGGAAACCGCTTCCATCGTGTTTGTCACCTGTCGAAGTTTTAGCAAAAATGGCCTATGGCCGGGGGATGAAAAACCAGGCTAGCCAATTCGAACCCACAAATTCCGCTGACTAGGCTTTTCCTCCGAGGCCTTCGAGTGAAAATGTTTCGCTCCGAACTCTCTCTAGAGCATAGGGGAATAATCGATTCGCCGTGAATTCATACTGTACTTTAGTTCGCCGAAGGCGCAACTTCGTTTAACCCGCAGCCAACGGAAAGGAACTTGAATAAGCCCGCTAGGATGCTGCGTAGGAAATCGCAAAACTTCAGTTGCTCGAGGCTTGTCAACAAAGTCTGCCGTCAATGACGACAACCATGTCAATGACGTCCAAACGCCTGGACGCCCGCCGGGCTAAAACCAAACAGCCAAACAGATGCGCACAGCCGACGCCGGAGTGGCTTTGGGGACCAAAGGAATCCGTCTTTTGGGGCCCCTTGGTGGTCTTGGGCCCCCGGTACGAGGAGCACTCGGGTAACCTATTCCTAGAATAAATTTGCAGCGCGTGAAAGATCCTGGATTTGGGTGCGTCTAACCCATAGAAAGACGGTATTTTACTGAAAAGTCCATGAGCGATTCTCCACCGGAAACACGAGCAAGTTTGCTCGTCAAACTTCGCGACCACCAGAATGCATCTGCGTGGCAGGACTTTACCGATTTGTACACGCCGGTGATTCGAAAGACTGCATTGCGAATGGGGTTGCAAGTTGCCGATGTCGAAAATGTCGTCCAGGAAGTTCTGCTGGCTGTTTCGCAGTCGATCGATCAATGGTTGGCTAATCCGCTGCGAGGTTCGTTTCGAGGCTGGTTGTCTCGAATCGCCAAAAACAAGACACTGGATCTGCTCACTCGAAAAGCAACCCGGCCCGAAAGCGGCCCTAGTCGCGAATGGGACGCGATACCTGCAGCCCTATCAAGCCTCTCTTCTTATTGGGATCAGGAATACCGCTGGGAGCTTTTCGTGCGGGCGGCCAAGCACGTACGTGAAGCGGTCGCCGAGGCGACTTGGCAGGCCTTTTGGTTATCGACCATCGAAAATCGACCCATTGCGGATGTTGCTCGTCAGCTAGGCGTTCGCCAAGGGATGGTCTACTTGAGTCGATGCCGCGTGTTGGATCGCATTCGGAAATTGGTCAAACAGTGGGAGAGCGAGGAATGAAACCTCTATCCTTAGGTGAATGCTGCAGCCAAGAGCAGCTTATGAGTTTGCTCGATGGACAACTCGGACAGCACGACTCCGATCTGGCGTTATCGCATATCGAACAATGCGATGGGTGTCGCAAGTCGCTGGAGGATTTATCTGGAGACGTACGCGATTGGAAAGAGGCTCGCGAGATCCTCTCGTCGAGCACGGAGTTCGGTCTCAAGCCTTCAGACGATTGGAGCCAGTCTCTCTCGAAACGTTTGTTGTCTCCATCGAGCCATCCTGAGATGCTCGGCCGTATTGGACGCTACGATATCGAAAGCATGCTCGGCGCTGGGGGGATGGGAATCGTGTACCGAGGGTTTGATACCCAGTTGCATCGGGCCGTAGCGATCAAAGTGCTCTCGCCGACGCTGGCCTTTCATGGGTCGGCAAGGCAGCGGTTCGCCAAGGAGGCGCAGGCGGCTGCGGCCATCGTGCACGAAGATGTCGTTCCGATTTACGATGTCCAAACCCAGCGTGAAATCCCGTTCCTAGTCATGCGATTCATTCCTGGAGAATCGCTACAAGCCAGGATCGATTGCCATGGAGCTTTGGAACTCATCCAGATCTTGCGGATCGGTAAACAGTTGATGGCTGGGCTGGCCGCAGCGCATGCGCAGGGACTGATCCATCGCGATGTCAAACCTGCCAATGTGCTTCTCGAAGAAGGAATCGATCGAGCCCTTTTGACCGACTTTGGACTGGCTCAAACCATCGACGATGCTCGCGTTACGGCGTCGGGGATGATGCCCGGTACACCTCCCTACATGTCTCCCGAGCAGTCACGCGGTGAGAAACTGACCGAACGAAGCGATGTCTTCAGTGCTGGTAGCGTCTTGTACGCGATGTGCACGGGCCGCGCCCCCTTTCGGGCCGAATCCCCATGGAAGGTCCTTAAGCTGGTCGAAGAGACTGAGCCCAAGCCTATACGCGAACTCAATGCACAGATACCCCAGTGGCTCTCGGGGATCATCGAAACGATGATGGCCAAGCACCCATCGGACCGTTACGCGTCGGCTGCCGAGGTTTCACGACTCCTTGAGCAATGCCTGGCCCATGTGCAGCAACCTTTGAATGTTCAACTGCCACCGCAAGTGATCCAATCCGATCGCTCCAGCACCAAGCGCAAGCGGCCTGTTTGGCTTGTGCCAGCCATGGTGCTGAGCTTCTTGGGGCTATTCGGTGTCCTAGGTGCTTTCGTCTTGAATCCAAGTCCTCAAGGGGCTTTTTCTCGAAGCGGAACATCGGTCCCAGGGCCCGTCGGTCAGCCCGTCGGTCAGCCCGTCAGTCCACCCCAAGTTTGGCGACACGTCGAGCAACTACCTCCACCGCCAGAGGAACGTCTCTTGCAACGGCTCAGTGAGCCTGTGAATGTCGACTTGCAAAACGTGCCGCTAAGCGAAGCACTCGCTGAAGTCCTAGGCGAGATTCCTTACGAGTTGGAATCCAACCCCTCGGAAGCAATACCGCGAATATTCGCTAAAGGACGAGGGTCGCGCAGCGGCATGCTTAGGAGGATCCTCACAGAACAGGAACTTGGGTACATTGTCCATCCAAACCGCATCGAGATTGCAAGCCGTGAATCGGTCGACGCTCGGCCCGTCGTTCGGTCTTACTGCTTGTCTTATGTGACGGCGAATGATCAGCAGGCATCGCAATTGGTCGATGCCTTGCGAAAAATGTTTGACTCAAGCGACCAGCAGACGCCTGAAATGACGCTCAATGGCCCGGTGTTGATGGTCCGAGGGACCGAGCGAGTGCATGAGCAATTGATCGGGTTTCTGGCCGCTTGGAATGATCGAGTTCGAAGATAAACGACAAGAATATGGAGTGGAAAAATATGTCTTATCGAAAGTGGACGTTTCGTGTCGGTGCGTTGCTTGGACTCATTGGGGTTTGCGGATTAGGAGTCGTTGCCGGAGTTGCTTGGTCGCAAGCCGAACGTCAAAGAACTTACAGACAACAGACCCTAAGCCAGACCCCTGGAAGTTATGCGGGCTATCCGCTTTCTTCGGTGAGTGCCAACCAGGCTGCGAATTCGCGGAATTCTTCTTTGCCTAGCAGTACTCCTTTACCTCCATACCCAGGAAAACAACCTCCGGGCGTCTTAGGTCCCATTCCAGGTGTGCCGGTTGTGGGACCGGGTGGCTGGATAGTGCAAAACAGTGGCATGGGCGGTATGGGCGGCGATTTACCTGAAACGAGTGGCACCGATAGCGCCGTGACTTGGTGGGTCAAGCCCCAGGGTGAGGAGCCGGGTTGGTTATCGCGGGGCAAGCGGGCCATAAAGGCCGAAGAAACACTTCGCGAAGCGTTGAATAAAGACGTCTCGGTCGACATCGCCAATACGGAACTTCTTGCTGCGCTCGAGGTGATTCTTGGCGAGCACAAGATACCTTACCTAGCAAACCCAGGTGGAATGGATGCGCCTTTGGTCTCGCTCAATGCTCAAGGGAGCTTGCGCGATGTTCTCAGAAGACTGCTACGGCCCATGCAGTTGGATTACGTGATCCACCGCGATAGTGTGCAAATTGTCAATCCGCGCGAAGATTCATTCGACCGAACAATCCGCGTCTATGATTTGGCGCATGTGATCAATAATAGCCAGGATATGGACAAGGTCTTGCAGTTGATTGAATCGACGCTGCAGCCTGACCAATGGCACAACCAAGGAGGTCAAAGTCGTTTGGAGTCGGTAGGATCGGTCTTGGCCGTTGCCGGAACCGAACTGCTGCATGAAGAGGTCGAGACTTTGCTGGCCAAGCTCGATTCGCTCGGATTGCAAAGTAAAACCGGTTTGCAAGGAGCTAGCAACCAGACCGTCGAGTATTCGTCAATGTATCGTGCGGGTTTGGTCCCCGCGACGCCCCCCCCTTCGATGCAACCTGGGTATGGTCCTCCCGGTGTCCTTCCTGGAGCGCAGCTCCAGCTAACTCCACGAAGCGCCCATAAAGAGAATACTACGAGCGAGGATTTTCCGCCTCTGAGCCCTCGGAATCCGAACCTTTCAGAATCTCCCTAGCTCAAACTCTCAAGCAGGGCACAGGAATGGGACCGGGAGAGTTGTGAGAAAAATCCGCCTCCGCCCTGGTCCCCCGCCTAGTTCTGCGGCCCTTCGTGGGTCGATGCAGACGGATTCCATCGACGGTATGATGAAGTGAGCAAAAGAAGTCCCCAGATGCTCGACTTCTTGAAATACCCGTCGAACCTGCAGAGACCACCGCTTATGCCAACACCAAAGCTGCACCGTTCGATCGCTCTGCTGCTGATCTTGACCCCATGGTTCTCGGGTTGCTTGACCTACGCATTTGCCCAAGACTCCTTTGCCCCCGATTCGGCGGCGTTCTTCGAATCGAAAATTCGCCCCATCCTCGAATCTCATTGCTTGGAATGCCACAGTGGACCATCCCCCAAAGGTGAGCTGAGCCTCGCAGACCAAGCAGGTTGGCAATCGGCCGGAGTCATTCAACCAGGTGATCCCCAAAAAAGCGCACTGATCGATGCGATCACCAGCGACGACCCGGAGTCTCACATGCCTCCGGCGCCCAAGCCCGCATTGAAGCCCTCGGAAATCCAAGCCCTACGAGCCTGGATCTCCGCAGGGGCCTTCGATCCACGCACGGATCCCAATGGCTCTGATCCCAATAACCCATCGCCTTCGATCGGACCGAAAAAACGAAACCGGATCTTCGAAATC
>JAJTFB010000141.1:0-7733 GCA_021300015.1 Pirellula sp. | reverse complement strand
ATCACCGACGCCGATCGCGCCTATTGGGCTTTCCAACCCCTTGCAAAACCCGAGAGCGAACCTGCGGATTTGCATCGCAGCCTGTCGGATAAAATCGATCGGCTCCTGCCGAGCAATCATCTACCTGTGGCACCTCCAGGCGAACGACTCCGCCGACTTTACCTGGACCTATGGGGGCTGCCACCGAGCTTCGAACAGGTCCAAGCGTTCGAGAAAGATCCCTCCCCTGAACGCTGGAATTCGATCGTCGAGGAACTGCTCGCCTCGCATCACTACGGCGAACGTTGGGGCCGATACTGGCTCGATTGGGTCCGCTTCGCGGAAACCAATGGCTACGAACGCGATGGCCTCAAACCCAACGCATGGCGATACCGTGACTATGTCATCGACGCTTTGGTCCAAGACAAACCCTATGACCAATTCATCATCGAACAACTCGCCGGTGACCAATGGGCCGAGTCCCAGGGATACAGCCCAAACCACCAACCCAACGCGTGGCGCGATTCGGTCATCGCAACGGGCTTCTACCGACTCCATGTTTGGGACGATGAGCCCGATGATACCCTTGCTGCTGAGTTCGATGACGCCGACGATATCATGGTCACCATCGGGTCGGCTTTCCTTGGGCTGACCATCGGATGCGCACGATGCCATGACCATAAATTCGATCCGATCAGCCAAGAGGACTACTACGCACTGCTGGCATTCATGCGGGGAATCGATCCCTATGGACTCTCGAAAACTGGGGGAGGGGGGCGTGGGACAGGTCGTATCGAACGCATCCTGGCCTCCCCTGCCCAAGTTGAAGCCTGGGATTCGAACCGCCAAAACCAAATCGCCGAATTGCAAAAAACACTAGACCAAACGCTCGATGCAAACCTGAGGTCGGAACTCGAAAATCAGATCAAGGGCCTTCGCGATTCGCTCCCCCCTTTCGAGAAAGCCCTTGCGGTATGGGAGATCGGTTCAGAGCCCAAGCCCACGCATGTGCTCCATCGTGGGGATCCAAACTCACCGAAACAGCAGGTCGCCTCGCGCCCTCCTGAAGTCTTCTCGCACTTCGGAGAAGAGCCAACCTCGGCTCTCGAAAAGAGCACACCCCACCGTTTGCAACTCGCCCGCTGGATCGCTCACCCTCAAAATCCTCTAACGGCTCGCGTCCTGGTCAACCGAATATGGCAACGACACTTCGGGATCGGAATCGTTCCGACAACCGATGATTTCGGAAACACCGGCCTGCCACCTGCGAACCCACTTCTGCTCGATTATCTTGCTGGTGAACTGATCGAATCGGGTTGGTCGATCAAACATCTACATCGTATCATCCTGAGCACCCAAGCGTTCAGCAAAAGCTCTCGGCCCGCGATCGACCCGGATGCCCCTAGCTACTATCAACCCCAACTCCATCGTCTCGACGCCGAATCGATCCGCGACTCGATCCTGTCTGTCAACGGCACGCTCAACGATAAAAGCTCGGGTCCTAGCGTCTACCCCACGCTGAGCCAAGAAGTCAAAGACGCGGCCAATCCAGTCTCGGTCTCGATGTGGCAGGAAAGCCCCAAGCAACTCCAAAACTGCCGTAGCGTTTATTTGATCGTCAAGCGGTCCTTGAAAGTCCCCTTCCTCGAAACGCTCGATTTCGCGAATAGCACCTCGCCAACAGCCATTCGAAACGTCACGACCACCGCCCCGCAAGCTCTCTTGCTGCTTAATGACCCATGGATCCACGAACAAGCCGACCAGCTCGCGCAGCGATTGATCCGAGAGGCCGGCTCGGAATTGACCCAACAAATCGACCTTCTCTGGAAGCTTGCTTACCAACGCCCCGCGAGCGAACAGGAACTCCATTGGGCCAGCTCCTATCTGCAAAACAACCCGCAGCGATTGGCAAGCCTCTGCCGATCGGTTCTCAATAGCAACGAATTCCTCTACGTGGATTAATCCCTGATGCTCCCCGAAGACCACCGGCCGAATCCTCGGCTCGACCGTCGGCACTTCTGCACCCAAACCGGCGCAGGCTTTGGCTCCCTGGCCCTTGCTTCGATGCTCCAGGGACAGGAGCCCAAACTGCCGTCGAAAGCCAAATCGGTGATCTTTCTCTTTATGTTCGGGGGGCCCTCCCAAGTCGATCTGTTCGATTACAAACCCGAACTCCAAAAACGCGATGGCCAAAGCATCCAGAACGAGTTCCGACGCGGGAGCAAAACCCAAGCGGTCCTCCAAGCCAGCCGCCGCAACTTTGCACAACACGGAAACTCAGGACTATGGTGCTCTGATGCGTTTCCAAATATCGCCAAACACATGGACAAATTGGCGATGGTCAAGTCTCTGACGAGCGACTCATTCGCCCACGGAAGCGCCCTGCTGCAGATCAACTGCGGGCGAATCCTCCAAGGCCACCCGTCGCTCGGCTCCTGGGTCAACTACGGACTAGGATCCGAAAACCAAAACTTGCCCGGCTTTGTCGTGATGCTCGACCCCAGAGGTGGTCCGACCAGCGGTGCTCCGAATTGGTCCAACGGATACATGCCAGCATCCTACCAAGGCACCTTGATGCGATCCGGAACCCAACCGATCCTGAACCTCAGACCTCCCGCAAATATCGATGCAGCAAGCCAACGCGCCGAGATCGATCTGCTCAATGAACTGAATCGCAATTATTCGCAAGATCGCAATGGCTATTCAGAGCTAGACGCCCGTATCGCTAGCTACGAACTAGCTTTTCAATTGCAAATCGCAGCGCCCGAAGCGATGGATCTCAGTCAAGAAACCGCAGAGACGATCGCCATGTACGGCATCGATGAACCCAAACCCGAATGGCACCCACTGGCGCTCGGACCGAGCACCTTCGGTCGCCAATGCCTCATCGCCCGAAGACTCGTCGAACGAGGGGTGCGCTTCATTCAAATCTACTCCGGGGGCGGGAACGCCGGTGGACAAAACACCTGGGATGGCCATCATGGAATCGAAGAGAACCTCAAGCTCCATTGTCCCGAAGTCGATCGACCTATCGCCGCCCTGCTGTCTGACCTAGAGCGGTCCGGTCTGCTTGAATCGACCCTAGTCGTCTGGGGAGGTGAATTCGGACGAATGCCCGTCTCGGAGACTTTTAATACCGGCGGCAAACCTGGGGGGCGAGATCACAACCCCAAGGGGTTCACTTACTGGTTCGCTGGCGCGGGAGTCAAGCCTGGGACCAGTTACGGCCAGACCGATGAACTCGGAGAAGCTGCCGTTGAGAACCCACGGCACCTTCGAGACTTGCATGCGACGATCCTGCAACTGATGGGGCTCGACCACCGCAAACTGACCTACTTTCATGGAGGTCTGGACGAAAAGCTCACCGGTGTGATTGATGCGTCGCCGATCCGCGAAATCATGATGTGAGCCGCAGATGAGTCTTGCGAATTCGGCCTAAGGCCGCTTCGTTAGGCGTTTGCCACAGCTTGCAAGGGATCGGTGGATCGACTCGTACTCGGGCATGGCCCCTTTGCGAGGGCGGACGACATAGTCGACCGATCCGGGCAGACTGTGTTGAAGCCGTCGAAACGCTTCGCGTATCAACCGCTTCCATCGGTTCCGCACCACGGCGTTTCCGACCTTGCGAGACATAGATATTCCGAGCCTAGGACGACTGAGCGAATTGGCTGCGGTATGGATAACCAAAACCGAGTCGGCAATCACCCGACCGGTCTTGAATAAACGATCGAAGTCGCGTTGCCTGACAACCCGTTTGGATTTGGGGAATCGTTCAGAAGGTTGTTCAGGCATGCATCGCGACTGGAGGATCAATCGTTGATCTTCGCGTTGGAGATGAGTTTAAGGAACTCTTGGTTGCTGGCGAATCGACCGAGTTGCTTGGTCAATTGCTCCATGGCTTCGACAGGATTCATCGAGTTGAGAGTTCGCCGAATCATTGTCACGGAGTGGTAGGTATCTGGGTCGTGAAGCAATTCCTCACGTCGGGTGCCTGACTGCGTGATATCGATCGCAGGCCAGATCCGTCGATCTGCCAATTTGCGATCCAAGACCAGTTCCATATTTCCAGTACCCTTGAACTCTTGGAAGATCAATTCGTCCATGCGAGAGCCGGTATCGACCAAGGCCGTTCCGACGATCGTCAAGGATCCGCCTTCGGCAAACGCTCGCGCGGTCGCGAAGAGCTTCTTGGGGATGTCCATGGCCTTGATGTTTAC
This sequence comes from Pirellula sp., assembly GCA_021300015.1. Taxonomy (GTDB): domain Bacteria; phylum Planctomycetota; class Planctomycetia; order Pirellulales; family Pirellulaceae; genus JBKCUI01. The sequence goes on along the minus strand of JAJTFB010000141.1, from coordinate 3,537 downwards.
ACCACCGGACATCGTAGGACCCGAGTTTCCAACCCATTTGTTGAAGGCACGAGCCAGTCGGGTGATCGAGTCCATCAGCAAGAACACATCCTTGCCCATCTCGGCGAGCCGTCGGCATCGGTCGACGACCAATTGGCTCAATCTCACGTGCGAGTCGACGTCTTCATCCAAGCTGCTTGCGATGACTTCACCACGCTTGACATTCATTCGCATGTCGGTGACTTCCTCTGGCCGCTCATCGATCAGCAGTACGATCAATTCGACGTCCGGGTAGTTTTCCGCGATCCCCCTGGAGATGTCTTGAAGCATAATCGTCTTGCCCGATCGGGGTGGAGCGACGATCAGACAGCGTTGGCCACGCCCAAGGGGAGCGAGCAGATCGATCACCCGGTTGGTCAGAGGCTTCGTGCCGACTTCAAGCCTCAGCCACTTCTCTGGATTGATCGCTGTGAGGGTATCGAAGACTTTGACGTTGGCGTACTCCTCAGGCTTCATTCCCTCCACGTCGAGGATTTCTCGGACGCGAGGACCCTGAGAGCGCCGGCTATGTTGCATCACCGCACGGATCTTGAGTCCCTGGCGAAGCCGGAACTTCTCGATCATCGTCCCAGGCACAAACGGGTCGGACCGTTCCCGAGAATAGTTGTTCGAGGACGATCGCAAGAATCCATAACCGTTCGGATGCATTTCAAGCATCCCGTAGAATTCCTCACCGGGTTCCTCTTGAACCGCCACGGCCCCCTCTGGCCGAGGAATCGGATTGCCATCCTCATCAAGTTGCGGCTCTTCAGCACCTTCGTCATTAACCGGAGTTTCATCCGGATTTCCAAAGGCTTGTTGGTAACCTGGACCATGTCGCCTGCGAGGACGACGAACGCGAGGCCGAGAACCCGGCGCCGCACCCGCACCACCACCACTTCCACCCATGTCATCTCCGTGTGAACGCGATCGGTAACGCTTCTTTTTTGGCATACAATAACCCAGAAATCAACGAAAAAAAGAATCCTTGGGCACGCGGGAACAACGAAATCGAAGACCCTGCGAGACTTTAAAAATCTGGGACGTTCAACATTCCGTGAACGTCACGACAACCTAGTTGCTGACTGTCTGCTGGAACCCAACTCGGTGATGCTCACATGCACCACGGATACCAGGAACAATGAAACCGTTCTGCCAATCGCTACCCTAGAAAGGGTGGCCTAAGCGCATGAAACGAGGAGAACACAACCGTTTCCGACCAGCAATACCGCAAGCTTAGGCGTTTCCTGCGGAAATGTCAAGCGTTTGGCACTTGTGGCGGATTTCTTCCGGCAATTTTAGCCGAAAACCTCCAATTTGCTCGACCCTCATCCTTCGCGCATCCGATGCAATCGTAAAAGTCACCCCGCAATTCCTCCTCGGTCACTCCGGAGCCGTTACAATGCAAGTCCGCTATGCTCTCCTACACCCAATGACGCTCCTGCTGCTCTGTGCCGCGATTCTTGCAACGGCAATGCAAGCAAAACAAGTCCAAGCCGCCGGTGAGCAAGCCGGTGAGCAAATCGAGTGGTCCGAGAACCTCGCCGAGACGATGAAACTAGCCCAAAGCTCTGGCAAACCCGTGCTGGTCCACTTCTACGGTGACCACTGCCCTCCGTGCCGTATGCTCGAGAAGAAGGCATTCAAAGACCAACAACTCATCGCCGCATTCGACGAACATATCCTCGCAGTCCGTATCAACGCCGAACAGGACACCAAAACCGCCGCGATGTTTCGCGTCAATCGTTGGCCAACCGATGTGTATCTCTACGCCAACGGGGATGAGATCTATCGAAATATCAGCGCGCAAGACCCCGGGGTCTACGAAAAAACCATCGTTAAAGTCGCCGAGAAAAATCAACGTTGGATCGCACAACGCCCAGCGATTCGATCCGATTCGCCCGGGCAAGATCGATCGCTGGCGCGGGCCGATAGCAAACCATCGTTCTCGCCTCAAATCGCCATGGCGAGCGGCCAACGGGTGACCCAACCGGCTCGAATTCGTCTCACCGAAACATCCGTCGCCTCGGTCGATACCGCCGAGGTCTCCATCGCCCAAACCAACGAGTTGACCCTCCCCGAACTACCGAACCCTCTGGATGCCCAAGCACCCAAGGTGATCGAAGCCCTTGCTCCGAGCATTGAACCGCCAACATCAACTCCTGCCCTAACCGAAGCTGCGCCAACCAAATCGTCACCGACCGAAGCACCATCGACCGAACCGCTCCCTACCAGCGTTGCACTGAACGGATTTTGTCCGGTCTCCCTGAGCGCGTCGATCGAAGCCTCCCAATCGGGAAACAACGCGCAAGCAGCCTGGGTCAAAGGCTCTCCGGAATTCGCCGTCCGCCATCGAGGTCGAGTCTATCACTGTGTCTCCCAAGAAATGCTCGCCAAATTCCTCGAATTCGCCGGTGTTAAGCGGTTGCGATTTGGTCGAATATTCCAAATCGGGCAAATGGATCGATGGTGACTGCCGATTCGGTTTTATCGAACAAGAAACCGGACGAATCTTTCTTTTCTCCTCAAGTTTGAATTGCCAAGAGTTTGCGCAAAACTGTGAGGCATACTCGAACATGGTCGGCAAGCCTGCTGCTCGTTAGAGGTTCGCTCTACGCTCGCCGCCCTATTTCCTAACCTTTAGGACGGCAAGCATGGCTCGGCATTCTTTCATTCGGCGATTCGCAAAAAACAATTTCCTGATGACCCTCGTCTCAGGTGCGGCAGCAGCACTTTCGGCCAACGACTCGGCCTGCGGGCAATCTATCCACTGGCCCCGGCAAGATCTAGCCATCCCTTTTGAACTCAGTTCCATCGGGACCCCACCGGCTCAATTGGTGCTTGAGGTCTCCGAGGATTCCGGAAAAACCTGGCAAAGCGTCGCCAAAGCTGACCCCAAGCAACGTCAGTTTCAATTCCAAACCCAACGCGATGGGGCGTACTCCTTTCGAGTCAAGTCGCTCGACCTCGGTGGTCAAGTCATCGATCAACCAGGCGAGACAATGCACATCGTCATCGATTCGACCAAACCGACCGGGCAACTCCTGATCGATCTGGACCGAAAAGGGGACCTTCAAGCCGAATTCCGAATCGTCGAATCTTCGCTCGATCACAACTCGATCCGCCTGGAATACCAAACCGAACTCGACTCGGCTTGGAAAGAGATCTCCTGCAAAACCGAAAAAGGGACCCAAGAGCACGAATGGATCGGATCGGCCAGTTGGTCGATCCCCCACCAAACGACCCAACTGGTCGTCAAACTCTCGGGGCGCGACCATGCAGGAAATACCTTCGATATCACCCGCATGCCTAGACTCCCTAAGACCGCTCTGGGGCTCACAGGCTCGATGAAATTGGCAAGTACCCGACAAGACGGAACTCCGGCCACGGACCGACCGCCAGCCACCGCATCGCTACCGACCAAACCGACCCCAACATCGCTCATCGGTTCAGGGGTGGCCAAGCCCACGTTGAGTCTTCCAACCCTCCCTGGCGGTTTGAACCTGGCTCCTGCCTCGC
>JAJTFB010000140.1 GCA_021300015.1 Pirellula sp. | reverse complement strand
GCTGAAGTATCGGCCCCTGCGGTTCTTTGCGCGTCGCTCAGTGCCGTTCTGATCCAAGCGAACTTGGTCTCCGGGGTGGTCCCGTTGCGGTACATGACCCACCAAGCTTCCTTCCAGCGTTCTTGCAGAAGCGTTTCGACTTCCTTCATTTGTTTGGCGCTGAGTCCGAACTTGCGTTCGGCGTCGCTGACCATTTTCCCGATGACGATCCGACGTCGAAGGGCGTTGCGACTTTCGAGTTCAAAGTTCCAGTTGGTCCGTTGCTCTTCGTTGATGGCATCGACTTCGCGCATCCAAGTTTTCACGGCGGTTTCGACTCGGAATTCAAAGTCGACGCCACCGCGTTGGTTGGCTTCGGAGTAGCTTCGGAAAACCGAAGCGAACTTGGACTTCCATTCGGTTTCGATCAGATCGACCAGCTCTTTGGCTTGCGCTGGATTGAGTTTACAAATCGATTGGACCGCGTTGAGCTCTTGCTGGATCAGCCCCCGGACCCATTTTCGGGCGGTGATTTCGCGGTCGTTGAGAGGTTGTGCGTTCCTGGCTCCTGCGATTTGTATGGCTTGCAATCGGATGGCTGGAACGGCATTCTGGGCGCATAGCCTTGTGCTTGTGCCAACGGTCGCAAGGATCGCAAGAGCCAATGGGAGCCCCAGACGCGGACACATAGCCATGGGTCGGTTTGAGAAGGCTCGCAAGAAACGTGTTGTAGGAATCAACAGCGACATTAGCGTCGATCGATCCTTTCGAAGTATTGGTCTAATCCGTAGCGGAACTCTTCAGGAAGGCTCGAACCACTGGTCCCCGTTGCTTGTTCGACTCCGTGGTCTTGTCGGATCTCTTTTTCGTTGATGCCAGGTCCGACCATCGCGATGGCTGCATCGGTGGTATCTCCAGAACCGCCTCCGCCAGGGTTTGCACCCCCTCCTCCACCCTTGCTCTTGGGGTTGATCCGTTTGCTCGACAGGAGCAATTCGATCGCCTCGGTTTCTGCCGCGACGGCCGCTTTTCCAGTGTCGGGTCGTTTGAGGGTTGACCAAGCGTCGTTCATGGCCAATTCGACCATTTGCATCAGTTCGATTTCTTTGGCGAACTCTTCGGAACCGTTGGGTAGCTGTTCGATTTTTTCACCTACGACGACGATGCGATCGCGGAGTTCTTTCTGGGTCCCGACGAGCTCTTTGACGGAGGTTTGGTACTGTTCGTCCGGAGCCGCCGCTTTGGCTTGTTCGGCAAGGCGAGTTCGTTCCCGCAAGTTCATTTCGGCCTCGAGGACTTGCATGACTTCCAAAACGATCGACGGTGGAAGCGAGCCTTTGGATTTTCCCCCAGGGCATTGGCCTTTGGACGCTGGATCGACGAGATCCTCGGCCCAGCGATCGAAGGCATCGGACCAGTACTCGGCCTCGGCGATGGTGAGTCCTTGTTGCTCGACGACTTCCTGGGTGATTTTCCGAAGGCCAGCCAGTGGATCTTCTTTGCGGATGTCGTCAAGAACATCTCGGAACTTGACCATCGGACGACGTTCGTGGAAGGCTTCGAGGTCATCGATGATTTGCCCGACGTTGTTCAGGGCGACGTTCTCTCTTGAGGAAAGTTGTTCCAGGTTTTCGCGGTCCTCGGATTTGAGGCGTTTGGCTCTGACGCCAAAGGCGGTCGGAACCGAGGTGCTTACCGCATCGGCTACGGAGATCTGTTCGCGGGAAGCGGCTTTAAAGCGTTTGACCAGAGTGCTTCCTTCGAGGTTTGCCATCACTTTATTGAGTTCGTCGGAGACTTTGTCGAATTCTTCGAGGAGTGCGAGTTGTTGCTCGACGGCTTTTTGGATGGCTTCGGGCGTTTGAGGTTCCTCAGGTTCTTCGGGAGCATCTTCCTGAGGCTTCGACGATGGTTTCGCACCGGCCAGGGTCGTTGTTGGGAGTCCGAGTCGTCCGGTGCTCGGTTTCTTTTTCTTTGCGTCTTGTTCCTCTTCGGGGTTCTGGCTCGGAGGCTGTTGCGAGGATTCCGAGTCGACCACGCTTGGGGCCTTGGGGATCGGATTCTTGTCGGGATCTTGTTCGGATTTCTGATCGCCAGAGCCGCTTGGTTCGCTGCGGTTGACGCCAGCGATTTTGGGTGGATCTTTGGGTGGCTCTTGGTTGGCTGAAGCTTGGCCGTTCTTGGCCGCTTGCTTGAGCAAGTTGGCCACCGAGGGCATTCGCGATGCGGAGATGTCCTTGAGAATCTTCTGCATCTCGGCCCATTTTTCGAGGTGCCCTACGCCGATTTCCGAATTGCGAGCGGCTTGTCGGAGCAGGTCTTCGCCGCGTGAGGTGAGGTTCCCGAGGCGCCTTGCGTTGGCTTGCTCTGCGGCGGCTTGCTGTTCGATTTGTTTGATCGCATCGGGAGTGGCAAGTTCTTGCTCGGACATCGCGTAGAGTTTTTTGTTTGTATCGAGCAATTGAACTTCTCGATCGCGAACCTCGAGAGCTTCGCGTTGCCAGCGGTTGAATTGCTGGAGGATCCACAGAGCGTGGTCCGAGGGATTGAGGATCATCAGCAAGACAGGATTGGAATAGACGCGGTTGCGTCCGGGGAGAAAGTCTTCGGCGAAGAGCCGGACTTCGAGCGCTTGGGGTTCGATACCAAGTGAGCTAGCTTGGAAGACAGCGTCGGCATCGAGTCTCTCGGCCGTGGCTCCACCGGCGATCAAGATCCGTTCGCCTTGGGTCTTCTTCGATGCGACGGCCCCTTCGGCGGTCTTCCATTCCAGGCCGATTTGTTTGACGCCGAAGTCGTCCGAAGCGTGGACTTGGAATTGGATCTGTTCGGTCTCTAAGAGGACCTTGGCCCGGGGCATTCCCTCGGCGTAGATGGTGGGCTCTTCGTCGGCTCGGACGATGATGTTCAGCGGAAAAGGGCTTTTAGCCGAAAGCCCTAAGCGATCGACCCATTGGACTTCGTGGGCCGAGGTTGCTGAGTCTTTGAGCTCCTCGGAGTCGAAGTTTGCGTCGGCCACTCGCATGGCTTGCCGATCGAGGGTGACGCTGGAAAGTTCGCGGGAAGCTTTTCCATTGATCGAGTAAGAGGTCCCCTCGACGATGGTAAGTCCACCGCTGCGGATATCTTTGGTCAGGGCTTCGGAGCGTTGAAGGTACTCAGGGAGTCGAACGTTGGCACTTGCTGCGACCAGTTCGGGGCGCGTTGTCGGGATGACTTCGATCGTCGGGGTTGCATCTCCGATCCGCAGGGTGAGTTTGGTCGGTTGGATCATCGGAGGCAGATCGAATTGGTAAGCGTCCGACTGACGGGTGCTTTCCATCTTGGGAAGACCCGGCAACCAAAGGCTTGCCAGAGCGGGTTTCCAAGGAGATTGATCGACCAGCGGAATTTTGAGCGAAACGGATTCGCCGTGAGGCACGATCCACTCGGTAGGGATTTTCTCCAACTGCGCAAAAGTGAAACGAGGGATGGAACTCCAGGGTGCGGCGAAACGGGCAAAGGCGTTGGCCGAAGCGCTCGGATAAAGCAAACCTAGAGCGACCGTCAAGGCACCTGCAAGCGCGGCGCAGGTCCACCAGCGTCGATGCCGGGACTCCGGGGCCGCTTGCGTCAGATCCTTGCTCGCAGCGACCTGGGCGACCTGGTCGAGCGCAGCGCGGCATAGGGCCGGGGATCGTTTTTGCTCTTGAGGATCGGAAGCCAGTTCGATCGCGCTGAGCAAAGAGTCACCCAGCGCGGGGAGCTTTTGGGTCATCAAGCGGGCCAATGAAGCATGGGTTCGGTAGCGCAAGATCCAGCGTTCGACCCAGACAGGGATCGTCGCGACGCTTGCGAATGCCACGAGCCAAGCGATCCAGCGTCCCGACTTCGGCAAATCGATCATTCGATCGAGCAGGAAAACGGCAAGGTACCCAGCAAGAACGCCCAGGCAAGCGATCCCCAGACTCTCCATCACCTTGGTGCGTCTTAAATGACCTCGGAAGCCTTGGAGCTGCTTGCCCAACGATTCGGGCAGGAGGATCGCTTGTCGTTGATTTTCACTCATCCTGAGGACTCCGATTTTTGACGGAAAGCAGATGCGGCTTGAAGGAACATGCCAAAGGTACCTAGAAAAGCACGGTAGAGTATAGCCGCAAAGGAGCCGTTTTTCCTCAAAGAATCCCCGGATTTCGCAAGCCAACGAACCATTTCCGCAAGCTTTTTGTGTGATTTCGCTCGCTTGCTTCCGGTGTCTTTTGCCTCAATGGATTTGAATTCTTGTAAGCGGAACGACGCAAGCCGTCCGGTGAGTCGTCGAATGCCTGCGATTTCCCAGTGTTTCATCACCGGACGGCTTGCGCCCCGACTCGAAACCCTAACGCAATCTGAACATCCCTCGGCCATTGCTGCTTGCCAAGGGGAGTTACAATGGCCTCATTGTTATCCGTTTTGGATAGGACCGTTGCCCCCACTCGATCTCCATGTGTTGAAATGCTAGTCCACTTCAGAAAAACCCTCTTGGCCACTCTTGTGGCTTTGGCCTCGAACCTCCCGGGAACCTTGGCCCAGGAAGCTCCGGTTCAAGCGAACCGGCTTGACAACCCCCTTGCGAAATTGCCAGGTTTGAATGCATCGGGAAGTGTCTTGCTTCCCAACGGATGGACCATCAGCGCCCAGGGCAAACAAGCCAGCTTAGGGGATTTCCCTGTCCATTTGCTTACCCATCCCAGCGGCAATGATCTAGCCATTCTCCACAGCGGTTACGGCGAGCACGAGATCATCACCATCGAGCCCAAGACGCTCAACAAGATCACCCGCACCCCGATCCCTCAGTCGTTCTATGGTCTGGACTTCAGCGCCGATGGAAAACACCTCATCGCATCGGGGGGCGAGGACGAAAAGGTCTACATCTTCCCTTACGACCAAGGCTTCCTCGGCCCTCCGAGCGTCCTGACCCTGGCGACCAAGACCGACAAGTTCGTCGTATCGAGCGTTCTGTTGTCCGAAGATAGCCAGACCCTCTATGCATCGGGTCTGCTAGGCAACTCGATCAAGCGGATCAAAAACCCGATGAGCCTATTGAGTCGACCGGAAACGGCCAAAGCCGATGCCCCAAAGGTTGATAATCCAAAGGCCAATATCGTTCCGGCCGAAATTCTCGCTCTACCCGAACAGAGCTATCCTTACGGGCTTCTGGAAGACCCGAAAAACAATAAACTCTACGTGAGCCTCTGGGGCCAAGCGAAGATCGCTGTGATCGATCTGGCAACTTGGAAAATCGAAGCGACTTGGACGACCAAGTCGCACCCGACGGAAATGATCCTTTTGGAGTCCACCAACCGGCTCGCAGTGGCCTGTTCGGATGAAAACAGCGTCGTGATTTTCGATCGAACCACCGGGGAACTCCAAGAGGTACTTGCCACCGCGCTGTACCCAGCCGCCAAGAACGGCAGCACTCCCTCGGCCATCGCGGTCTCTCCCGACGAACGCGTTTTGGTCGCTGTCAACTCGTGCAACAACAATCTTGCAATGTTCGATTTGACCGAGCCCAAGAAATCCCGGTCCTTGGGATTCATCCCTGTCGGTTGGTATCCGACGAACGTCAAATTCTCGAAAGCTGGGGATCAGATTTTTGTGACCAACGGAAAGGGGATGTCCAGCAAGGACAATCGCTATGGACCGAACCCCGCCAAACCGTCCCCAAAGAGCTTGAACGAGTACATCGGCGGATTGTTCCAAGGCACGCTCAGTGCGATACCGACCCCGAGCCCCGATGAGCTCGCCTCAATGACCCGGATCGCATTTCAAACCTCGCCCCTTCAGGCCGACTCGAAAGTCGACACAACGGGTCGGAGCGAAAACAACCCGATCCCTTCGAAGGTAGGTGACGCGAGTCCCATCAAGCACTGCTTTTATATCATCAAAGAAAATCGCACTTACGACCAAATCTTCGGCGATATCGCCAAGGGCAACGGCGAGCCATCGCTGTGCATTTTCGGCGAACAAGTCACCCCCAATCAGCACGCTCTTGCCAACCAGTTTGTCCTTTTGGATAACCTCTATGTCGACGGCGAAGTCAGTGCCGACGGCCACGAGTGGACCATGGCCGCCTACGCCACCGACTTCGTCGAAAAGACTTGGCCTTTGACCTACGGCAAGAGCCGAGGCAAGCTGACCTACCCTGCCGAAGGAGCCACCAAGATCGGACAACCTTCGAGCGGCTATCTTTGGGGTCAATGCGCCAAGGCGGGCAAGAGCTACTTTAGCTTCGGGGAGTTCATCGCCAACGGCTCGAAGCCCGGTGAACCATCGCGGGCTAAAATCCCGGTCCTCGAAGGCCATTTCGATCCGAACTACCGTTCGTACGATTTGGACTATAGCGATCTGGACCGCGCCGAGGCGTTCGCCAAACGCTTGAAGCAATTCGAAGCCGAGGACAATTTGCCGAGCTTCATCACCATGCACTTGCCCAACGACCACACCGCAGGAACACGGGTTGGTAAATTGACCCCGACGGCCATGGTCGCGCAAAACGATGCTGCTTTGGGCAAGGTGGTCGAAGCGATCACCAAGAGCAAGTTTTGGCCCCAGTGCGCGATCTTCGTGATCCAAGACGACGTACAAAACGGCAGCGACCACGTCGATGCCCACCGTTCGGTCGCCCTAGCGATCAGCCCTTATATCCGCCGAGGAGCCGTCGACTCGACGATGTACTCGACCTCGAGCATGCTACGGACCATGGAGTTGATTCTCGGTCTCGAACCGATGACGCAATTCGATGCGGCCGCTCGCCCGATGTTCAACGCCTTTGACTCCACAGCCGACACGACCCCTTACGAAGCCTTGGCACCTCGCGTGGACATCACCGCGACCAACCAAGCATTGGCTTGGGGTGCGGGGGTCTCTGAGCAGATGGATTTCTCGATCCCCGATGCGGCCGACGATCTGATCCTCAACGACATTGTGTGGCGAAGTGTCCGAGGAGCAAACTCGCCGATGCCCCCGCCGATCCGCGCCGCGTTCGTCTTCACCAAAGCCGAAGAAGAAGAAGAAGAAGAAGGCGAAGAAGACTGATCAACCGTAAAATGGGTCTGCGACCCGTTTGCCGCTCTCCCCTTTCGTCGGGCTTGCCCCGGCGAAAGGAGGAACTCACAGCTACCAAGTACCTAAAGAGTCTTGGCCCCGCCGGCATAAAGCCCAATGGCGTTGAATTAAAAGCGGAACGGCGCAAGCCGTCCGGTGAAAAACATTGCGACATCGAGGATATTCCATCACTCACCGGAGTGCTTGCGCACTTCCGCTTACACTAATTCGACGCCATTCAGCATAAAGCCGACGGTTGCCAAGAGCGGACGCGCTTTAATTCGATGAGCCTCCCAGTGGGTCCTGCACCACAGGAGGCAACAAGGCCCGCCTATTTCCGGTTCGCGTGACACTCATCAAGGAGAAAAAAATTGAAGGCGCATCTATTGAACATCTCCGTGTTCCACAAGCTACTTATCCCCTACCTTTTTTGCTTTCTTGCTCCGCTATTATCCCTCTTGGCCGGTGAACCTACCCGGATCGAACTTTGGCCCGAAGGGGCACCTGGTTCGCAAGACCGTAGACAGGAACCTGAGAAAACCGATCGGACCAATGGAGCTTGCAACGTCACCAATATCCATGCGCCATCGATTACGAGCTTTTTACCGAAACCGGAAAAGGCTAACGGAACGGCGATCCTCATAGCTCCCGGCGGTGGACACCGTATGCTCTGCTTAGGACACGAAGGTGACGCGCTTGCCGAGTGGTTTGCTGAGCAAGGGATCGCTGCTTTTGTGCTGAGGTATCGATTGGCAAAAGAGGAAGGTTCCAAATACACCGTCGATGAACATGCGATGGCCGATACCCGTCGAGCGTTGAGACTGGTGCGCAGCCGCGCGTCGGACTGGAAAATCAATCCCGATCGGATTGGAATCCTTGGATTCTCCGCAGGCGGAGAGCTAGCGGCACTCTCAGCCATGGAATCGGATGCTGGCGACGCGACCCACAAGGATTCGATCGAGCAATTCAGTTGCCAACCTAACTTTCAAGTCCTCATCTATCCGGGCAGTTCGCATCGCTTTAGCGTTAGCCAAGGAATGCCGCCGGCATTTATTGCTCTTGGGGCCAGAGATCGAGACGATATCGCCTTGGGGATGGCTCAACTGTACCTGAAGTACAAAGAGGTTGGGGTACCATGCGAACTTCATATCTATTCCAATGCCGGCCATGGATTCGGCTACCGAGCCAATGCAACCCATGCTGCCGCTCAATGGCCACAACGGCTCAAAGAGTGGTTGGTGGATTCGAAGTTGCTCGACTAACGGCCCCTCAAGGCCATCGGCGATCTAAGTTTGTCGTTCGAGAAAAAACCTGCGATTGGCTGTCCATCTACCGACGAATGGTTGCGATGGGTAGCTACTCCAGTATGATTCGGAACGAGAACCTGAACCCATCTCCCATGCAGAGATCACCTTCCCGGAATCTGATTCCCAAGGTGTTATCCCAGGGATTCGCAATTAACGTTCATTTAAGAAAGCATCATTCATGATCAAATCCATGAGTTTTCACAGACCTGCTCTCGCCCTACTCGCGGTTATCGCCATAAGTCTTCCGTTGCGAGCGCAAACGTCGCGATTCGATTCGTTGACCAATGCCCCATTCCAAGAGAATCGCCCCACAAACGAAACCTCTGAAATGCTGCGCGATGAGCTGTTGTTTCAGCGCGCAACGCAAACCTATCTGTGGGCGCTTCCACTGATCAATACGCTCGGTATGAAGACCGGATCAGAGAGCGCGTTCGGCAAGGGTTACAACGTCTTGCCCATCTGGAAGAAGAGACTCGATGCCAAGACTCTGGTGACCACGCCAAACTCCGATGTCATCTATGCGATGAGCTACCTAGACCTCGGCAAGGATGGACCGCTGGTCTTTGAGGCACCACCCATGCTGCAAGGGATTCTGCTTGATTTCTGGCAACGTCCAATTCCCGTAGATGGCGGTAAATTCCAGGGGGATATCGGTTTGCCAGGTCCGGATGCGGGCAAAGGTGGCAAGTTCCTGCTTCTTCCACCCGGCTACCAAGGTGCGGTTCCCGAGGGTTATTACGTCTACCGCTCCGGAACGAATAACGTGTTCGTTTTCCTTCGCGGTTTCTATCAGGATCCAAGCAATTTAAAGCCCGCTGTTGATTTGATTGAGCAAGCCAAGATTTATCCGCTCAACGGAAAAGCGTCGGCCAAGCCTATGGTGTTTCCAGATGCCTCTGGCGTGCCAGTGAACATGCTTCCCATCGCCGACGGTAGTGCCTTCGATCGTCTCAAGGAGTTGATCGAATCAGAGGGCTCGAACCTCGCCGAATCGGATTCACTCGGCATGTTGGCATCGATTGGTATCATCCAAGGGCAACCCTTCGCTCCCACTGCACGATCTCGCGAGATTCTGGATCGAGCCGCCAAGACAGCCTACAAGATGAGCCGAGTCATCGGATTCGAAGAGGTCCTCAACGAAGGTTCCCTTAAAGTTTATCCAGATCGACACTGGGTGAACCCCCTGGATAACGTGACCCCCGCCAGCCCTCGCAATTCCCTGGATCTGTCTTGGAAGAATACATCGCGAGGGCATCTGGATCTGGATGCTCGGATTTGGTTTTTCACCAATTACTATTCGGTAAGCCCCGGAATGCTCTCGAAGATTCCCGGTAAAGGGGCGGCCTACATGATTGCATTTACCGATAGCGATGGGGCACCTCTTACTGGAGGTAGTGACTATCGCTTGAATCTACCACCCAATATCCCAGCGGCTAATTTCTGGTCGGTGACACTCTATGAGGCTCAGAACGCTTCGGGACTGGCCAATGGCCAACCCTTTCCCTCGCTCGGCTCCCGAGACAAGCCTCAGCAGAGTGTCGATGGCAGTACCGATCTTTACTTGGGCCCCAAAGCACCCGAGGGAAAAACTTCCAATTGGCTTGCGACGGTGCCGGGTAAGGGTTACTTTGCCATCATCAGGCTTTACGGTCCGACCGAAGCAGCAATTCAGAAAAGCTGGAAGCCAGGAGATTTCAAGAAGATCCAATAAACATCACCTTCATTGCGGTGCAAAAACTTCACCATCAGGATGAGCCATCATGCGTCACCAAGAACTACACCGCACGGACCGCATTGGCTGGCTTCGTGCCGCGGTGCTGGGTGCCAACGACGGCATCGTCTCGACCGCAAGCCTCATCGTGGGCGTGGCAGCGGCCGAAACGACCCATAGCAATGTGCTGATAGCAGGTGTCGCAGGTTTGGTGGCCGGAGCCATGTCAATGGCTGCCGGCGAGTATGTCTCGGTCAGCTCTCAAGCGGACACCGAGAAAGCCGACCTGGCTCGGGAAACGAACGAGCTAGCGACCCGACCTGATTTTGAACTCGCCGAGCTTGCATCGATCTACGTTGCACGGGGATTGGACGAGGATCTAGCCCAGAGAGTCGCCGTTCAACTGACCGACCACGATGCGCTCGGCGCTCATGCTCGAGACGAGCTGGGGATTTCGGACATGACGGCGGCCAAGCCCATCCAAGCCGCCTTGGCGTCCGCAGCTTCGTTTGCCATCGGAGCTATGCTTCCGCTGATCGCCACTTTCTTGACTCCGACGGTCGCGATTCCATGGGTGGTGTCCATTCTCAGTTTGGTCTTCTTAGCCTCCTTGGGAGGACTATCTGCGTCGCTTGGAGGAGCACCGATCGGAAAAGCCATTTTCCGAATCACGTTCTGGGGTGCGTTGGCAATGGCCGCGACAGCAGCCATCGGCGCATTGTTCCAGGTCGCCGTCTAGTCCAACTAGGGCCCAAACGCTGGCGATGGTTGGCTCACGGATAGGTGAACCAACCTGTGAGCCGCTAGGCGCAAGCCGCGGGCGATGGCCATAAACCCCGTACGGATTCAATCTTGCTGTACCGCCGGAATCGCCCACCTCCTGGTGCCCAAACGCAGCGTCCTGGCGGGCTTAATTAAATCGCCCAACCGCTGGCGCTGGTTGGCTCACATGTGGTTCATCCTGTGAGCCGCTAGGCGCAAGCCGCGGGCTATGGCTATAAACCACGCACCGA
>JAJTFB010000139.1 GCA_021300015.1 Pirellula sp. | reverse complement strand
AGAAACTGCTGGTCGCTCTCAGAGAACGCCGCAAGCTTAGGACTCTCGACATTGATCGTACCGATGACGGCCTCGTGCAAGAGGATCGGGACGGTCAACGAACTGCGTGCTCCCTTGAAGGCCTCCAAATACATCGGATCGCTCGAGGTGTCTTTGCATAGATAGCTGACCGCATTAGCAGCCACCCATCCAGTAACCCCATTGTTCGAAGCACTTGCCATGAGCCTGCGATCGGCTGCGGCTTGGTCGATCCCCACCGATAGCAACGGGATCAAGTTTCCTGTGGACTGCTCGAGCAAGCGGATCTCGATGACATCGATGTTCAGAAGGTCCTGTGTGTAATGGCGGATGTTGTCTTTGAGCAGGTCGATTCTCTGCTCGACATCCATCGCGAAAATCTCATCGGGCTTTAAATCCGTCAACCTCGCACCGGCCTGATGGATCGCCGCGAGCTTTTGCTCCTGGAGAACCTCGTCGGTGATGTCCCGGAGCGTCACGACGATCCGGCTGTCGGTTGGATCCGAAACGCAAACTGCTTGAACCTGAAAATACGAAGGCTTGGCCGTCGTCTCGTTGGGCTCACGCTTGAGCGTCGCACGCGAAACTTGATGCTGCTTTAAGCATGCCTCCAAAGGGCATACCCCAGGGCTCTGGACTTCGGGGTATCCGAGTGCACTGTAGAAATCTTCCCCAACCCGATCGACTCGGCCAAACCAATCATTGAACCACTGGTTCGCCCAAACAATCGTCCCCGATGGAGCCAACACGGCGACCCCCTCGGGCAATCGGTTCAGTATTTCGTGGGATGCAATCCCGGCCAAATTGATATCTGCCACACCTATCTCCAGGCTCCCGGTTGGCTTGTTACCGGCTCGCTAATGACCGCCACTATGGGGGCCCCCCAAGGGACTTCTTGGCGGTTGTCAAACATGGACTTTCTCTATTCGATCTACTTAATAATATAGGCTATGGAGAGTCTGGAGCAACCGCGATGGGAAAAACCCTGGCTATAAATACTCCCGAAGCCCGAGTTCCTGAAGCTGCTTGACCACCTCGCGAACCCTCTCCTCCTCGTGCTTGGGGGCCACCAAAGTCGCATCCTTGGTGTGCACGACAATCACGTCTTGCATCCCGATCGTTACGACCAAATGGTTCGGCTCGGTGCGAACGATCAGGTTCTTTGAATCGATCCCCAAAAAAGGCCCTTCGACGGTATTTCCATGGGCATCGGGCTTGAGCAACCGGGACATCGCTTGCCAACTCCCAACGTCGTCCCACTGGAAGGGTGCTTCGATCACTGCCACTTTTGGATGCCTCTCCATGACGGCATAATCGATGGATTTGCCTCGAATCGCCTCGAAGTGCTCGACAAACTCCTTCCGGAAATTCGGGGTCCCAATCGCTTGGCCAATTTTTTCGATGTGTTCAAACATTTCAGGTTCATAGGATCGCAGCGCATTGAGGATGGTTTTTGCCGACCATAGGAATATCCCGCTGTTCCAATAAAAAGTCCCTGCCTGAAAGAACTCCTCGGCCAGCTCTTTCTTTGGCTTTTCTCGAAACCGCTGCACCTCAAAGGCAGCGACCCCATCGGCGCCCACCAAGGCTTCCCCTCGCTCGATGTAGCCAAAACTCTCGGCGGCATAGGAAGGTCGGATCCCAAAGGTCACGATACGCTCGGGGTCCTGCTCGATGAGCCGCAAGCCGGCCTGGATAGCTCGGTGGAATTCGCTCTTGGGCTCAATCACGTGGTCCGAGGGCATGACGATCATCATGCCGTCTTTGTCGGCAGCTTGGACCAACGACGCCGCGACTCCAATGCAAGGTGCGGTGTCCCGTTTGACGGGTTCACCAATGATGTGCTCGATCGGTAGGTCGGGCAACTGCGCGACGACCGCCTCGACCAACTGAGCGTTGGTAGCTACCAATACATGCTGACTCGATACCAATCCCGAAAGCCGATCGAAGGTCGTCTGAAGCATCGAGCGAGGACTGCCGATCTTCAAAAGCTGCTTGGGAACCTCTTGCCTGCTAGCTGGCCAAAATCGTGTCCCAGATCCCCCAGCCATAATCACCGCATGCAAAGTCATCTTTTTGAATCCACCCCTGAATTAAGTGAAAAACGTATCCGATTGGATCCTTGCGGAGTGTTGAAACCGAGCTTGAACCTCCTGCTCGTCCCAAGCCCACAGGGGATGGATTTCTACCGAGCAACCTTCATCGAGCTCAACCCCAGCACTCCTGAGCCATCGGCGATGAAGGTCCACCAAGGCCGCTTTGCACGTCTCAGGCGTATCGCTGGCCGAACCTGTCGCGTTTTTGACCGGAGCGAAGGACTCCGAAGCCAACGACTCTACAACCAAAGACTTGCTTGCTGCCGGCAACAAATCAAACACGAATCGCTCAAGCTTGATCGCATTGGGTTTTTCCGGAACGTGCGTTTTACCAAACTCATCGACGTATCCGACCGTCTTGTGCGCGCGATGAAACGGTAAGGCCTGGGCGCTGTGTCGGCACTGCTGAAGAAAGTCGATGTCGAATACATGCACGGCGATGTTCCCTGCCCAAAGCTTAAGCGAACCATCGGGATTGGTTTGCCTAGCTACCTGCTCGGGCAAATCGCTGTACTCAATGATCTGCGTTTTACCCGCAAGCTTTACCACGTTGCCAACCTTCTCGGTCGCAAATCGTTTTTCGACTACCTGCGTGGTCGCTTGGGATCCGACCAATCGATGCAACCCTATAAGCAATGGGTCGCACGCACGGACTAATGGATTGTCGACCTGCGCATAAAACAAATGCTTGATGCCACGTTGCTCGGCACGCTCGAACCAACCGGTTTTTGCCAAAGCTCGGACAATCCCTCCGTGGCCGTCAGGACTCAAAGCAATGCTCGAGGTCGATTCCATCAGGATCCGACCCGTCTTGGCATCCACCGCCGGCATGGTGCCTTGCTGGAAAATCATCAACTCTTGATCACTGAGCCCCAAGTTCCCTCGCTTGGCAAAGTACTCTCGAGTCGGCCCATCGGTCGATGGACCGGTCATGATGAGCAAAGGAATCGATACGCCAAATTTTTTCATCGCCCCGCGAAGCGAGTCGACATGCATTTGAAAAAGTGTGCGACCCGATACCGGACCAATCGAATACATCCCCTTGGGCTGATCAAATCCCAATCGTGTTCCCTGGCCACCAGCGACCAGGACCATCGCAACCTCACCAGCAGAAATCGCCCGCGATCCTTCGAGGTTCGCCTCGGCAAGCAACTGCGGTGTTCTCTCAGAGAGCCGAACCGCTTCGGGAGGTTCAGCCAAGTCAGCCAACTGGCTCGTTCCGCAAACGGATTGAGCCATTCCTTCCTCTGTGCCTGTGCCCCCCTCAGAACCAGGCAGTGAGCCGAACTCACGCCTGAGCCCTTCAAAATCGACCTGCGAAATCTGCTCGTAGAGCCCTCGGCGCTGGGACTCATCAAGATCGTCCCAATGCGAGAGCAAATAATGATGCTCCGAAGGACACAACGAGCGAAGCGTCTGGAGGCTTAGATCTCTCTGAGACATCGTTATTTGACGTCGAGCAATTCGACTTCGAATACCAACAACTCGTTAGGCCCAATGTCGGCCCCCGCCCCACGCTCGCCATAAGCCAGTCCGGGCGGAATGAACAACTTCCACTTGTCCCCTACCTTCATCCGTTGCAAGGCCTCGGTCCATCCAGGAATCACTCCATTGACAGGAAACTCAATAGGCTCTCCACGGGCAATCGAACTATCGAAGACCTTGCCGCTGAGCAACTTGCCCTCGTAGTGAACCTTCACCGTGCTTGTCAACGTCGGGGTCTTGCCTTTGCCTGCCTGAAGCGACAGGTATTGCAGGCCCGACTTGGTCGTCTGCACCCCCTCTTTGTCCTTGTTGGCCTTGAGATATTCATTGGCCTTCTCAAGATTCTTGCGGCTCTTGTCGATCATCCTTGCCTTGACCCGCTCCTGCAATCCAACCATCGCCTGTTGGATCTGCTGCTCGTTGAGCTTGCCCTTTTCCGCTAGCCCATCGGTGAATCCAGCCATCAACTCCTGAATGTCAAAGTCCTCAAGGCTCAGTCCGCTCGAGGCCATGTCCTTACCCACTTGAAATCCTAATGCATAGCTTTTGGGATCTTTCAAACCGGTGTCTCCTTGAGCTGGCACGATGACCTTTGGTGTTTCTTGAGCAACAATGAAATTCGAAGTACTGACGATAAATAAAGCGGCAAACGATCCGAGCACACTGGCTCGAATCATGCGGGCTTGATTGCGATTCAAAAGCATGACTTGCATGGTTTCCTTCCACCGATGGATTACAATGGCTCGGGCCGCGTCCCATGTTCTGGAAAACCCGCGATTCCCTCAAATAAAAGACTAGCCGACTAAGCCCATTTTTTATAGACCATTCCTATCAAAATCAGCTCGATAAGCCATCGAAAGGCATTGAAATCGTGAAGGCTCTCCTACTGACCGAAGTAAAAAAACTCCAAGTCGTCGAAATGCCAGATCCCACCTGCGGACCAGGCGACCTACTGGTCCGAGTCAAAGCCTGCGGCATCTGCGGCAGCGATATCCACGGTTTTGACGGTAGCTCCGGTCGACGGATCCCCCCCCTGGTCATGGGACACGAAGCCGCAGGCATCGTCCAAGCCGTCGGTCAAAATGTTCGAGGCTTCCAGGTCGGTGACCGCGTCACCTTCGACTCGACCGTCTCGTGCGGCTCTTGCCACTACTGCCGAAAAGGCTCCATCAACCTCTGCGAAAATCGCCAAGTCCTAGGCGTCTCGTGCGACGAATTTCGCCGACAAGGAGCCTTCGCCGAACTCGTTACCGTCCCCCAAAATATCGCTTACCCTATCCCCGACTCCCTACCCTTCGAACACGCGGCGATGATCGAAGCCGTCTCCATCGCCGTCCACGCCACCAACCGTACTCCGCGATCCATCGGCGGGTCGGTCGTCGTCGTCGGCGCAGGTATGATCGGACTGCTTTGCATCCAAACCCTCAAAATTGCAGGCTTCTCCAAAATCATCGCCGTCGATCTCGAAGACGAAAAACTCCAACTCGCCAAAACCCTCGGCGCAACACACACCGTCAACGCTCGGACCGAGGACCCCGTAAACGCTGTCCTCAATTGGACCAATCAACGCGGAGCCGATGCAGCAATGGAAGTCGTCGGAGCTAACAAACCCGTTAGCACGTGCTTCCAAGTCGTTCGAAGAGGCGGGTCGGTCACCCTCGTCGGAAACCTCACCCCAAGCGTCGAACTGCCCCTACAGACCGTCGTCACCCGAGAACTGTCTATCTACGGATCCTGCGCCTCCAACGGCGAAATCCCCCAATGCATCGAACTGCTCGCCTCAGGTGCAATCCAAGTCGCTCCACTGATCACCGCAACGACCGACCTGGAAAACACCCCCAATTGGTTCGATCGCCTCTACGCCGGCGAAAAAGGAGCCATGAAGGTCATCGTCACACCCTGACCTAACCGGCCAAAAGCTTCGCGCCCCGCTGCGCCTCGCACGCAGATACCACTCGCGATACGACCGCATCGGCCTGCTCACCCTTGAGCGTCTCGCTGTCGCTCTGGATGGTCAAGGTCAGTAGCACTCGCTTCTTGCCCTCTCCATCTCGCTTGGTGTCCCGGTAAATCTCTCGAAACACCACCTCTTTACAAAGCTCACCTGCCGACTGCTCAATCGTCGAAAGGATCTGCCCCCACAGAACGCCCTCGTCGACGATAAAATTCAAGTCTCGGAGAATGGCCGGATAAGGGCTCAACGTCCGAAGCTTCGGCACCGATCGAGCCGAGGCGAGCAAAAGATCCAAGTCCAATTCACCTAGAGCCACAGGACCGTCAATCTTGTTCGACTGAGCCAGCGAGCGACTCAAGGATCCGACCCAAGCGATCATCGTGCCTCGCAGGAACCATGCGATCGAACTACCCTTGTCCAAGAAATCGAAATCGACCATTCGCTCCTCGAGCACAGGACCCCCTTGGCCCCAAACCCGATCGATCATCTCCTCGAAAACCCCACGCACAAGCCGAGGCTCCGACTCGGCGATGCAACCGAAATTGTACTGCTCCTTAGGAAGTTGATCACCGCGAACCTGATCACCGTGCGACAAGTAAACATTCGCCGTCTCGAACAACCGCACGTCGCGGTTCGACTGCGATTGGTTGTGAAGCCTCGCTGCGATCAAACTCGGAATCAACGAACGCCGAAGATGGCTAGCTCCCTCGAGCAACGGGACGGAGGTCCCTAGCGGATCTTGAAGCGTCCAAGGCGAAATCCGATCAATAGGCGATTTGCCAATCAAACTCGGATTGAGCGTCTCGCTAAACCCCGACGCACAAGCGATCGATCGGACCGTGTGCATCATCGTGTCCTTCGGACGAGCCGCCGAGGCGA
Source organism: Pirellula sp. (assembly GCA_021300015.1). Lineage (GTDB taxonomy): Bacteria > Planctomycetota > Planctomycetia > Pirellulales > Pirellulaceae > JBKCUI01. Next base: position 6,002 of record JAJTFB010000139.1, on the reverse strand, counting down.
CCATCGGCACCATGGCGTCCTCCGGAATCGCCTCGTAACCATGCACCCTGGCTATCTCCTCGATCAAGTCGATCTCGCGGGTCAGGTCCTGTCGAAACGACGGAGGAACTGCCACCAGCGTGTCCTGTTCGGTCTCAAGCGAACAGCCGAGCCGACTGAGGATGTCCTGACACCGATCCCAAGGCACCTCGATCCCAAGCACACGTGTAGGATCCATTGGCAGCATCGCTGCGATGCAAAATCCAATCCCTGTGGATCGATGCGACGCTCGAAACGATGCGAGGAAGGGGAATGCAACTTGAGCCTTCGCGCCGTCCTGCGAATCGCCATCGGCTCAAAGGATGCCGCTTCAATCAGCAAATCAACCGTCGTTTCGGAAACCTCACTGTCCGAACCACCCATGACCCCACCGAGCGCCAAGGCAGACTTGCTATCCCCGATGACGACCATCTGAGGGTCAAGCACATAACTTCGATGATCGATCGCTTTGAAATTCTCTTTCTGAGCCGCAGGTCGAACCACGATCCGATTCGAGGCAATGCGATTCAAATCAAAAGCATGCAAAGGTTGCCCGCACTCCATCATCACATAGTTGGTCGCATCGACGACATTGTTGATCGGTCGAATCCCAATCGTTCGCAATCGCTTAGCAAACCACTCAGGACTAGGGCCGATCTTGACCCCGCGAATCACCCGCGCGGTGTACCTAGGACAAGCCTCCGGAAAAAGATTTTCGACCTCAAGCACCTCATGCACCGACTGCTTGCTCGTCGGCAAATCCACCGAAGGAATCTTCAACGCAAGCGAATACAAAACGGCCGCTTCGCGCGCGATGCCAATATGCCCTAAACAGTCTGCGCGGTTGCTCGTGACCTCCAGATCGATCACCGGGACCCCTTCGACCCATTCGGTGCTCTCATGGTTGAGCCCCGATAACGCCCAGCGATCCACGACCTGATCGATCGGTGCGTCGAGCGTTACATAATCAGCGAGCCATTCCCAAGAAATCAACATGTCTCAACCCGCTTAGCGATCAGGTAGCAAACTGGCGCAAGAAACGAACGTCACTGCGGTACAGGTCTCGAATATCGGTAATTCCAAAGCGTCGCATGCACAAGCGTTCGACCCCTAAGCCGAAGGCAAAGCCCGACCAAACCTCTGGATCGATCCCAACGGCTTGAAACACATTCGGATCGACCATCCCCGCTCCGCCAAACTCGATCCATTGTCCATTCCACCAATAATCGACCTCGACGCTCGGCTCAGTGAAAGGAAAAAAAGAGGGGCGGAACCGTATGTTGACATCGCCACCGAGATAGCTCGTAGCGAACAATCGCAAAACACTCTTGAGCTGCGCCATCGTCACGTTGCGATCGACCCACAAACCTTCCATTTGATGAAACATAGGAAAGTGCGTCGCGTCGGGCGCATCGGGACGGTAGACACGTCCGAGCGATATGATCCGCAAGGGAAGTGATTGCGTCTCCATGACCCGAATCTGGACCGTACTGGTCTGGCTGCGAAGCAACCGCGCCGGTTGGTTCGTCTGGGCCGCAGGATCCGACGATTTCGCTGTCGCCAAATAGAAGTTATCCAAAGGATCCCGCGCCGGATGATCCTCGGGAATGTTCAAAGCCACGAAGTTATGCCAAGGATCCTCGATCTCTGGACCCTCGGTCACATTGAACCCCAAGCGGCCCATGATCTCCTTGAGATGCTCGAGCGATTGGGTGATCGGATGGATCGTCCCTAACCTTGGCCGAAGCCCAGGGAGTGTCGGATCGAAAACTGGTCCGGCGGATTCCTGCTGGTTCGAGCACCCGAGCCTTTGGGAGGCTCGGGACAAAGCTCCTTCGATTCCGTCGCGAACCTCGTTGAATCGTTTGCCCGCTGCAGGCTTGTCCTTGACCTCGATGCCCGCGAGCATCTTCTGAACCGATTTGAGCGCCCCACTCTTGGCTCCGGTGTATTTGACCCGAAGCTGCTCGAGGGCCTCGGCGCTGTCGACGGTCTCTAAACACGCTCGAGCCTCGCCGAGCATGCTGTCTAATGCAGTGAGAAATTGATCCAGCGCCATAGAGTCCGCCGGTGGTCTTAAGCCGATTTCTTGGCCAATGCTGCCCTGACGGCCACGACAACGACCTCAAAGCCGCTCGGATCGTGGATCGCCATCTCGGAGAGCTGCTTGCGATCGAGCTCGATATTGGCCAAGTTCAAACCGTTGATGAATTGGCTGTAGCGAATGCCATGCAGACGAGCCGCTGCGTTGAGTCGGGTGATCCACAGGCGGCGGAAGTCGCGGCGACGGCGACGGCGGTCACGGTAAGCAAACCGGCCTGCTCGCACCAAGTTTTCCTTGGCGGTCCTGTAAAGCCTACGACGGCCGCCGACGTATCCCTCGGCCCGTTGAAACATCCGCCTTTTGGCCTGGCGGCGTGCTGAACCCTTGCGTGTTCTCATCGAAAATCACTATCCGATCGATTGGAGCCGCTCAGGTCACCACGCTTGGTCTTTCTGCCCTAGAGCAGACCTCCCGCCGGCCTGACGGGAATTGCGCGCGATTGTTAGTACCCAGAGGCTTGGTGCTTGAAAAAGGCCGTTAGTAACTGTTGCCGCGCAAGGCATCGACGATCGCGCGGGTCATGCTCGGCTCGAGCACTCGGGTGCCTCGCAACTGACGAATCTTCTTAGCCGGCTTGCTGATCGCCAAGTGGCTCGTTCCGCACTTGCGATGCTTGACCTTGCCAGTTGCCGTCAGGCGAAAGCGCTTCTTGGTCGACTTGTGTGTTTTTTGTTTGGTCATGGCGAAACGAACCTGTTGGCTTAGTTTGAACCGTAATCCCTGCGGGGGCGAAAGTGTAACGGGAATCGGAGGAAGATCCAAGGGGAAAAAAGAGGAAAGCTCAGGATCTTCTAGCGTTTCGGGAGCGGAGGCTCGAAAACTCCGCCGGCCCTTCAGGCCGCATTTTGAAAATCCGCTTCATTGCCCGGCTGGGCCGATTCGTGCTTGGTGTCGAATCGGCGCCGTACTTTATGCCTGAAAATCAGAAAAAAACGGGACCACCGCGAATGCTTCGTCGGCTTGGGATCAAACACCGAACCCAAAGGTCCCGCGAGGATCGCTGGCAAAAGGACCAATTCGGCGATCACCCCTGCGATCAATATCGTCAGCATCAACCAGCCAAATCGCTGGGTCGGAGTAAATGTACTGAAGGCGAAGACCGAGAGACCTAGCCCACTGATGCAGGCGGCTTGCAAGGTCGGTGTGCCGCATTGACGGTACGAAGCGATGATCGCAGCCCGACGGTCTCGAAGTTGCGTGACATTGACTCGGAACCAGGACAGAAAGTGAATGGTGTCGTCGACCGCCACCCCTAAAGCGATGCTGGCGGTCATCATCGAGCCGATGTCGATCGCAATGCCCATCCACCCCATGAGCCCGAAAATGAAGATCACGGGGACGATGTTCGGAATCATCGCGACCATCCCAGCCCGGAAACTTCGTGAAACGAAGATCATCAGCGGGGTAATGGTCAAAAACGACCAAAGGGTGCTTTCCATCAAACTCGTCAGCAGCGCACGCTGAGCCTTGTAAACGATCGGAACGACCCCGGTAAACACCGACGAGACCCATTGCTTGGGTTGCAACGGATCGGGACTCTCCAAATCGATGATCTTGCTCAATGCCGTCTCGAGCGTGCGGACTTCGTTGTTCGAAAAAGCTCCAGCCAAAACGATCGCGTCGTAGTCCTCGAGCTCCTGGAGCTGCACCAATGGCATCGCTTTGGAGTCGATGCTCGCTCGCGCAACCTTGAGCCTGGCGTTCTTGAGTAGATTGGAGATCTCGTCGGCTCGGGCTTTTCCAGCCGAAATGGCCTGCCCGGACCCCCCGTCGGGAATCTCTGGATCCCAAAGGATTACCTTCTTGCCTACGAATTTGGTGTCGCCACTCCAAGCCGATAGCCGTCGAAGGATCTGCACTCGGTCACTCTGGGCTTGCAAAACCGGCTTGACCACGTCGTGGAGTTCATGGACGAACTGTCCGTAATCGACCCCGGCAAATGCCGCGACCCTCAGGCTGATCCGCCAAAGTTCATTGCCCGTCTCTTGATCGACACTCTGAAACCCGGACTTCATGAAGTCCTCGCGCTTGGATTCCAACGTCGAATTGTAGACGCTCCGCTCGCGCGTTTGGATTCCAACGTCGAATTGTAGACGCTTCGCTCGATCATTTTCTTGGTGCTCGAACCGTTCGTCGGAAGCGAAGGGGCAAAGGTCGCCGCCGAGAGGCTCCTGCCTACCCAACCCAAGGAGTCTTCTCCGAATCGCTTCTGGATCGCTTCCTGAACCCTGAGCGTCGTCTCCATGCGCTCAAGGAAATTCAGCTTGCCGATCTCCTCGGGTGCGACTTCCTCGGGACTCGCAGTGCCCGATGAAGTATTGCCCGATGGTGTATTGGCCGCCAAACTCCCTTGGTCGAACTCGAGAACAATCTCCATGGGAACAAGCTTGCCGAGATGGTCCTCAAGCCAACGGTAGTCCTTGAGAATGCGAGCCTGGGAGTCGAACAACTCGAGCAGATCGATGCTCGTGCGAATCCTCAGCAGACCGAGCCCCACGGCACCGCAGAAGACAAAACTCGCAATCGCAACGCCCACATGATTGCGGACGATGAAACCCGAAAAAGCACCCCAAAAACGCTCGCTGAAACTTTCGTTGACCCCAGGTTGGCTCTGGATCAAGCCCTTCGAAGCGGATTTGGCCAGCGATTCCTCAGGACTCAACTCCCAACGCTTGGCATAACCGATCAAGTGCAACGCTGCCGGGAGAATCAAAAACAGTACCAAATTGAGGATCATCACCCCGGAGGCTGAGTAAAAACCGAACTTGCGGATCGGAACCAATTCACTCGAACAGAGGGACAACAATCCAAACGCCGTCGTCAACGAGCACAGGATCGCAGGCTTCAAGGCGTGGACAACCGCTCGCTCGGTGGCTCCCTTGAGTCCACCCTCATGCACCGCATCCCGATAGTAGTTGATAAAGTGCACCGCGCCGGAAATCGCCAAAACGTACACCAACGACGGCATCGATAAAACAATCGCATCGACCGTCTCGCCCGTTGCCCATATCATCCCCAACGCCGCAGCCGCACTGGTGACCGAGCAGAGGAAAACAATCCAAGTCAGCACGATACTGCGGAGCGACCACCAAGCCAAAAACAATCCGAGAATCCCCGAAAAGCCAGCCAAACGAACCAGTGTCCGCTCCCCCTCCTCATCGATCGATACGTTGTCCACCGGCGGTCCACCAAGATGGAGATCCGCATCGGGTATCCCAGCTCGCTCGATCACCCGCCTCAAAACCCCAGGCGGAATGTTCGGACGGAAGATCCGCATCTGCCCCTTGCCAAGAACCGGCTTGAGCTTCCCCGAGGTCGTCGGATTCAACGAGACAATCACGCACGTCTGCCGACCATCAGGCCCTAGAACCGCTCCTTTGATCCGTTCGACGGCCTCCTCAGCACCCAAGGCATGCTGGCCTTGGGTCAACTGATCCAAAAAAGATCGGCCCGATTGGGCGCCCGTAAAGTACTTGTTGGCCTCGACCGCATCGATGTCGGTAGGATCTACATGCTCGGGTGTTACCAACCCGATCAATTTGGCGATCCTAGGGTCGTCCTGCTCGGGCTTCGATGGGTCCTGACCCAACTGACAGCCTTCCCAACTGACAATGATGAACTGGTCAGGCGGAAAGTTCTTCCGAAATCGAGCCAACTCGTCCGTCTCGCGATAGGACTTGGGCAACCAGTCCTCCACCTTGTTGACGTTGCTCTGTACCGCTTGGCCCGCTCCGTAATAAGCAAAAGGGACACAAGCTAGACTGACAAGGAGGACCAGCCATCCCCATCGGTCGTAGAACGTTTTGCCGCTGCTAGAGTAGTTCTGCACTTCGTAGCCTACTTGGATGTCGCCTACTAAGAGGTCGCCTACGGGAAGGTC
>JAJTFB010000138.1 GCA_021300015.1 Pirellula sp. | reverse complement strand
CCGTTGTGTTGTGTCGTTGCTTTGGCGATCACACGCCTAGCGATCCCCCATAGAGCCACGTTGCTGGCGATCGTCAGGAGCACCAAGGTCAGCAACTGAGGTATCGCCAATCGAATCCCCAGAACCAACGAGACAAAACTGATGACGATCAACTGGCCAGCAATGGCGATCCAACGCAACTGGGCCAACCACATGGCTGTCGACGCATCGGACTCGGCCCCAATCGTATCTTGCTCTCGATTCACTCGGACGACTGACCTTCTACCAGAAGCCATTCCTGATCAAAATTCGCCAAGTTCCATCGCTGGCTCATGCCGCTGGGCCAGAAAACCTCCACTTGGATTTTTGAATCCCCCCCCTGCCCTGTTGCTGCGGCGTCGAGCACACCGGCGGGGACTCCAAAGTGGACCAGTGCATCGTTGGCAGAGGCATAGGATCCCCCTCCGACGAGCTGTCGCACCCATCGGTTTTTCCCGATCCGCAACTCGACCCTCGAACCGATCGCATCGCGATTGCTTCGTGTTCCGATGAGCCGCAGCCGCAGCGAGTTACCCCCAAGCGTTGTATTGATCACAACGGCAGCCTCGGCATGCAATCGACTGACGACAAAATCAAGTTTCCCGTCGCGATTCAAGTCGGCCATGGCCAAGCCCCGCGAGGCTTGCGGTGTCTGGAGGTAAGTGTTCTTTCGGGGAACAAGCTGAAACGTTTTTCCCGATAGGTTCTCGAGGATCTGTGGGCGTTGATCGAATGTCGAACCGAGGGGCTTGAGTTCGATGTGTCCATTGACGACCACCAAATCCTCATCGCCATCGCAATCCAAATCGGCAAACGCAGTCCCCCATCCGACCGTGGCTTCATCGGTCTGTGCAACCCTTGCATGGATCGATGCGTACTGGAACTGCAATTGGCCATTGCTGCGATAAAGTGCGTTGAGTTCGTTCTGATAGTTCGTCACCCAAAGGTCTCCGAATCCATCGAGGTTGTAATCCCCGAAAGCGATCCCCATGCTTCCTTCGGGAGTTCCGCCATCGTTGGTCGCTACGCCACTTTGGCGAGCCACTTCGGTGAACTTAAAATCGCCATCATTGCGGTAGAGCAAGTTCGGATCGACGTCATTGGAAACATAGAGATCTACATCCCCATCGGAATCCAAATCGGCAGCCAGGACTCCGAGTCCCCGCAACTGATCCTCGATCCCAGCGATTTTGTTGACGTCGCGAAAGGTCCCGTCGCCGAGATTCTCATAGAGCACATCGCAAAGCCCCTTGAATTCGCGAGGTCCACAGTAATCGGAACTCTTGTCGGATTTCCCAAATCGAGCATCGACTCCACAGACAGGATTGTTTTCGAAACTCCAGTCGGCGTAGTTGGCCACATACAAATCGAGCAGTCCATCGGCATTGGCATCGAAGAATGCCGCCGAGGCCCCCCAGTGAGGATCATCAAGACCGATCGATTGCGCGTCGATGGTCTCAAACGTCCCATCCCCCTGATTGCGCAGCAATTGTCCGATGGAGTATCCGGTGATCCATAAATCTAGAAAACCATCCGCATCGTAATCGGCAACGGCAATCGCGGCGTTGTACCGACTCGACAAATCGAATCGCGCCTGAGCCGAAACGTGCTCAAAGCGAGTCTCACCGCGAGCTCGATGGAGCGAACCACTGTATCCGAGCATCTTCTGTTGCGCAACATCCGCATACCCTCCCCCGACGCAAGCGATATCCGTCCATCCATCGCGATCGAAGTCCAACGCCGCAATCCCACCCCCGGTCGTCTCGGGCAGAAACAGATTCCCCTGCTCACGGCCGGTCTTGACGATCGCCTCGGGAATCGCCCCAGGGAGCCATTTCAAGTCGATCGCCGAGGTTCCTTCAGGCATCGCTCTATCGAGAGGACGGGACTCATTTTTCTCTTTAGCCTTAGACGACGAAGCCGTCTTGTTCAAAAAATCAGGCGGAGCTTCTTTGGGTTTGCATGCGACGATGCAGAGCAAGCTCATGCTCAGAGCAAGCCCGAGCATCGCCGTTGGAGAGGAATGACCCGCCATGGATCACTGCACCCCACGACGGAGATTGATGTAACGCTGATGGCGAGCCGCATAATCGGGATTGTTGATCCGCGTGTAGTAAAGAACCAAGTCCTCGTGGGCTGGCAAGTACGTTTCGTCGATCCCCAACGCTAGGTTGAGCCAATAGACCCCATCCTCACGCGATTGCTTATGGAGCAAGATGTGGCCTAGTTCGTAGTGCTGCTGGGCCTCTCGATCGGTCCCCGACATGAGCCTTGCCAAACGTCCATCGATCGACTGCACGTCGGCTTGTCCGGCCTCAGCGAGTTTGGCGTAGCGGTCCGACTCGGCTGCGTTGCCCAAGGCTTGATGGGCTTGGCTCAGAAGGTTCGCAATCCGAACATCCTCAGGCCATAGCGATGCGACCGAGCTGAGGATATCGACCACCTTCTTCGAATCGTTCTTGCCGCTGTAGATCCTAGCCAATGTCATCCGCATGTCGATCGTGGCCTTGCCCGATGCGACCCATGGTTCGAAGAGCTCGACGACCTCATCGATACGATCCAGGTTAAACAGTGCCGTACCAAGCACGCCGATCGCATCGAGATCCTGCGGGTTGCTCTTGATGAATCGCTCCAGGGCCAAGACGGCTCGCTCCGAATCGCGCGATAGCAAGTAGGCGCTGGCAAGTTGTCGATAAACAGGCACGAACTCTGGGTAAGCTCTCGCGCTGCCTTCGAGCAACTCCGTCGCCTTCTCGGCATCGCGACCCGATAGAGCGAGCATGCCTCGAAAGAAATCGATCCATGGGGTCTTTGGATCGGCCTCCGACCAAAACTTCAAAAACGCTTCGGCCTTGTCGAATTCGAGTTTACCGAGCCGACCGTAGAGAACCGCAGGACCGATCTCCCCGAGTTCCGGCTCGGCAGTGGACATGGCCGTAGCGATCGCCGTATCCATGTTCGGAACCAATCCACCTTGGATTTCCCTCAGGAGCTTTTCCGTCGAGAGCTTTTCTTCCGAGTACCCGAGTTGCTTGGCGATTCCAGAGAACTGGCTAAAGGCTACTTCGTCCCCCTGGTGCCTGTAAGCTCTGGCTCGAAGGAAAGCGGATTCGGCCGATAGGCCTGAGTCCTTTTCAAGCTTTTTGATCTCCCGCAAGGCCGCCTGGTCGTCCCACATCGCAAGCGATTTTTCGATGCGTTGGATCGAGCTTGTATAGCGGTTGCGGATGTATCCAAAAACCGCAAGAGGAATCAAAATCGCCAAGAGCACTGCGAGTCGGATGCTCGACGAGCCAGTGTTCCTGCCGGTCGCCAACTTCGATACTTTCGAGCCCTTGGGATCCAGATCGTCGAGCGTCAATACGATCGGAAAATTGCTCGCGCCCATCGAGCCGTCCGAACGGGTGCTGGGTCTTCCACTAGCCATAAGTTTTTAAAGGTTGGAAGTTTAAGGAAAGACCGAAAAGATTCGAAACCGCCACGGGCAATCGGAGCATTGTATCCTATCGAAAAGGGATGGGTTTGCAAGAAATCTCCGAAGTCCTCGGCTCCCAAAAGCACTGCCTGAGAAAACAAAATGCGGTCCTCAATCCGACCAATTTCGGGCGGTTTGACCACCGGCCGATATACTAGGGGGCTGACTGAGCATCTGGCCGCCGCTCCCGGCGTTCAGGTCCTATCGAAAAACCCTATTGAAAACTTATGTCAAACCCAGGCCACCACCCAAATCCCAGCTTCTTAACCCAGGTCTCGGCCGAAGGCACCACCCGAGCCCCGGTTGTATGGGTCACCGGTAGCGGTGCCAAACGGGTCGGACGCACCGTCGCCGAACATTTTGCTCGCAACGGCTATCGCGTCGCTCTCCATGCAAGGTCCAGCCTCCAGGAACTCCAAAGAGCCACCGAAGAACTCTCGGAATTGGGCCCCGGTTGCATGGCGACTACGGGTGATATCCGCTCCTACGAAGCGATGGAGCACGCCACCGCTGCGATCCGCTCGACGTTCGGACAACTCGATGCCCTGGTCCATTGCGCTGCGGTTTGGGACTGGAAGTCCCTCGAGGAAACCCGCGAAGAGGACCTTCGCACCCAGTTCGAAATCAACACCCTGGGGGCCTACAACGTCGCCAAAGCCGCAGGATTGGCGATGGTCAACCAACCCACCGGCGGACGATTGGTCCTCGTCGGCGACTGGGCCGTCTTGCGCCCCTACCGCGAATTCTCAGCCTATTTTGTCTCCAAAGGTGCCATCGAAACGCTCGTCCGATCGATGGCCGTCGAACTGGCCAGCCGCAATCCCAACATCCACGTCAACGGGATCCTCCCAGGGCCGGTCATGCTCGACCCGAGCATCTCGGCCGCACGAGCCGAACACATCCTCCAAACAAGCTTGGTCAAACGCCATGGACGACCCGAGGATGTCGCCCAAGCTGCATTTTTTCTATCGACGCAATCGTTCATCACCGGAACCTGCCTGAGTGTCGATGGCGGCAGAACGATCTATTCCCCTCACGATACCGATTCGGTCGCTCACCCGACGTTCAAGTCTCCCTGATGCTCGGCCAGCAAATCACGCTGGCCTTCCTAACCCCTCGACCCAGGCAATGGACGTATGGCGCATCGAGGCCCCCTTGGCCAGTTCGATTCCCAAAAAGCCCTCGCAGGCTTCTTGGGCAAACTTCGGCTGAGAATCCTGGCCGGTTTGGCCTTCTACCCCATGCTGGTCCTGCTCCTGATCGTCCTTGTCTCGATCCACATGTCCCATTCGCTCGGGTGGTCCACCTGGACGGCCTGGTTGCTCCTGGGATGGATACTCTTTGCTTGGGCTCGCCTCTATGACCCCGAACCGCCCAACAACGCACCTGCAATCTGCCTGCTCTCGATGAGCCTGATCGCTCTGACCTACGGAGCTCTGCACGAACGCGCCCTGCTGAAAATTCGCCGCGAACTCCAGCAATGGAATCAAGCTGCCGGACTCGCCGAATCGGCTGCGATCTGGAAACCGGTCGTCGTCCAAGCCACCATCGAAGAGACCCTCAGGTACCGCCGCGCATCGATCGCAAACCCACAGGCATCCGAAGACGATTCGATCGACGATTGGCAGACACTCACGCACCTTCAGGTCACCAAGATCCAACGGCTAAAGTCCTGGGCCGATCTCTCGCTGAGCGCTTCTCTGGTCATCGATGGCAAAGTGTCAGGTCTCTTACCCGGCGACACGGTCCAAATTTATGGATACTGGCGTCGCCCCCCCGAACCGAGCAACCCGGGCCAATTCGATCTGCGAGCCCGCTATGCCGAGCTGGGTATCGCCGCTCAACTCAAAACCGACTCCCCTGCCCTGATCCATCGGATTGCTAGCGGCTCGCCCTGGAGGCTCGATCGATGGTTGGCGCAATGGACTGCCCAAGCCAACCTTGCGATTGAACGGTATGTGATCTTCGACCAAGCTCCCATGACGGCCGCACTGGTCCTCGGACAGCGCGAGCAGGCCGCTTGGCAATTCCAAGAGCAGATGCTCGCCACCGGTACAATCCACATGCTTTCGATCTCGGGCATGCATATCGAGATGGTGGCTCTGACGCTGTTGATCAGCGGCTGGATGCTGCGTATCCCCAAAGGCCCTTTGCTCCTGGGGACCGTTTGCATCTGCGCTCTGTACGCGATGCTCTGCGGAGCGAACCCGCCGGTAGCTCGTGCGACGATCATGCTCAGCGGCGCATGCCTGGCAAAGTACCTCGGCTGGTCATCGAGCAGCCTGAACATTCTGGCTTTCGCAGGACTGCTGATCCTCTTGCAAAGAACCTCCATCGCCTTTGAGGTCGGCACCCAATTGTCGTTCCTGACCGTTGCGGTACTGATCCTGACGTTTCCCCTGTTTCGAAACCGCAAAGCACCCATCGAACGATTGGTCGACTCGAAACGATCGGCTTCGAACAAAACACTGCGCCGAATCGTTGCACTATGTTGGGAATCGATAAGGAGCAGTTTTTGGGTCAGCTTGATCTCCGCTCCTCTGGTTTGGTGCTCGTTCCATATCATCACCCCGATCTCGATCGTGTTGAACCTGATCCTCTGGTTGCCGATGCTCGTAGCCTTGCTCACCGGACTGGGGTTAGTTCTGTTTTTTTGGTGCCCACCCCTGGCTTGGTGCATGGGCGTTTGCTGCGGTTTTTCCCTTTGGGTGTTGGCCCTTGTCGTCGCCATTGCCGACAAATTCCCCTACGGGCACTTCTGGGCCGCTGCCCCACCGGACTGGTGGCTTGCGGGCTTTTACATCATCGCCTTCGGGATCGCTGTATGGCTCGGCACCCAACGCGCCGCGGCGCGCCGAGCACTGCTCTGGGGACTCGGATCCTGGTTCGCCCTAGGATTCCTCTGGCTCTTTACTAAAGACTCCTTGAATCGCCTCGACGCGGTAGCAAACCGAGCCCCCCTAAGTATCACCTTCCTGGATGTCGGACACGGAACCTGCGTCCTAGTCCAAACCCCCGACGGAAAAAATTGGCTCTACGACGCAGGAAGACTCGGCGATCATCAACGAAGCTACCAACCCATCGCCCAAGCCCTCTGGGACCTGAAGATCCAACGCCTCGATGGCATGCTTTTGTCCCATGCCGATTCAGACCACTACAATGCCATGGAGGGCCTCATCGAACGCTTCCGAGTCGGTCGCTTGATCACCACCCGGGATGTCCTCGAGCATCCGAACCGAAACATCCAATCGCTCTTTGCCAAAGCAAAAAAACTGGGGATTCGAATCGAGACTTGGGCCGCCGGCTCCCACTTCAAAGACGCCTACAAGTATCGCTTCGCAGCGGTCTATCCACTGAACCCTTCGGCAACTAAG
>JAJTFB010000030.1 GCA_021300015.1 Pirellula sp. | reverse complement strand
CTTGCACACCTGGGGCCAGGAGATGCGCACCCACATCCATATCCACGCCATCGTCTCGGCAGGTGGGATCCCGTGCACCAGACGCAAACCCACGCCACGCCGAAGAAAGCAATCTACAGAGCTACCTACCACTGGGCCATCCACCGCGGTACTCGATCCCAAGCCGGAATCGGTGGCGGACAGTGCGCCAACAGTCTGGATCCCGATCCCCGGAGGAGCCGTGGCGTTTGAGCCTCGGCAATTGGCCGATCGGTTCCGGGACTTGCTCATAGCCGAGTTGTTGAAGCAGTATCGCAACGAGAAACTCGACGTGAGCCATGTCCCCAACATGCAGTACCAAATTGGTGCCAGGCACATGACAAACGCTGCGCACTTTTGCTAGCATCCGCCCCAGACACCGCCGAGTGCCTTTCCAGAGGTTGCGTCAGCCAATGACTAGCATTGCCTCAGGGGCTCCAAATTCGTGCCAGGTACATGACGAACGGATGTGTTTCCCTTTCCGTCCGTTGCGCCTTTGCGGTGAGACTCAGGAGCCCGGGCAGCTACCAGGACCGCCAAAAGAGAGTTTCTCGCCAAGGCGCCAAGCTCGCAAAGGATCGTCCCAAATGAGGATTGGTTTGTGGTACTATTGGTCTGGCTCCGAAGATCGGAGTGATGCATTCGCGGAAAACATTTCTTGGCGTAGATAGGGAGATTGCCAGATGCAGCCGATTGGTATTGGTGTAGGTAGTCAAGGTTGGCAGCTCAATGCGGGTCCAGCCTTCCAAAACAGAACAAGTGGCGTTTAGAGTCGTCCGAGTCGCTCGAGAGCTTCGTCCGCCCAGGGGCTCTGCGGGGCAAGTTGCAAAAATCGCAACCAATGCTTGGTCGCGTCGTCGGATCGACCGATTTCGTCGAGAGATCTTGCCAGATGATAATGAACATCCGGATAGTGATCGTCCTTGGCCAATGCACCTTCAAAGGCTGCGATCGCCAAATCGATCTGCCCGGTTTCGGCGAGCACACAGCCTAGGCTCGCGCGGGCCTCGACGAAGTCTTCGTCGATCTCGATGGCGTTGTAGAATCGCTCTCGGGCTGCTTGGACCTGGCCGACTCTCAAGAGCAACTCCCCTAGTCCAAAGACGATTTCGGCGTTGCTCCCGTACTTAGCCAAAATCACGCGATGCCATTCGATGGCCTCGTCGATGCGTCCTGCGTCCTCGAGCTCCTCAGCCGCAACGAGCATCGCCTCGCGGGTCCAGGGACCTAGGTCTGAGGTTTGGCGTGGTCCGACCAAGGTTGCGGTCGTCGCATTGGAATTCATCACCAGGATATTGGGCGAACTGGACGGGTCCGAGTGATCCGCAGGCTCATCGAAATCAAAATGCAACTGCCCATGCGAACCGATCCATTGTCCATCTTCGTACAGCAAGATGCGTCGACCATCGACACGGATATCCAGGTCGATGAGGCTGCGGTTTGCGATGCGTGGGCCGAAGTCATCGAGTTGTTTTTTCAGGTCGGTGACTTTGGCCCCTTGATTGGTCCAAGATGCAATCTGCTTGGCGCATTGGACTTGTTCAAAATCGAAATAAGGAAGTTTGTGGGCGACTTTGATGCTCGGTAGTAGACCGATGCGATGCCAACGTCGCACGGCGCTGACGCGTGTCTTGATGAGGCTCGCGACCATCGCTGGGGTATAGAGTTGTTTTTGCGATGGGTCGTCGAGCAACCCGAGGGCTGTCCACAGATCGTGTTCGTGGATCAGGATTGTGGTGCCTAGGCGGATCCGCTCTCGCAGGCTCGGATGGAGCATGGCTTGGATGTCCTCGTCGGGGAGTTCATCGGCTCCGATAACGACCAAGTCCAACTCGCCGGCGAGTTTCTCGGCGACCGTTGCGCGATGTTGCTTGAGCCATTGGCAAGCTTCCTTGCGGGTCATCGCCCCGAGCTTGCCCAACAAGCCGACCCGTTTGTTTTCGAGGATCACACTAGGGTGTTGGGTCATCGTTGGAATGCCATCGTTGGGGACTAAGTGCCCTCGGAGCCCAGGGAGAGATTCCAGTCCTTCATGGTTTCCAGTTGGGTCCGTTTGGTCATGTCGAATTGGAGGGGCGTAACGGTCACCCCGCCCGATGCGAGGGCCATCAGATCGGTTTCGTGTTCGGTGGGTTTCGGTGGTGGATCGTTGGTCGACCAATAGTAGTTTCGACCCTTGGGGTCTTGGCGTTTGACGTAATGGTCTCCGTAGCGTTCGACTCCCATGGGGACCGTGTGGATGCGAGGCATTTTCCCTGCGCGGTAGTCTCGGGTCGCTTGGGTGGAGATGTTGATGTTGTAGAGTTCGGCCGAAAAACCTTGGTAGTCGAGAATTTTCCGGATCAGTTGGACTGCGATGGAACCGGCGGCTTCGAAATCCGCATGCGGGTCTTCCTCGAGGGAAACGGCGATGCTTGGGATGCGAAAAAAGGCTCCCTCGATCGCTGCTGCTACGGTACCTGAGTAGAGGACATTGATACCGGCATTGAGTCCTCCATTGATTCCGCTGACGATCAACTCGGTGGGCTTGGGAGCCAATTCGGTAAGCCCCAGTTTGACGCAGTCTGCCGGTGAGCCTTCGACAGCCCAGCCCCGAAAAATCTCGCCGTCGAAGATCTGTTTGCAGGTCAACGGGGACAGATACGTGATCGAGTGTCCGACGCCGCTTTGTTCGGTCGCTGGTGCGACGACTGTAACGCGTCCTAAGGATTCGAGTGCGATGCGCAAAGCTCGGAGACCTGGGGCGTGGATTCCATCATCGTTTGCAAGGAGGATATTCAAGGTCATTGCCTTTACCAACGGATACCATCGCGCAGATTCGTCTTGTACCCCTTTTCGAATTCTTTGATATTCGGCTCGAGGCCCTCGGGGATTTCTTCGGGCAGTTGAATCAAGGGTTCGACGATCAGATCGCCGCGAAGTCCGTCTGGGCCTTTGAGGCCCTGCCCTTTGACCCGCAGTCGTTTTCCGCTGTCGCACATAATCGGAATGCGGATGGTCACGTCCCCCCTAAGAGCGGGCACATCGATTTTCGCCCCATAGACGGCTTCGGACAGGGTGATTGGAAGTTTCAGTTCGATATTGTTGCCGTTGATCTTCACTGCGTGATGCGGCTGCATTTGGATCGTGAGGATCAAGTCGCCGTTGGAATCACCGCGTATTGGATCTCCGAGTCCGCGCAGACGGATCTTTTTTCCAGGTGCAACATCGCTCGGGATCTTGACGCTGAGGTCCTCGGTTCGCCCATTCCCACGATTGAGTTTGAACTGGACCTCTCCCCCTTCGACCATGATACGCAGCGGGACGGAAATTTCGGCGGTGACATCGCCCGGTGAGGTCGACGGGGATTGCGGAGAGTACCTCGACGAGGAGTCGGACGAGGAACTTGGTCGCCGCGACCTGGAACGGGATCGGGAGGAATCGCCGGTGGCTTGAGCACCAGGCCCAGCACCTTGGAAGAAATCGAAGAACTGGAAGCCTTCGGAATTCCCGAAGGCTTCACGGAAGTCGAAGCCTGACGGGCCACTTTGGGTTCCACCGAAGGGACCATTTCGGTACGCTTCGTACCCTTCCCCGTATTGATCGTAGAGCTTGCGCTTCTCCGCATCGTGGAGCGTGTCGTAGGCGACTTGGACACGCTGAAACTGCTCCTTGGCCTTCGCGTCATCTGGGTTCAGATCCGGATGGTACTTGCGCGCAAGTCCTCGGTAGGCTTTAGCGATTTCATCCGGGCTGGCCGTGCGGCTTAAGCCCAGTGTTTTGTAGTAGTCTTCTGCCATATCCTGAGCGTTTTCTTTCGATATAAAATCGAGTTGAAAGGAAACTCGATTTTAACGTCATTGATCAAAAACGCACCCTCAAAAATCTGAATCATCGCAGGCAAATCGGATCGATTCGGCTGGCAATGGACCAAGGGTTATCTAGGCCTCTGGTTGGTGGCCTTCGTTCAGAAGGTCGGCTGGAACCATCTTTTCCTGCTTGCGATCCCAACCCATCATGCGGTTGGTCCGCCAGCTTTCGTTGGCCATATTGACGGCGACGACACCGGCGAGACCAAGTTCGATTGGGCAGTTGAGCGGTTCACCGTTTCGAAGATGGTTGTGCAGATTGGTATGGTGCAAGTTTTGGTCTTCGCCACCGGTCTTTTTGTGTTGTCCGAGGACCTTACCGTCGGGATCTTTTGCGATCCAACCATCGTTGTTGAAAAAGAGCGTCCCGTCATAACCCCGGATCAAGTGGTCGACGCGTACACGGTTGCCCATGGTTCCAAGAACGTAGACCGTCATGCCTCGGGGGTACTCGCAGATCATCTCGATATTGTCAGGCAGGTCGCGTCCATCTGGCCATTGCCAAATTCCGCCCATCCCGACGACACGTCGAGGATAGAGCAGATTGCAAGCCTTCATGATGCGAGTGATTCGGTGGATGAATAGGTCGGTGCAGATACCGCCGGAGTAAGCCGAATAGCAGCGCCACTCGAAGTAATGGTTTGGATTCCAATCGATTTTTGGGGCCGTCCCGAGCCAAGCATTCCAATCCAGGTCGGCGGGCTTGTCTTTGTGCTGAGCGACCAGGTCCGGTTCACGCCAAGGCCCTGCGCCTTTGCTGTAGCGTCGGACATATTCGATTTGAGCTTGGAGTACCTTTCCGATCATTCCCTCTTGGATGGCTTTGCCCGCCGAGATGTAGCTATCGTCGGACATGGCCTGCACGCCGACTTGGACCGGTCGCTTGGTTTCTTTTTGCTTCTTGACGACAGCTTGTGCTTCTGGAATGGTGTGGGTCAGCGGCTTTTCGCAGTAGACGGCTTTTCCTGCTTCCATCGCATCGATGGTCATGGTCCAGTGCCAATGCTCAGGGGTTGCCACAACAACATAATCGATGTCCTTGTGTTCGAGCAATTTGCGGTAATCGGTCTCGGCATGGTCGGCCTGAATGGTGGCCTTGGCCTCGTCGGCCCTGGATTTCCAACAATCGGCCACGCACACCGGGTGCAGGTTGTTTTTCTCTTTGAGATTGTTGATGACTCCCATGTGGGCTTTGCCGATGACTCCACCGCCGATGAGCCCTACTCCGAGTCGGTCGTTGGCTCCGATAACGCGTGCATAGCTTTTGGCCGACAGTTGGCTCACGGCCGTCGCTGCGACTCCGGCGGTCGCTAGGAAGGCTCGGCGTCCCAAGGCGCTGCGGCCGCGCGCTGGTGCTTGGGGTTGGCTGGCTTGTACATGGGGCTTTGAAGCTTCACTCATGGGACATTCCTCAGACATTCTTGGTGGGGATGGACTCAGGTGGGTGCGAAGCGCAACTCCCCTCGGGAGAACCCCAGATGGTCAGAACGCTTCACGTGAATTCAAGTGGATCGAGCATAGCAGGCCAGCGCGTCGGATGCAAATCCGCACAGACCCACTTCGGGCTACCTTCAACAACTCAGGACGTTAAGGGTTGGTGGCGCCCGAGAGGGCGTTGATCGACTCGCTCAAAGCCTTTTGCTTCATGACGATCTGGTCGCGCAAGGCCTGGATTTGCTTGAAGGTCGCCGAGATTTCCGAACGGGTTGTCTGGACGGTTTCCCCAAGTCTTGTCGCTTCTGCACCGATGACATCAAGCTCTTTTTTGTACTGAGCGAAGTCCTTATCCAACTTGGATCGTTCATCCTGACCGAGTCGGACTTGGTTGTCAGCGATGCCTTGGGATTTCTGCATTTCTGCCAGTTCGCGTTGGATCAGCACGGCGTCTTGCAAGGCAGCGGTGATTTGGCGGCGAACTTCGCGAAATGCGTACTCGTAATCGTTGAGCGAGCGGACAAAGACTGGCGTGACGATTTTGATGATGTCCTGCTTACCAAGGTCGTTGGAAGTGGACGAATCGAAAACGATTCGGTCACCTTGCTTGAAGGAAACCTTAGCCCCATCTTCGCCCCGCTTGAGTCGCGCATCGACGGAGCGTCCGCTCAGATCGTAGAAACCACCCTCGGTGGCGTTGCGCTGTTCCTGAGCATCGACCTCGATGGTGTAGTCCTTCAGAAACTCGACTTGCACATAGACCTGCTCGGGCGGGGTCCCCTCGGGGGGACGGGCTCCATCGTTGAGGTAGGACTGCAGCACCCGAGCCTTGATCGCCTCTTTGACACTCAATCCGGTCGGTTCGGCTGTCGCAAGTGCCGGGTCGATCGAGAGCAAATTGGCGATCTCGTTCAAGTCCATTCGACCGAAGATTGCGGTGTCCTCGGACTTGGAACCCTCGGCAGCGAACGCATCGTGGGAATCGAGCGGCATGAGCTCATAGACCGACCAAGAAGGAAATCGTCCCGAACCGATGGCTGCGATTTGCTCGGCAGTCAGTACGCTCGTGGGTTTGACCTTGATAATCCCCGCATTAGCTTCCGTGACCACAAACTCGCCAAGGTAAATCGAGGGCAGTAGACCCCGCTGGTCGCTGGACTCTCCAAAAACATGGACAATCGTCTGGGCGGTGATTCCAAGATCGACTGCCGGAGCTCCAGCAGGAGCGTTGGCGGCCGCTGGTGCTGCACCCTCGCCCGGATCGACCGGATTGAGAATCACCGGAGCGACCATACCGAGTTGCAAAGTAGCCTCGTTCTGAGCAAGGCCTGTAACGTTGGCTCCACGCCAGACCCGACCTCGCTCGACGCTTAAACGTTCGAGCTGCTTGGTCACTGGAACGTAGCTATCTAAGTCGGGATTCGGGTTGAGCTTATCGCCGGTGCGGACCTGATCGAGTTCTCGCTCCCGGTCAGCCACCTTTTTGCGAAGTGTGTCGTAAGCCTTCACGTATCCGTTGCGGCGAGAGGCTACCCCAGCGGTAAAGAACAAAAAGCACCAAACCTGGATGAACATCAAGGAGACTAGGACGGCATGCAATGCCCCCCACTCTTTGACGGACTTGACCATCATCCAGATAAATAGGGCCAGGGTCAGGACGACCACCAACCACACTATCATTCCCATTAAGTCCATGAGGTCAGCCGTGATGGGTTAAACAAAAAAGGAACGTCTGCTGAATCGCTGAACTCGGCTATCATCGCCAAGTTTGCCAAGAATTCCCTAGCATAGTTGGAAATATTCGGCAGTCCTATTATTTTTAAGACAAATCCGATGGTAAGTTAGTGAAATTCGGGTGTCAAGCAACGATCCCCGGGGGGGTTGGGCCCCTTGGATCAACTTTGCTTGTTTTGTCGAATGCCCTGGAGTTTTCCGATTCTCGAAGGCTTCGGGATCGCTCTACCTTTTCTAGCTTTTCGGTTTTATCCCGAAAAACCGGACCTTTTTCTAAACCCTACCATGGCCGAACCTATCATCAGCGTCAGTGGACTCCGTGGAATCATCGGCTCGGAGCTAACCCCCGAGGTCGCGATCCGATTTGCCAACGCATTTTGCAGCCAACTAGGTCCAGGGCCGGTCCTCTTGTCCCGGGACGGACGAACCAGCGGTCCTTTTCTGTGCGACGCGATCGCCTCGGCCATTGTCGCCTCGGGACGCGACTGCCTCGATTTGGACGTGGCCGCCACACCCAGTGTTGGCGTGGCTGTAAAAGCCTTGGGGGCCGCCGGTGCAATCCAGGTATCGGCAAGCCACAATCCTCCCCCTTACAACGGCATGAAACTCTTCGGCCCAGAGGGTCGGGTCGTTCCGGCCGCATTCGGCAACCAAGTCCTCGCTGCTTATCGACAATGCCAAGAGGATCCCCAGAAGGCCACTTGGGCCCCCATCCAAAGCATCGGCCTTCGCCGACGGATCGAGGACCCGCACCAAGCCCACTTGGACCGGGTCCTTGCGACCGTCGACGCGCAAGCCATCCGAAAATGCCGAATGAAAGTTCTCATCGATAGCAATCACGGTGCAGGCTCAATCCTCGCAGCCCGCTTGCTCGAGGCCCTAGGCTGCGAGTTTGTCATCCTGGGCGATCGGCCCGACGGGCAGTTTAGCCACCCACCCGAACCGATCCTAGAAAACCTCTCGGCTGTCGGTGCGAGCGTTACCCAAGGTGGCTTTGCAGTCGGATTCTGCCAAGACCCCGATGCGGACCGTTTAGCTTTACTCGATGAACATGGAGCCTATATCGGGGAGGAGTACACCCCGGTGCTGTGCATCCTGCGCGCTCTGATGCAACATCGCGGACCCTTGGTCACCAATTGCGCTTCGAGCTCGATGACCAAAGACTTGGCCAGCAAGCACCAAGTTCCGTTTTTTCGATCCAAAGTCGGAGAAGCCAATGTCGTCGATTGCATGCTCGAACACGGGGCTCTCTACGGGGGCGAGGGGAGCGGCGGACCGATCGATCCCCGCGTGGTACTGGTCCGAGACTCCATCGCCGGGATGGCGCAGATCCTCGATCTCATGGCAGCTACAGGACGTTCGATTTCGCAGCTCGTCGGTCAACTGCCCACCTACTCGATGATCAAAGACAAAATGACCCTGAGCAAAGAAAAGCTCGAGGCATCGATCGGTCTGCTGGGTTCAAAACTACAAGCCGATTCGATCAGCACCCTCGATGGAGTCAGGCTCGATTGGGCCGATCGATGGCTGCTGCTCCGGGCGAGCAATACCGAACCCTTGGTCCGTCTGATTGCCGAAGCGCCCGATCGCCAATCGGCCCAGGAGCTGATCCTGCGAGCAAAAACACTCATGGAAACCAACTAAAAAGGGACCTGGTCGAGGAACCGAGCCCCCCTTTTTTGCCGATTTCTACCGGTTCTGAGTTGCGGGGCGTTTTCGTAAGCCGTTACATTAAACCGGCAGTCTATCCTCACCCGACTTCTTTTCCCCTCCTCTTCTCCCGGAGATTCCATTCCATGGTCGCCCCGAACCTCTCAACACGGAAACTCTCAACACGGAAAACCGTAACACAATGGATCCAACGCCTTGCGATCGCGTCGATCCTAGGCGCGCAGATCACCTGCGGGCCGACGAGTGCCTTAGCCCAAGACCCATCGAATGCAACACCCGCCGCAGCTACGAAACTCGGCTCACAACTCGATCCGTGGCTCAAAGCCCTCCAGCTCAAGACCCCACAGTTCACCCTCAGCGGTGTCGGCTCGATTCCCATCGATAACAAAATCCAACAAGTCGAACTTCAACTCGTTCGGCATTCGGATTCCCATTTCGAACTGGTGCTCAAGCATCCCGAATACGCGCTGACGATCGTACGGACCGAAGATCTCACGGCCGTGGTTCTGCCCAAGCATCGCAAGGTTTTTTGGGGTCAAGGCTCTGTCGATTCCGAGGATCACCTCGACAGCAGAGAGCTCCTTAAACGAACCATCAAAGGGACCACGCAAATCGCAGCCCCTTTCGAGTTGATCAAGTTCCTCGACGGCAGTGCCGCAGCCGACCTGCTGTTGGCTTCGAAGCAAATCAAACCTCTGGCGCCTAAAGCGACCTCGCAACAATCCTTCGAGGACTCCACCTCTTGGCTAGTGACCGACGATGCTCGAATCACCCTGAGCCAAACCGGTGCGGAGGGTCAGCTAGCGATCGTCCAGGTTGCGATCAACGATGTACAAGCAACCCTCGGACTATCCAACGAGCACAAGGAGGTCTTTGTGCGCCCTGAGGGCCAAAGCCCCGTCGACTGGATTCAAAGCCATTGGGGTGATTATGACATCGAGCCTATCGCTCGGGAGGAAATCGAAAGAACCATCGCCCGGGGCGTTCGACGCGCGACTGAAGTCCTAGCACCCTCGAGCCGATTGACCGAACCGAACCAGAAATCTCGCAAGATCGAGCATGGGGAACTTCGCTGGATCGATGGCCAACGCGTCGCCCTCTTGTACGGATCCCCCGAGCAAATCGGCAAAGCGCACGGCCAGTTGCTCAAGACCGAGGCGATGCGATGCATCGATTCGGTCCTCTATGGATTCGGCTTGGCTCAGACCATCGCCAACGGCCGTTGGTTCCGCAAAGACCTCGAGCGCGCTTATGTCCAACTCAAACCCCACATCCCCGAACGGCACTTGGTCGAAACTCGAGCCATGGCCAAGGCGCTCGACCTCGATGAACAACTCGTAGAGACCTTGAACGTCTTTCCAGAACTCTTCCACTGCTCGGGTTTCGCACTGATGGGAAATGCGACCGTCGATGGCAAGCTCTATCACGGCCGAGTGCTCGACTACATGACCGCTATCGGATTGCAAGACGCAGCGACGACTTTCATCGTCGCTCCCGAAGGACAAATACCTTTTGCCAACATCGGATACGCAGGATTCATCGGCAGTGTCAGCGGCATGAACGCCGAGAAAATCTCGCTCGGTGAGATGGGAGGCCGCGGCGAAGGCCAATGGAACGGAGTGCCGATGGCAACCCTGATGCGCCGAGCCATGGAGGAATGCGATTCGCTCGATGAGGTCAAGCAGCTTTGGAGCCAAAGCCCTCGGACTTGCGAATACTATTATGTCTTTGCCGACGGAGAGGAAAAATCCGCCGTCGGTGTCGCAGCGACCCCCGAGAAAATCGAGTTTGTCGAGCCAGGAAAATCCCATGAACTCCTCGGGCAGGGAATCCCCAACGCCGTGGTCCTCTCGGCCGGCTCGCGTTTGCAAGAACTTCGCAACCGCGTCGAACAACAGTACGGCAAAATCGATGCGGCCGGGGCTATGCAACTGATGTGCCGTCCAGTGGCCATGGAATCGAACCTTCACAACGTCCTGTTTGTCCCCGAAGATGGCTTGCTCTACGTCGCCAACGCGAGCCACTCGAAGCCCGCTGCCGAAATGCCCTATACCAAACTCGACCTCGGAGCGTTGCTCCAAGATATCGAAAAGCAGTATCCTCCAAAGGCCAAAGCCAAGTCCACGGCCGCTCTGGACCAAAGACTTTTCGAAGCCAAAGACTCCCTGGCCATGGAGATCTCCAAAGAAGCCTCCCAAGACGCAAAACAGTGCTTAGATGGCCTGTGTTGGGAACCGCATACCTTTCAGGTTCGGATCGATGATGCCGATGAAAAACAAAAACGCAGCGGCATCGATCGAATCGTCCGATTCCCCTCCCCGGTCTCTAGCGGTGACCCCATCAACGACTCGGTCGCCATGGAATGGTATCGAGCCTCCAAGAAAGGACAGGAATTGGACCGAGCCCCTGCGATCGTCGTCGTGCACGAATCAGGACGCGGGATGACCGTCGGCAAAATGATCGCACGAGGACTCAGCAACCAAGGCGTCCATGCTCTGCTGCTTCAACTCCCCTCCTACGGACTTCGACGCAACCCAGCTTCGACCCGAAGCGAAGGCGAAACGCTCATCGCCGGCCTAAAACAAGGAATCGCCGATGCTCGACGCGCTTACGATGCCGTCGGCGCTTTGCCCGGCATCGATCCGCACCGTATTTCCATCCAAGGAACAAGCCTCGGTGGTTTCGTCGTCGCGACGACCACCGGCCTCGATGCCGTCTACCATCGCTCGATGATCCTCCTTGCTGGCGGAGATCTCTATGGGGTTCTCGCCAACGGCGATCGCGATGCGGCCAAAACCCGGCAGGAGTTAGCCAAAAGCGGAATCAGTATGGATCAAGCCAAAGAGGCTCTCTATTCGATCGAACCTCTGCGACTTGCACACCGCGCCGCGGCGGATCGGACCTGGCTCTTCTCCGGAACCCACGACACAGTCGTCCCACCGGTAAGCTCCAAGAAATACGCCGATGCGGCCAAACTGCCCGAAGGACACCACATCGAATTGCCCGCAGACCACTACTCAGGTGTGGTCTTTCTCCCAAGCGTCATCCAGCAGATGGCCACCCTGGCGGCCCAAGACCCCAGCGTGATCCCCGCGACATCCGTCCAGCGAACCAGTCCCTCCAAAGCAGACTAGCGACGGCTCGATCCAAGCAGCCCTCGAAAATAAGCGTTCTATTTGCTAGACTACATCAATCTGGTTCAGGTCATGAATTTTTCTAGTGTTTCATTGAGGTGATTACGGTGACGATTACGCGCGTTGGAACGAATGAGAAGTACGCTGAAGGTTGGTCGGCTATCTTCGGAGCGACCAAGTCCAAAAGCAGTGCGAGTGCTAAGGCTAAAAAAGCAACCCCCAAGAAAGCTGCCACCAAAAGCAGCTCGACCAGCGGAGCAGCTAAGAAAGCCGTAAAGAAGAAAACCACCGCGACGAAAAAAACGGCAACAAAGAAAACGGCAACGAAAAAGAAGTCCAAGAAGTAGCCATCAAACGGTATGGATGACAAAGAAGAAGCTTACTTCCTAAGCCAAATCCCCGAATCGAGCGGATCGCGTTTTCGCGCCTCGAAGATCTCGGCAGTCTTGAGAAAAGTCATCCAACAAAAAGGCTACTCGGCAATCCAATCGGCCGACATGCTCCGAAACGCATGGGCCGATGCCGTCGGCCAAAGCCTCGCAAGCCAAACCCAAGTAGGTAAGGTCGAACGAGGACAACTGACGGTCCTCGCAGCCAACAAAGTCGTGGCCAGCGAACTCGATTACATGAAGTCCCAAATCCTCAAATCGCTCAAAGAGAAACTTCCCGAGTTCTCGATCCGTTCCCTCCGAGTCCGTTGCGATGCGCACCGATGATCTCCCGGATCATCGTACTTTCGATGGTGGTACTGCGGGCGATTCGGCATCGGCCAAGACCTACGCCCTGAGACTCGCCTACGATGGGACCCGATATGCCGGATGGCAAATCCAACCCAACGGGCTTGCGATCCAAGAAGTCCTAGCCCGCAGCATCTCCAAAGCCATCGGCCATGAGGTCATCGTCCATGGCAGCGGCCGGACCGATGCGGGGGTTCATGCCCAAGGACAAGTTGCCGCGTTCTCAACCTCGGTCTGGAACCACGATCCGATCAAGCTCGTGCGGGCCATCAACCGGTTCCTCCCCCGCGATATCTCCGTGCTGCACTGCCAAAGAGTCGTCGATCGATTCGATCCGATTCGAAACGCCTTATCCAAGAGCTATCGATACACGATTCGCAATTCCAATGTCCCAGACCCCTTAAGGTACGGCTATCACTGGTGGATACCTCGAGAACTCAATGTCCAAGCGATGCAACAAGGGTCCGTCAAACTGCTCGGAACCCTCGACTTCAAAGCCTTCGAAACCCTGGGATCGAATCGCAAAACCTCGATAAGGACCGTGCAAAAACTCCAAGTAACCCAAAGCGATGCACTTGAGGGTCGCGAGATTACCATCGACATC
This sequence comes from Pirellula sp., assembly GCA_021300015.1. Taxonomy (GTDB): domain Bacteria; phylum Planctomycetota; class Planctomycetia; order Pirellulales; family Pirellulaceae; genus JBKCUI01. Next base: position 16,200 of record JAJTFB010000030.1, on the reverse strand, counting down.
CAAGCCGATGGATTTTTGTACAACATGGTCCGCAACATCACCGGTGCACTGGTCGAAATCGGCAGAGGACGATTCGATCCGATCTGGCTCGAAGAATGCCTAAAGTCCCGACAGCGCGCCCTGGAAAGTCAAACCGCTCCGGCGCGCGGACTTTGCATGATGAACGTCGAGTATCCCGCCTGGATCTACCTCGATTCAGATCTCAATTCATCGGAAACAACCCAAGGAGTCTAGGCGATGACACAAAGCGGCTTGGATGTTCTGCTCTCGCAATCGAGCGAAATCCTTCACGGCAAAAAGGTCGGAATCGTAACCCATGCAGCGGCGATCGATCGAAACCTACGCAGCAGTATCGAAGCCATCGGCACGATCCCAGGGATTCAGATCCTGAAAATCTTCGGCCCCGAACACGGACTCCATGGACAAGCACAAGACCTCATCGGCGTTGCAGATCAGGAAGCAAGAGGGATCCAAACTCAAGTCGTGAGCCTTTATGGAAAGAACTTCGAGAGCCTCAAACCGACGGTTGAGCAACTCCAAGATTTGGATTTCTTGGTGATCGATTTGCAAGACATCGGGGCTCGGTTCTACACCTTCCAAGCGACCATGAAGTACTCTTTGGAAGTCGCCTTACCGATGGGCCTCGATGTACTGGTGCTCGATAGGCCCAATCCCATCGGAGGTTTGCAGGTCGAAGGCCCTGGGGTTTGCAAAGGCTTTGAAAGTTTCGTCGGGGTCCATTCCATCGCGGTCCGACACGCAATGACCATCGGGGAACTTGCATCCCTCTACCAAAAGAACATCGCGATGCAAAATCCAGGGGCAAAACTGGGTCAACTCCACATTGTTGCATGTCAGAACTGGGAAACCGATCGCTACTTCGACGAGTGCAAACTCCCCTGGGTTCTTCCCTCCCCAAACATGCCGACGCTCCAGACGGCCATCGTCTATCCCGGCCAATGCTTGCTCGAAGGCACGAACCTGAGCGAAGGTCGCGGAACGACGCGCCCGTTTGAGATTTGCGGTGCGCCCTGGATCGATGGAATTGGCCTGAGCCAAAGGATGAACCAATTGGATTTACCAGGCGTGAAGTTTCGACCCGTATGGTTTCGTCCGACATTCCAAAAGCATGCGGGTATCGATTGCGGAGGTGTCCAAATCCACGTACTCGACGCAAAGCGTTACGCTCCGGTCAGAACCTCTCTGGCGCTGCTGATCCAGATGCGCAATGAGTCGCCCGAGCGGTTTGGCTGGCGAAGCGAAATCTATGAATTTGTTTCCGATCCGATCGCTATCGATCTGTTGTTTGGATCGAGCAAAGAACGCTTGGCCATCGAGCAAGGAAGGACTTGGGAGCAGATCGCCGAGTCCTGGACGGCACAAGAGGAGGCTTTCAGGGACCAATCCAAAGAGCATTGGATCTACCCTAGGTAATGCATCGCGTCGCGCAAGCCATTTGAATGCAGTCTACTTGGACCAGTCGCGCCGCTGCCGGGAGCTTGGGATCCCCATTTTCTTTCGGTACTTGGTGATGGTGCGTCGCGCAACACCCAAGCCGTGCTTGTGGAGCTCATCCATCAATTCGTCGTCGCTACAAGGCCGGGTTTTATCCTCCTTGTCGATGATCTCTTGGAGCTTGAGCCGGATCGTCTCGTAAGCGACATCTTCGCCGTCGGCCGTTTGGGTGCCGAAGACAAAGAACCTACGAAGAGGGAAAATTCCCCGGGGCGTTTGAATCCACTTGTCATCGACGGCTCTGGAGATCGTCGTGACGTGCACTCCGACCTCGTCTGCAATCTGCTGCATTTTCAGAGGGATAATCGCCTCGGGACCTTCGTCGAGAAACTTCCGCTGGTGTTTGACAATCGCTCCTGCTACACGGGCCAAAGTGCGTTGGCGCTGCTGAATCGATTCGATCAGCCACTGCGCGCTTCCGACCTTTCGCTTGATGAACTCCTTTTCCTCTTCGGTCGCTTTGGGATCCATCAAACGTCGACGGTAGTAATCGCTGATACGAAGCGAAGGGATATACTCATCGACGAGTCGAACCACGTACTGATCATCGTCTTGCTGCTCGACGAGCACATCGGGAGTGACCAGAGGAACAAAAGAATCCATAAACGATGCACCCGGCTTGGGGTTGAGCTTATGGAGCTCTTCGCGAACTTTTTGGATCGTATCGATCGAATAGCCAGTTTTTTTCTGGATGGCTAGCATACGGTTTTCCGCCAGATCATCCAGGTGATTGTTGATGATGATCCGCATTTTATCGGCCATCTCCGTCGCATCGGAGATTTGGTTCAGCAAACATTCCCTAAGCGATTTCGCGGCGATACCCGCCGGCTCCAAGCCCTGAACTACCCGCAATGCCTCCTCCGCCTTGGGGATATCCTCAGGCTTGTGGTCCGGAGGCAGCATGTCGATCAAAGAGGAGTGGAAATATCCCCCGTCGCGAGCGTCCAAGCAAGAAATGATCCGCTCGGCAATCTTCTCGACATCGTCGTCGATGTCCAGCTCGGCAAGCTGATGAAGAAGATAGTCATTGAGCGACTCGGGCCGCTCGAGTGCGTTGGCCATCAAATCGTGTTGACGGTCGGAGTCTTCTTGGACCCGGTTGCTCGAGCGACGGAAATCGTCAAAGGTATCGGGCATGTCATTGCCCATGTTCTCAAGACGCTCGAAATCCTCGGCATTTGAGGAATCCTCCCGAACGACCAACTCCCGCTCGTCCTCGGTCTTCGAGGACTTCGACGGCTCATCCCCCTCCGGCTCCTCGTCAGGCAGGTTCTCGTCGCGCTCGGCAACCTCGAGCATCGGATTTTCCGCCATCTCTTGCTCGATCCGCTCTTGAAGCGCCTGGATCGGCAACTGAAGGATCTCCATCGACTGGATCATCCGAGGAGCCAGTTTTTGGGTTTGTATTTGACGGGCTTCGAGTCCGAACGATAGACGCATGGCCGTTGTCATCGAAAGTGTAAACATTTTCGGCAGCTTCCAAGCCACCAGCAGGCTGCTTAATTTTAACGGTCTGACTCCCCTCAGGGCAGGGTCGAATCATAAAAAAACTGAAAATGGTACGCTGTTTGCAGTTATTGCTCTAATCCGTCCGATCCGTCAGCACCAGGAACCCGGTGCCAGGAGCACCTAGTACGCCAGGCATCCGACGCGGCGGATCCACTGTAGCTTGGGGCTCCGACCCGAGCGTATCGATAATGCGGCCAAGTCGGTGCTAGGCACCTGCCCAGGACGCGGCGGGATGATAGCAATCTGCGGCCCGGGCTGGAAGTCGGTGCCAGGCACCTGCCAAGGACGCCAGGCACCTGTCCCAGGACGCGGCGGGATGCTAGCAATCTGCGGCCGGACTGGAAATCGGTGCCAGGCACCTGCCCAAGACGCGCCGGGATGCTAGCAATCTGCGGCCGGACTGGGGGAAGTCGGCAGAGGAAGTCGGTGCCGGGCACCGAGAGCACGCGATCCGTCCGAACTCGTGTTGACCTAAGCTCGTACATTCACTACAACCAGAAAAGTCAATTGACATGCCATGGGCAGGTTTTGACAGAAGGCTCCGTAGCCAAGTGGCTAAGGCAGCGGATTGCAAATCCGCCACGCGTGGGTTCAACTCCCACCGGAGCCTCTTTCTTCTTTTCGGCCATCCGAATCTTCCCAAGCCCCCCGCCCATGCACGCGAGCAACTACCCTTTGCGGGCCCAAATCGTGATTCCTGCTAGGTTGGCTTCGACCAGACTCGCGGAAAAACTGCTCCTTGCCGAGTCCGGCAAACCCCTGATCGCCCACACGTTCCAAGCCGCTCAGAAGAGCCGATTGGCAAGTGGTGTCATTCTGGCCGTAGACCACCCGAGGTTGGCCCAAGTCGCTCAACAAATTGGGGCCGATTGGGTGATGACCGACCCACAGGCTGCAAGCGGTACAGACCGAGTTGCCGAGGTCGCTCGGGCCCGCCCCGAAGTGGATTTGTTTGTCAACGTTCAGGGAGATGAGCCCGAGATCGCGGGGGAATCAATCGATTTTTTGATCGAACTCTTGGCAGGGGCGCCCCATGCGATGATAGGGACTCTCGCAACCCCGATTCGCCATCGTAAAGATCTTCAAGATCCTGCATGCGTCAAAGTGGTTCGATCCCATGCGGGAATAGCGTTGTACTTTAGCCGATCGGTCATCCCCTATCCCCGTGACGGGTTCCCCGGGTCCGACGGGCTCCCCGAGTCGGAATCGGGCCTGTTAGCCCCCTCGGTTCCTTTTTCGCCCACCGACCCCCAGTCCGGTTCAAACACCTATTTGCAGCACTTGGGAATCTACGCGTATCGCAGGGACTTCTTGGTCAACCTCGACAAGTTAGCCCCAAGCGAACTCGAGCGCATCGAGAAGCTCGAGCAGTTGCGATTCCTTCAAGCAGGCCATCAAATCGCCGTCGGGGTCATCCCAAAAGCTCCGCGGGGGATCGACACGCGCGAGGATTACGACGCTTTCTTAGCTAGACAGAAAAACTTATAACGTGACAATCCGTCGGTTTGGCCTTAGAATAACCCAGCAGTGATTCTGACTGCTTGAGAAATATTGATCCCAGGTAACACCACCGACTGCCAAGGCGCATGAGCACAGTACAATCCGATCCAACCACTTTGGCCAACAACTCGCAAACAGTCGCCGATAGCATTGAATCTGCAAAGGTTGCCGCACGCGTAGCGGCAGAGAACAAAGGCCAGGAGATCGTCCTCTTGGATTTATCCAAGCAAACGAGCATTTTCGATTGCTTTTTGATCGTCACGGGGACCTCCCGACGCCAGCTCCATGCGATTGCCGAAGAGATCGACCGCGAGTTAAAGAAGCTAGGGGAAGTCCGCCTGAAGATGTCCGGCTACAACGAAAGCCAATGGATCGCGATCGACTACGGCGGGATTATCGTCCATTTGTTCGACGAAGAGCACCGTCGCTACTACGACCTTGAGGGCCTATGGGGAGACTCCCAGAGGATCGACCTCGAGCCAGTTCTCCTATCGACCGGGGCTCGTCCTACTCCTGGCCTCTAATCTCCGCTAACCATTCTGGCCTCTGGAGTTTGATCCACCGATGGCGATTTCGCTAGTCTATCTTCTTTGGTCGATTCCCGTCTTGCTGGCCGTAAGTCTGGTGATGGCCGCAACGCGCCATGAACGGTGGGACTTGATCTGCAAACAAGCCATCAGTAGTGCGATCTGGACGCTTTCATTTCTCGGTGCAATCGCCCTGGGGCTTGCCATCGCGATGTGGTGGATCGGCACGAATTGAATTCGGCTCCACGAGACGTTAGGATTAAGCTTCTCAGGTCCTACCGCCATTTACTGGGAATCGCATCATGCCTTTGTACGAGTACCGCTGTCAAGATTGCAAACGGGAATCGGAACTGCTGGTCAGGACTTTAGAGTCCGAGCCGGAATGTCCACAATGCGGTTCGGTCCGCATGGATAAATTGCTAAGCGTCATCGGCGCGCCGGTCGTGGGTTCTGGATCCAAGACTCGCCAAAGCGAGTCGGAGACCTGCGGCAAACCACAATGCGCTCGGGGTTGTATGTTCGGGAACTAGACATCATGCTTCGGATCTCAAGTCTGGTTTGGTTGCTCTTGCTTCTTGTCTTGATCACCGGGTGCCGTGGCTGCACAAGCCAGGAGGACTCCGAAAAGCTCACCGAAAAAGAGAAGCAAAAAAGAAAGCTGCGGTTGGTAGCCGACGAGCTTCGCACGCTACCGTTCTCCAAAGAGATCGTCGGCAACTCGGTCAAACCAGGGCATTGGTATCAAACCCGCCAAAAGCTCAAGGCCAACCAAAATGACGAGTCGCTCACGGCATCGCTCTACGAAGTCGATCGCAACGATCGAGCGACGAGTCTATGGCCTGAAGGTCTTGCACTTGGGTTCGAGCGCGACGTCTCGCTGACCAAAGGCCAGGAGAAGACGATCGAAATGAAGGTCCTTCAGACCGACGTGCCAGCTTCGGAACAGACCGCGACCAATTCGCCACTGAACAATCAACTCTCGATCTTCACACGATACGCACAACGCGGACTCGGCTCCCCATTGCTCGATGAAAGGTTCCTGCTCAAGCTCCTCAAAGAGTACCAGTATGACATGCTCATATTGAGCCGAGATGTTTCCCGCCAAGTCTTCTGGCGAGGCTTGGACTGTGTGGTTTGGCCACAGTACGAACCGGATATGAAATTCAAAGTCATGCCACATCGGATCATCGATATCTCAGAAGAAGAAATGGCCGAAGCGATTCCTTCTCAACTGCTTACCATGACCAGTGTCTCGCATATCGTCCTGAACGATGTGTCGCTGAGCATTTTGCCTCAAGACCAACAGGATGCGATCCTCGATTGGCTCCATTTCGGAGGGACCATCATCATCAACGGTCCCGATGCGATCGCCGGGGTCGAAACCTCGTTCCTTAAACCCTACGCACCGATCCAAAACACCTCGTCCGGCGAACTTTCTCCAGACCAACTCCTGCTGCTCAACGATAGGGATTCCTGGTGCCTGCGCTACCATCTTGCCGACCAAGCGATTCCATTGAAAGCCAACAAACCGATTCCGATCCTCCAGGGGCAAATCGATTCGGGTAGCGCCTGGATCGAGAATCTCGAGGGACTCGTCGCCGAACGTTTGGTCGGCCAAGGTCGCATCGTGATGACCAGCTTTCCTATGAACGACTCGGCCTTCGTAAACTGGCCATCCTACTCGGCCTTGATCCACAATGCCGTCTTGCGCAAACCGGCTCGCGATGTGAAAATCGGCTCCGATCTGGACAACCCTCGCAAGTTGGTCTATCAAGTCGCCGTTGCGGCAAACGACAGCACAAGCCCTGCGGAACGACGAGCCGCAATGGAATTCGAGCGAAGTTCGAATTTCAATACACGCTTGCGCCTCTGGGCCAGAGATCTTGATTTTACCACCCAAAGCCCCAATCCCCTCAAACCCATGATGGAGGTGGCTGCACCGAAATCCTCGAGTTTTGGGGCTTGGAATAGCAACGCGATTGTCGGCAAGGGAGCTAACGACTACTTGAAAAAACTCTCAGGAATCTCCGTCCCGAATCTCAGTACGATCCTCAAGTGGCTCTGCGCGTATCTGATCGTTCTGGTTCCCGTCAATTGGTTGTTCTTCAGGCTGATCCGAAGGCTCGAACTGGCTTGGGTTGCCGCGCCGCTGATCGCCATCGCCGGAGTCTTTGTGATCGCCAAAGCGGTGCAACTGGACGTCGGATTTTCGCGCAGCGAAACGTCGGTGGCTCTGGTGGAAATACACAACCATCACCCTCGCGCACTTCTGTCCTCATTTCATGCCCTTTACTCTTCGCTGACGACCAATTACCAAGTCATTTATCCCGAGGGCCAAGGGGTCGTGAGCCCGACGCCCCAGCATCGCTCGCGCAGTGTGGCGGCCCGAGGCAAACTCCTGCCCTATCGAATCGCCGACTCCAAAGGGACCGGTTTCCAGGCCTTCCCCGTCCTCTCGAATACCACCGGCTTGCTCCAGAGTGAAGAGGTCATCGCGCTCGGTGGAGGAGTCTCCTGGACGATCGACCCAGTAAACAGTGGGTATAAAATCACCAATGGATCGAACCATACGCTGCGCGATGTGGTCTTGATCGGTTTTGCAACCACAGGCGAGCTCAAGCGAGCCGAGGTCGGAACGGTCCGTGCAGGCGATGCGGCCAGTGGCCAAATCCAAGTGCCCCCTGAGTCATCTGCCTTTTCCTGGAAGACCACCGAGACCGACCCCGACCGGATGAAGCTCCAAGCCTTGGTCGAAGAAATCCTCGCGAGATATCCACTGCAGCGCGATGAATGGATCGCCGTCGGATGGACCGATGCGGAACTATCCAAGCTTCAAATCGCCCCGACGACTCTTCAACGTCGCTCCAACACACTTCTGCTGATGCACGCTCAGACCGGATCGCTCGGGCCTGTGGAGCACGATCTGCGGCTCATGCCCCCGTTGCCCGAAGAATCCGATGAGTTGTGATTCCTAATTCGCTGCAATCCGACCGAGTCCGAGGAAGGTTGGCTCCTTCGCCGACCGGAGCTCAGCACCTGGGCAACGCGCGCACGTTCTTGATCGCCTGGTTGCACGCCCGAAGCTCTAACGGCGAGTTGCTCTTGAGGGTCGAGGACCTCGACACCCCCCGGACCAAGTCCTGGGCGAACCAACAAGCGATCGATGACCTCCGTTGGCTGGGAATCGACTGGGACCAAACCGCACCCTTGCAATCCTCTCGAACCGATCGCTACCTCGATGCTCTCGAAGAACTCAAGCGACAAGAGCTAGTCTATCCGTGTACTTGCAGCCGCACGCAAATCGAAGCTTGTTCGTCGGCACCTCACGAATCGTTCCGCGATGGGGTTGTCTATCCCGGTAGCTGCGCTGAGCGTTCGGCGATGGACGCTTGTAAGCTCGACGCTCAAGGAGACCGCTACGCTTGGCGGTTTCGCTTCAGCCCCGGAACCATGCAGTGGATCGACGATTATCTAGGTCCCCAGCAGCTCGATGCCAAAGTGTCCCTTGGGGATTTCATCGTAGCTCGGAATTATGGGCCACCTGCCTACCAACTCGCCGTGACGGTCGATGATCATGAGCAAGAGATCAACCATGTCGTTCGGGGAGACGATCTTGTCTATAGCACCTATCGGCAACTTGCGATCTACCGAGCCTTAGGGTGGGAGCCTCCGGGTTGGCTCCATGTCCCGTTGGTCGTCGGCCCCGATGGCAAGCGGCTTGCCAAACGGCATGGTGATTCCCGCTTGTCCTACTGGCGAGAGCACGGCATAAGGCCCGAGCAAATCATCGGCTTGCTAGCTAGGTCGCTGCGATTGACTCAGACCGATGCGCCGATCGGGATTAAGGACGTGCTTTCGATTGCGCAAAACAAAGAGCGATGGTGGCTCGAAATCCCCAAGGGGCCTTGGGTTTTTGACCAAGACCAGACCGCCCCGAGCGCGTAGGGGTCCGTCGGCTTCTCGAGCCTAGATGCCGGCTAGATTTGTGCGCCGAAGACCTTCAACGAAGCCAGTGCGTCTTGCGTTCGGAGTCTTCTGAGCAATCGAGTCTCAGGGCATACGCAAGTGTTGTAGAGGATCTCCTGGCCGAGGCTTGCAAGCCCACGGTAGGGCCGCATCTCGAAGCGTTCTGAGTCTTCCTGGGGCAACCCAGCATTCCATTCGGCTAGTATTTTGTCGCGCTCGACAGGATGGGAGGGATACGCTCTTTTGAGGGTCGATCGATCGAGCAGCTCGCAGATCGGGGGGTTGGCGACCAAAAGTCGATCGGCTTCTAGGATCTGTGGCATCCAGCGGTAAAAAAACCAGAGCATCAAAGAGCATCCATGGATACCGTCGGCATCGGGATCAAAAAGCAGGATGATTCTTGCAAAGCGGCATTTTTTGATATCGAAATCGTCTGCGAATCCGGCTCCAAGTGTTGCGATCAGTTGTTCGAACAACGCGTTCGACTCGACCTTCGCACGCGTCGCTTTCCATGCATTCATCGGTTTGCCCTGCATCGCTAAGACCGATTGGAATTGGCCGTTACAAACGCGTTCGACAGCACTCGCTGCCGATTCGCCTTCGACCAAGAACAACTCCTGAGCCGTTGGCTCAGGGTCGGATGAAACGCCGTTTCCTTTCGGGGGTTGCGTCATTACAAGTCCTTTGCATCGGAGTCAGGGAGGATTCAGCAATAGAAGAAGGCCGGGTCTGGAATCAGACCCGGCCTTCGTTGAATCTAAGTTGTTGATTGGTCGACCGGCCTGTTGAATCTTGGGACTTATTCCCAGGAGCACAAACAGGGTGTGTGCCGAACTAGCTTTTCGCAATTACTCGCGGGGGCGAATGGCGCCGGTCAAACCGCTGTAGTCGACTCGGTCGTCGTTGTGCCACAGGGGCTGTCCGAGTTCTACACGACGTCGAAGAACTTCGATCTTCTCTTGCGAGCCAGCCGGTGCATCGGTGGGCAAGAACTTTCCATCAGCGATAGGATCGAAGTCCTCATCGTGACCGTACTTGAGAATGGCTTCGAAAACATTTTTGCAAAGATTGCTCATACTGTCTGGAACCTTTTGAGTGAGATTCATCAGATACGGGCTCCCGGCCGCGCTTCTGAGTTAAGTTGTATCGGATTATTCGTACTGGAAATGCAAAGTCAAGCAAAATAAAACCACATTTTCATCGGCTTTTCGCTGGACCTGAACACCAAGGGCTCTGGGGAAAAGCTAACGGGAAAACCGACTGCAAGGACTCACAGAACGAGGTGGCACAAGCCACCAAGGAGGCCCTTTCTAAGGGGGCTATTCCCCCCTTGGGCTTTTTGGCCTTCGAAGTCCGCTTTGAAAGCGGGCTAGGGCCGAGGGTTCTGAGGTGGCGCTGAAGAAAATAGGATTTTTTGACGCATCGGACCATTCAGGGGTGAACGAACGGCAATCCCCAGACGTCTAACGGATGACCAACCCACGGATTCTCGACGAGTCTCGATGGCTTGCCGATCGACCAAAGCGATGGAGTATAATCCTACGAAGCGAACGTCCTTAAGGATCCTGAGCTTCAGCGATTCCATGTGGGCTGCTGGTCGAATCGATGCCCGAGAGACCTCGCGATCCCAACCCCCTTTGCATCCTCATCGGAGTACCCAAAACTAGTGCGCACGGACGAACGATCCCAAAGTTTGACCAACGAAAAAGGAGTACTTGCCAGACTCCTTCTCCCCAACGATTTTGTCTCGGACGATCCCTTCGATGAACTCAAGGGGCTTGCAGACACCGCTGGAATCGAGGTCTGTGGCACCATCTTCCAAAAACGCGAGCATCCGGATCATTCGACCTACCTAGGTAAAGGCAAGGTCGAAGAACTGGTGAACTTTGTCGAGCACGTCGGTGCCGACGTGGTCCTTTTCGATAACGACTTGACCCCGGCCCAAACCAGGAATCTCGAGAAATCACTTGGTACGAAGGTCATCGATCGATCCGAATTGATCCTCGACATATTCGCAACCAACGCCCGCACGCACGAAGCCCGCCTGGCTGTCGAGTTGGCTCAGTTGGAATACTCGCTGCCGAGGCTCAAGCGGATGTGGACCCACCTGTCACGTCAAACCATGGGAGTCGGGATGCGTGGGCCGGGCGAAAAGCAATTGGAAGTCGACCGCCGATTGGCCGAGAAACGGATCCATGATCTGAAGATGGACCTGTCGAAAGTCGAGAAGCGAAAAGCCCGGGAAGTCGCCTCGCGCGATGGGACCTTCTGCGTCTCGATCGTCGGTTACACCAACGCCGGCAAAAGCACTTTGATGAACACTCTGACCGGTGCGGGGGTCGAAGCAGCCGACAAACTCTTCGCGACACTCGATACACGCACGCGCCGTTGGATGCTCCCGGGTTGGGGCCCGATCTTGCTGAGCGATACCGTCGGTTTCATCCGCGATCTACCTCACCACCTGATCGCAAGTTTCCGAGCGACGCTCGAAGAGGCTCGGCAAGCCGATTTGCTCATGCACGTGGCCGACGCGAGCAACCCATCGGTCTTCCAGCAGATCTCCTCGGTGTATAAAGTCCTCAAGGAACTTGATATCCAAGAAAAAGACACACTGCTGGTGCTCAACAAATGCGATTGCCCCGGTGCCGACGAACGGATTTCACTCGTCCATGAGCGCTACCCCAATGCGATCCCCATCTCGGCCCTAAGCGGACTCGGACTCCAACGTCTCTCCATGGCAGTGAGCGATTCGTTGACATCAAGTTTCGTTGAACTCGAACTGCGATTGCCCATCGGGGATGGCAAAACCATCGCTTGGCTTGCCACGCACGCTGAGGTCCTCTCGAAACACTACCAAGACGACTTGTGCCTAGTCCACTGCCGCATGAGTATCGGCTGTGCCGGTAAGCTTGCCGGAAACGGCGTCGACATGCGTGTCCTCCAAGGGACCTTGCCCGAACCGATCCGGCATGGGTTGCCCAACAACGCCACGTTTGTACCAGCCGAATCCCAAACTTCCGTGCTAGAAGTCTCCATACCAGAAGTCTCGATAGAGGACCTGAACGTCCGTCCCAAGGTCGGTTAGAAATGGCTAGGCGAAAACTTCAAGGTCTTCGAGTGCTTCTGACGGGAGCCTCAAGCGGCATTGGATTTTGCATGGCCAAGCAACTGACGCGGGCCGGGGCGGAGGTCCTTGTGACGGCGCGTCGAAAAGATCGATTGGACCGGCTGGTCCTCCAGACACAGAATCATCCCGGAAAGCTCACAGCGATCGAAGGGGACTTGACCTCCCAGGCCCATCGAGTGCGACTTGCTCACTGGTGCGAGGTCCACTGGCAAGGTTTGGATGTGCTAGTCAACAATGCGGGGGCAGGCGCGATCGGCCCGTTTGAACAAGCCGACACGGATCGATTGAGGAAAGTCATGGAAATCGACTTCTTTGCACCTGCCGAATTGACTCGCATCTGCATTCCGCTGCTCAAGCAGGGCACGCGGCCAGCCATCCTGAACATCGGATCGGTCTTGGCCCATCGCGCCGTCCCAAACAAAAGCGAGTACTGCGCTGCGAAATTCGCGCTCAGGGGTTGGGCCGAGTCGATCCGAGTCGAGCTATCCTCGCTGGGTATCGAGGTTTTGATGGTCTCGCCGAGCACCACTCGTTCGGAATTTTTCGACGCGTTGGTCGATACCCGTATCGACACCCAGAGTCGCTCCCTTGGAAGCATGTCTGCCGAACGCGTCGCTGAACTTGCACTCAAAGCCTTGGTCCGCTCCAAACGCGATCGGGTCTTGAGCCTCGGTGGCAAAGCCTTGGTCGCCATGGGCCGTTGGTTCCCGAACCTAACCGACCGACTCTTGGCATGGACGCTCAAACCAAGCAACGATTCAAAATAAACGAATCGCGCATGGGGTCAATCGGGTCGATTACAACCGGCCTCTCCAAGCCGTCTTGAGACGCAGGGCTTGTCGAAGCAGGGCGGTCCATTGCAAGCTCACGAACCATAGAACGCTCCAGGGGTGCATAAGAACTCCGAGCATCGATTGACGAAACCGACGCTGAGCTAGCAGCCTAGGGAGCCAACCGACCAAAGCCGCGAGCCCCAAAATGATCAACGTAGCAAGTGGCAAACCACTCCACAGAGATCCCTCAAGGCAGCGAACCAATTGCCAGAGAAACAAACAGATCGGTAGGACCGAACCACCGAGCAAAAGAAAGGTAAACGGACCGATCAGCTTGGGGTTGGCAATCCCCTCGGTAGCATTCTTCAATAAACCCTGATGAACCTGCTGCAGGTTGTGGTACATACGGCAAGTCGCTAGATCGGAGGCGTCGAAAATGTCGGTCTTGAGGCCAACTTGCCTAAAGGCCCTCGGAAGCTTGATCCCGTCATGCCGCGAGCCAGCGATCGCGCTGTGACCACCGGCTTGGAGGTAGTCGGCCTTTTTGGCCAGAAACAGTTGCCCGCATCCGGCTGCAAAGCCCGGATCGGTCGAGTTGCGCATGCGCTCGATCGGCAAAAACCCGAGCAGAATATAGTGCATCATCGGAATCAATAGCTTTTCCGCAAAGCTACCAGTCTCTTGAAACGGAAAGCCACTGACCAATGGGGCCTCTCGATGCTCTTGCTCGGCAAGTATCCGCACAAGCGCCTCGGGCGAAAGCCGCACATCGGCATCGAGGAACAAAAGCCGATCGTATTGAGCCAACTGAGCCAATTGCCAACAAGCGTTTTGTTTGCCATTCCAACCCGGAGCTAGCCCCTTGGAGCGATGCAACGCGATGGCTTGAAAACGCTCCGATTTCGATTCGACGATCTGAGCCGTTGCATCCTCCGAAGCGTCGTCGAGGACCAGCACCTCGAATCGCCGATGCGTGCTTTCGATCAAACGATCGAGAGCTGCACCAATGCTCGACTCCTCGTTGCGAGCCGGTATCAGAACGCTCACCGGAATCTGGCTTGCCCGCTCCAAGATCGCAGGATCGCTGCAGGCTCGCTGGAAGTCTTGAAGGTTCTTAACAAACAGAGCAAGCGGCAATAGAGCCAAGGCGAGCAAGATGCAGGAGATAACCAATAACACCATCGATTAAACCTTACTCCCAATGGGACCCTTACTCTTCACCCGGATCCTGCGGGCGGCGCAACGACCGATCCCAAAAACGCCCGCTGAGATCATACTCGACGGCTCGGGAACGCCACAGCGGTTTGCGACCAACCGCTGATCGTATCGGCACCAAATACCAGCCAAGGCTCAGCGGCAGGTAGGCCGGTCCCACTGTAGAGCGTCACCAACTCGCCGTGCGCCGAGGAAAACAGAATCAGCCATAAAAAAGCAACATACCGAAATTTGATTCGCTTCATCGTTTCATCCACCCTGGGCTTTTCAACTGGACTTTTCAACTGGGCTTACGGTCGATTCGCGGCCGATCTCCTCAAGAACCAAAAGGGGCCCCAAGAAATCCTAATCTGCGATGGGTCCCAATGAAACCCATGGTTATTAGATGGGCTTGTTCTGCACCCCTGAGCGAACAAGTAATGTTACTTGAACCTCGCTTTTTTTGGGAACTCCGTCCAATTTATCGTGTACATTCAGATACATTGCTCGAATCGAGACGACTCCCCGGTGCGTCTTGGAATGGAATCCGCCCAGTTTTCGCGAATTTCTCCCACCTCCAATCCCGCCGGTCGTTCTTCCCATGCGTCGAAACTGTTTATGCCGCTGTGGCACGCAACTCCGCGCTTCGATAAGAATGTTCAAGCGGGGTATCGACTGCCCGAACTGCGGCGATCGAGTCGCTTTCGAGGAACAATTCGACACTTCGGAAATAGATCCGGCCCTATCGCCATTGGCCGCATTTTCGAACCGACCTGGTTTGGGAATGAAAACCAACTTTGGTGGAGTCAAGCGACGATCTGCGTTGTCAAAAAGTTCTGTCTTCGGAATGCTGGCCGTAGGGCTCTTTGCGATCGGGACAGCAATTTGGATCGGTGTTCCTTCGGCGGACGCATTTCGCCTGGGTTCTGCCCCCACCACGAGCGCCAGCGACCTACCGCAAAAGTCGCTATCGGTTGACTTTGATTGGTCCAAGCAAGCCCGATGGGATACGCAAATCGACCCCATCGAAGGAACGTTTTGCGGGTCTCGGACGGCCAAGGTTTTTACGACCGAAGCCAGCGCAAATCGGTACGATGCGATCGAGCCACTCTTCGAGTACGGCCCGATGATCGATGAAATCCAACAAGGACGCAAAGAACTAAAGTCCTTTCGTTCCGATTCCCCTGATGCCCTTGCGCTGCAACTGCGTTCGCTGGTCCTCGGTTTCCTCGACGATACCAAGTGGATCACCTCTGGATTCCACGACTGGAGAATCATCGGTTTGGTAACCCAGGAGGATCGCACAGCCGTTTTGATTCGGTACTATCGCGAAACCACAACACCCATCGAACTGATCGATTCCGAGGAAATCCTTCTGCCTCTGACCAAAATGATCACCTTCAACAAATTTAAACTCTACTGCAACAACTTGTTCAAAACCAAAGCGCCCGAGCGATCGAACGATCCAAAACTCCAAGGCTACATGCATAGACATTTCTATGCAGACAAGAACTTTGGGTACGTCGTTTTGATGCTCACTGGCAACGGACCGAATGAGGAAATTGAGGATGTGTTTGATTTCCAAGTCCAGAACCCTTTGAGCCAGTTATGCTCGGTTTGGACCGGGGCTTCCACTCTGAGTATCGACCAACTACCCTTCGACAAAAAACCGCTTCCGGGTCCTTTGGATTCCGATCTGAGAGCCATTCAGGAGTGGCTCGACATCCGCAGCAAAAAGTTTCAAAGCGCTGACCCTTGGGCGATCCGTAAGTCGCTCAATAACGTGTATGCTCAGACTAACGATCCATTGATGCTCGACTTCTTGGGCCGCTTGGAATCCGACCTGGGCAATCGAGAAGCGGCCTTGGAAGATTTCCGCAAAGCCGAACAAGACCGGTTTCAATCGCTCGAATCCTACCGCGCGACGATCTTCGCAGCTCTGGAGTCGAACGACCCCGAGCTGCTCATCGAAAGACTCAGCGATCTAAACAACTACTGGTCGGTCAAACTGACCGGTTCGAATGCCGAGGAAGACCGCAAGAGATTCTACAAATTCCAAGGCTACTGGAGACGCAGCCAGGATCTACGA
>JAJTFB010000029.1:3449-33160 GCA_021300015.1 Pirellula sp. | reverse complement strand
CGGCCAGGGAACTTCGAAGCGTTTCAGGCAGCGGAAATGGGTGGTCGCCGGTTGTTCTGGATGGGCACACTTGAATCGCTCCTCGAAATGCTTGGGGTGGAGCAGGGGACG
Organism: Pirellula sp.; assembly: GCA_021300015.1. Lineage (GTDB taxonomy): Bacteria > Planctomycetota > Planctomycetia > Pirellulales > Pirellulaceae > JBKCUI01. Next base: position 33,049 of record JAJTFB010000029.1, on the reverse strand, counting down.
ATCGACTCGGCACTCAGGTGGCATCGAACCGCGTACGAGAGCTTGGTAGTGCTTCTGGATCTGTTGGGCCATGAACATCTCTCCGAGCTGAGAGGCGACCTCCGGGGTCTTGGCCAAGAGAATCAATCCTGCGGTGGGACGATCCAATCGATGGACCGGATAGAGGAACTGCTGCAACTGGTCGCGGAGCGTTTGCAAGAGGATCGGTTCGCTCTCTAGGGTTTTCGGCCCGCGATGGACCACCAGCCCGGCGGGCTTGAACACCGCGACCAAATGCTCATCGCTGTAAATCACTTGGATTGGACAGCTCAGGCTCTCGACGACAAAGTCGGGGGAGTCTCTCATGCTCTGCGGCTTTTTTTTTCTCGGGGTTTGGCTAAAATTTCACACAGAATTGGGGTTAGTCAGGGTTTCGGTTGGATTGTACAGACTTGTTCACGCCCGCAAGGGACTTCGGTGACGGAAAGCAGCTACGTGCTTCGAACATGCTTCAGAATTTTCGAAAACTCCAACTCTCGGAAGTTCAACGGCAGCAGATGCGTGCGGCCGGCCGATTCAACGCCCAACTGATGGACTACCTTCGGGATTTCGTCAAGGCGGGCATCTCGACCGAACGGATCGATCAGCTCGTCCACGAATACACGCTTTCCAACAAGCATACCCCGGCGACCTTGGGGTACTTGGGCTACAGCAAAAGCTGTTGCACAAGCGTCAACGATGTGATCTGCCATGGGATCCCTTGCGATTACATCCTCAAGGATGGCGATATCGTCAATGTCGATATCACTTCGATCGTCGATGGCTGGCATGGCGATCAATCCGAGACTTTCTTGATCGGAAACGTGTCGGAGCAGGGGCGATTGGTCACCCAGTGCGCCTTTGACGCCATGCACCGAGCGATCCAAGCCTTGACGCCAGGGTGCTCTGTGAGCGTCATCGGGGAATGCGTCGTGGCCGAAGCGGACAAGTATGGATTCACCGTTGTTCGCGAGTATGTCGGACACGGATTAGGGCGTCGCTTTCACCAGTATCCCAATGTCCCGCACTTCCCCGATCGCAAAAGCCGTCAGGACTATCTGCTTCCGGGAATGTGTTTTACCGTCGAGCCGATGATCAACGCCGGGGCACGATTCACCAAGCTCGATACCAACGACAATTGGACGGTCCGCACGCGCGACGCGAGTTTATCGGCGCAGTTCGAGCACACCATTTTGATGACCGAGAAGGGGCCGGAGATCCTGACGACTTGTCCGAACGGACCCAAGTTCGGCCATCGCTTCTAATCGTTGGGCTTCGGAGTGGCTAAGTCAGCACCCGAAGGGCTCTTGGGAGCGGAAAGAGCACCTCTTCCTTGCGAACTTCTCTGAGTTCGAGGTCGGCTTGGAAGTGGCTCTGAAGCCAGTCGAGCGTTTTGGAGATCACCTCTTCTGGAGCGCTTGCGCCGGCCGTGACGAGCACCACATCGGAGGGCTCAAACCAATCGAGAGCGAGGTCCTCAGGCCCATCGACCAGGTAGGCGATTCGGCCTTGCTCTTGGGCCAATTCACGAAGTCGCTGCGAGTTGCTGCTGTTTTGGGAGCCGAGCACGATGACCTTGGTCGCATCGGGTGCGATCAATCGGACCGCTTCTTGTCGGTTTTGGGTCGCATAGCAGATGTCTTCCTTTGGGGGGCCGACGATCCAGGGGAACTTCGTTTTGAGACGCTCGATGATTCGGTTTGCATCGTCGACACTCAGGGTCGTTTGGGTCAGATAAGCCAGTTTGGTGCTTGGCTCGAACTCGAGTCGATCGACATCCTGGGTCGATTCGACCAGTACAATCGCCTCGGGGGCTTCACCCATCGTTCCGATCACTTCGTCGTGCCCTTCGTGGCCGATCAAGACAATCGTGTAGTTGTCCTTTGCGAATTTGATCGCTTCCAAATGCACTTTGGTCACCAGTGGGCAAGTCGCATCGATCGCCAGAAGGTCGCGTTGCTGGGCCAGTTTGCGGATTTCGGGAGATACACCGTGCGCCGAGAAAAGAACGGTGGATTTTGGGGGGATCTCTTCGAGATGGTTCACAAAAACCGCACCTTTGGACTCGAACGATCGAACCACATATTGGTTGTGAACGATTTCGTGGAAAACGTACACAGGGGCTCCAAAATGCTGGAGTGCAAGGTCGAGGCTTTTGACCGCCATGTTGACCCCCGCACAAAATCCTCGGGGAGTCGCAAGTAAAATCTTCATAGGTTTGCTCTAAGGTTCATGGAACGGCACTGAACTGCTAAAATCATACTCCTTGGGCAAGCTACCGCGAAGGCGAAAGGCACCCGAAAACCATCAACCGAACAAAAACCGCCCGTGCGCGATCACCGGATCCTACGAACTGCGAATCCTTGACCAGCCAGCCCCCATCGAAACTGCCGAAAGCACCCGTCCGAGCAGGATCCAAGCAGGTGCTGACCGACCTTGCATGGTGCGGACCTGACTGCCAATCCCCTCGATGGGGGCTCGACCAAGCATTCGAATACTGCGAGAAATTGGCCAAAAGTCACTACGAGAATTTTTCGGTGACCCATGCTTGGCTGCCTCGGGAAATACGCCCTCATTTTTGCTCCGTCTATGCCTACTGCCGATGGTCTGACGACCTTGCCGATGAGCTCGACGATCCGGACCGATCCCTGAAGTTGCTCGGGTGGTGGAGAGGAGAGTTGCAGAAAGCTGCAAAAGGCGAGTCGCTCCATCCTGTCTTCGTCGCGTTGCATCACACCATGGAGACTTATTCGTTGAGCATCGTGCCGTTCGACGATTTGCTCTCGGCGTTTGTTCAAGACCAATCGGTCACGAGCTACGACGATGACCAGCAACTGCTCGATTACTGCTCGCGTTCAGCCAACCCCGTCGGCCGGATCATCCTGGGGCTCGCCAGGACCAGTTCCCCCCAAGCGATCGAGTGGTCCGATTCCATTTGTACAGGTTTGCAAATTGCGAACTTTTGCCAAGACGTATCGCTCGATGCGGCCCGGGGGCGGTTCTATCTACCCAAGGAGCGACTGGACCGAGGACAGATCACGCAAAGCCAATGGGGGCAAGGATCCGATCGAGCGCCCAAGGTGCTCCAGGAGTGGACCGAGCAGGCCCGTGCGCACCTGTCTGCAGGCACCCCGCTTGCCGAGCAGGGGCCGAGTTGGTTTCGTCGGAGCATAAGGCTCTTCGTCGGAGGCGGTCTGCAGATTCTTGACAATATCGCTCGGAACCGATTCGATGTATGGAGCCAACCTGTGGAGGTCACCAAGTTTCAGAAAGTCCGGCTCGCCGTCCGGGCTGTTTTAGGAACGCCCAAGTCCAGTGGGTCGATAATCAGAGCATGATCCAACTCGATGCATCTTACGCCGCATGCCATGGAATCGCCCAGGCCAGCGGATCGAACTTTTACCGGGCCTTCGATTTCCTGAGGTTGGATCGACGACGCGCGATGACGGCCCTGTACGCTTTTTCAAGGCTCGCCGATGATGCGACCGATGGCGATTCGGATCCGAAGCCTTCGGACCAGAAGGCTTCGGACCAGACTTGGCGAGCCGAGGATTGGGTCCAGTGGATTGAAGGACTTGATCAAAACCCATCGCCCAATCGGCTTGAAACCCTCGAAGCGATCCGTCTGGCACTCGCAGATTCCGTCGAACGCTTTGCGATCCCTAAGGAACTTTTGAAGCAGATCGTCTTGGGGGTCGATCAAGACTCCCGCCCCCAGGTGATCGAGCGTTATGATCAACTCCAGTCCTACATGTACCGCGTCGCAAGTGCCGTGGGTTTAAGCTGCATGGCGATCTGGTCGACCAAGGGGGTTCCACTGGCCGGGACCAGAGAGCATCGCATGGCGGTCGATTGCGGACATGCTTTTCAGTTGACCAACATCCTTCGCGATCTTGTCGAAGACGCCCAACGCGGCCGAATGTATCTGGCCCAAGAGGACCTTGGGCGATTCGGATTCCACCGAGACTCCTTGATCGAAGCGTTGAGCGGCATTGACGGGGCGCAAGGGGTCCAGGGGGTCGAAAAACTCGGAGACTGGAATGGGCTCATGCGGCTCTATTGCCAGAGAGCCGAGGGGTGCTATGAGCAAGCCAGGGGGCTTGGCTCACATCTCGATGCCGATGGCCAGCGCATGTTCGCGATGATCTGGCAGACTTACCATCAGATTTTTAAGCAGATCCAGGACGATCCTAGGGCTCCGCTGATCGGTCGGCCCTCGTTGGGTTTACCGCAGAAAATCAAGCTCTATGTTTCGCACGCCTTTACGCCCTGGTTTCGATCCATGATCGCCCCTGAACCCAGAACGACTTTCCGTTCGGATGCGATTTGGGAGGGAGTTCCAAGGGTCGCCGTCGTCGGTGGAGGGCTCGCTGGAATTCAGACCGCAATGCACCTTGCCAAGCACGGCTGTGAGGCATGGTTGATCGAATCCCGCAGTAGGCTCGGCGGCCGAGTCGGTTCCTTTATTGACCCTCAGAGTGGCCAAGCGATCGACTATTGCCAGCATGTCGGGATGCGGTGTTGCGGCGAACTGATTCGATTCATCGAAGAGACCGGCCAGAGAGATCAGTGGCAAGAGCAATCGATCCTATGGTTTCGGTCTCGAGCGGGCAAGCCATTCCAAGCGGCCGCGTGGCCGCTGCCAGCCCCATTTCATCTTTCAGGACTGTTGCTCAAGTGGCCGGATTTGAGTCCTGTGGATCGCATCGCGATCGCCTCGGCGCTCGGTAAGCTCATTCGGACACGACCGACTCGAGACTTCGAGCGTCAGATGGCCCTTGAGTGGCTCCAGGCGCAGCGGCAACCGCGCAATGCGATCGATAGCTTTTGGAGTACGATCTTGGTCAGCGCCTTGGGAGAGCAGCTTCCGAGGATCACGATGGGATCGGTCCATAAGGTGATGATCGATGGATTTGCGGCGACCAAGGATGCTTACCATTTGTTGGTTCCACAGCGGAGTCTTTCGGAGTTGATCGATCAGGCCGCCCGAGAATCCCTTGCCAGAATCGGGGTTCGGCTCGTGGTTGGTCAAGCGGTCGAAGGGCTCAGTCGCAACCCTACTGGGACTTGGAGTCTTGGTATGAAGTCCAAAAGCGATCCGGCATCGAAGCTGCCTGAGTTGCCAGAGTTCCAAGCGGTCGTCCTTGCCGTTCCTTGGCATCGTTTGGGGACGATCTTGAGGGATGCGGGGCTGGAGCATTTGCCTGGGGCTGCAAAAACGCTCAGCGATGTTCAGGGGTTGGAGTCCGCACCGATTACCGGGGTGCATACTTGGTGGTCCAAGAAGTGGTTCAACGACCCGCATGCGATCTTGATCGATCGACTTTGCCAATGGGTATTTCCGGGACCTGGCGAGTCCGATCCCAAGGCTTCCGAGCATTATTATCAGATCGTCATCAGCGGTTCACGCGATTTGCCCAAGGGAGACACCGAGGCGGTTTTGCGATCGGTGGAAGCAGATCTTCGAGAGGTATTTCCAGAGCTAGGGAATTCCGGAGCGAAGTTGTTGCGGGGCAAGGTGGTGACCGATCCGCAGTCGGTTTTTTCGGTATCCAGGGGGCATGACCAAAGTCGGCTCGATACGGCCACCTTTGGAGCACAAGGCTTGTTTCTCGCGGGGGATTGGACTGCGACGGGTTGGCCGGCGACGATGGAAGGGGCCTTGCGTTCCGGGTCGCTTGCGGCCAATCAAGTATTGCACTACGTCGGTCGCGCCGCAGAGGTATCGGTCGATCGCTGATAAAGTCGGTGTTCTTGGATATAGACCTCGACCGCTGCGGGAACGAGGTAGCGGATGCTGCGGTTTTGTTCGATTCTCTGGCGGACTGCCGTCGAGGAGATCTCCATGACCGGGAGATCCAAGCGGAGTTTTTCGATGTCCAGGAGTCGATCAGGGGGAGCCAAACCGGCGAGTTCTGACCAGTCAGGTTCGGGGAAACCGCCTCGCCGTGCGACGACCAATTGCACGACTTTGAGAAGTTCGTTTGGGGATTTCCATTTCTTGAAATCCTTGAGCGAGTCTGCACCGATGAGCAGATACCACGTCGCATCGGGTTCGTTGCGTTGCAGGTCTAGAACGGTGTCGATCGTGAAGCTAACCCCGCCGCGTTGGAGTTCGATCTCATCGACCTGGAGTTTTGGGTGAGCGCCGATGGCGAGTTTGAGCATTTCGAGGCGATGCTTATCTGCCGTCGGGGTATAGCCTTGCTTGAAGGGAGAGATTTTTGCCGGGATGAGTTTGACAAGGTCGAGCGAAAGTTCGCTGCAAAACTGATCGGCCGTCAGGAGATGTCCTAGGTGGATAGGATCGAACGAGCCGCCGAAGATGCCGATTTTTCGACCTGTCATGTTGTTGGATTCCTTGGGGGCTAATCGGACCGGTGTTGGTTTTCTTGAAGGACCAGGACTTCTCCTTGCCCCTGGCACTCAAGATCCCCGATGGAGCGAAGCACGTGTGGGGTAGTTGGAATTTGCGAAGCGAGTTGATTGCAGCGAGCTTGGAACGCTGTGTCTAGCCAAGGGCAGCTTGCAGCATGAAGGATCAACCGATGGAGGTAACGCCAGAGGATCGGCAGGAAGCTCAGTTCCAATGGCCGGTATGGCGAGAGGGACGCGCCGGGGGATTTGGGTCGTTTCGATGGCACGATCAGAGAACCGCGACGCATCTGGGTCCCGAAATGAGGTCCAAGCGTTCCCATGGCCAAGATGGTTCCGGCGATCCATTGATGGGCAAGGTGGTTTCCGACGTTTCCTGCAACGCAGAGCGTTCCACGGCGCATGCGTTCGCAGGCGCGATGGCCGAGGTTTCCAAGTACGATCGAATCTCCACCTTGGATGCCTTGGAGTTTTCCTGGCAAGGGGCAGCCAAAGTTGTCGCCGGCGTCGGAGCGAATCAAGGCCAATCCGTCCCGTTTGTCGGCTAGGGCCCTTTGCCCCACGGAGCCATCGACGAAGAGATTGCCACCGCGTTGGCTCTTGGCAAAATCGTCCCCTACATCGCCGAGAACGACGGTGGTGCCTGAGGCTGTCGAGGCGCAAAGCCCTCGGAAATGATTCAATGGTCCGCGTAGGATCAGCGCATCGTCGCTCCAGGATTCGGTTGGACCGGCTTGATGGCAAGGAGATGTGTTTAAATCGATTTCGAATAGCTCGGCTAGGCGGATCGGTCCGAGGTTCGAATCGAGCGAGAGATCGGCGATTTGAGATTTCGAGAGATTGCGCAATCGATCCAAGGACAGCGCAGAGGCATCGACATGCAATTCTGCGGAAGGAACGGTTTTGAGCAATGTCAGGCAGATGGAAGTCAGGATCGCGGTTCTTTGTTTGGCGATGGTTCGATCAATCGGCAATGGGTGTAGAGACTTGGGATATCTCGATCGGATATCTTTTGGCGGTGGACCATGCTCGATTCTTGGTGGGGTTTTCTGTTTGCGGTGGGATCGTCGTAGTGTGAAATCGTGCTGCGGAAGTACAGTCCGATGTCGGGAAATTCATCTGGCCGAAACTCATGCATCGCTTGAGGACTGATGCGAACCCATGAAGTCAGTCCGGAATCCCAAGCGCGTGCCCAACCGACGATCGCCGCTTGATTCGGGTCCTCGGTTTGGTCTTGATGGGGACGGGGGCTTTTTACGTTGGCCAGCATGCGTTGGGCACCGCTTTTGGGGTCGGCATAGCGAGTGCGACGAAAGAATGGTGTCCTGAAAAACGAGAAGGACGCACAGAACGCATTTTCGCGTTGGATTTTGCGGTTGTATCGCGTGTTGACCATCACATCGACCGTATGGCTTCTTTGGGATAGGTCGACAGGATACCCGTCGTTGACCGTCATATCGATTTGCAGAAATAGTCCCTGTTCGTTCCAAGCGAGCCTTGCATCGATCGGATGCTCTTGGCCAGCGAGTTGCTCGATCGGTGGCATGCGATAGGTGCTGTTTAATCCCCAATGATCGACGTCGGAAAAGTCCACGACTTGGTTCTGCAATCGCTGGATATCGATCTTGAAGCGGAACAACATCGACGGATCGGGGAAGATCTCGCTAAACATCGATTGGATTCTTTTTGGCGAGTTGGGATTGGGTCCATTTCCAGTAGACGCAAATGATGGCATCGTAGATCGCATGCGCCAAGACACAGGCGAGCAAATCGCGGGTTGCCCAGTACAGGATGGCAAATAAAAAACCAGCTAGGGTGGCAAGGACGATGTAGGTTTTACTCAGCGGATGTGCAAAGCCAAAGCAGACCGCCGAGATGGCCATCCCCGGCAGTGACTCGAGGAACGACTGGGTTTCGGAAAGCGACATCCACCAGCCTTGAATCAGCCCTCGGAAGAGGAGTTCCTCTCCGATCCCGGCGCTGAGGGATAGAAGCAGCAGGTCCGGGACGCTCATGGGTCCAAGGAGCAAATGGAGTTGCGATTGCATCGAGCGTTCGAGTTTTTGCATCGAGCGGATCGGGAGCCTAGAGACAAGTTCCATGCCTAGTGCGAATGCCGAGCCGACGAGGATCCCGATACCGAGGCTTTTGAGGATCGCGGGCCCGTCCCACCAGGCCGGGAGGTCTTGGCGGGGATTGACGCCCAGGAACAGACCGATGAGGATCGCACTTAGGCCGAGCGAGAGTTCCAGCAGGACTGCATAGGTCAACGCGGAGTTGTCAGGTCCTAGGGGTGGGGATGGTTTGGGGGGTGCCATCGGCTCGGTGGTCAGCTCGTTGATCGGTAAAAAAGTCGGGAGGCCTGTAAGCCGGGTTCTGTCATGGCGATTGGATCGCCAAGGGCAATCATTCATCTAGGCCGCCGATTGCTCGGCGGCTCGAGCGATCTACCCGAGTGTTGGCATCACGAGCCGGATGCGGCGCTCGAAATCGAGCGCCTCACTCTGTTGGATCTTGCTCCAGATGGGGTTTACCGAGGGGAGCAGTCACCCGTCCCCTGGTGGGCTCTTACCCCACCATTTCACCCTTACCGAAACCTTGCGGCTCTGGCGGTATCTTTCTGTTGCACTTTCCCTGGCCTTACGACCGGTCGACGTTATCGACCATCTTGCTCGTTGGAGCCCGGACTTTCCTCCCCTCGGGACCGTTTCGCGAGGAAACGGACCGAGGAGCGATTGCCCAGCCTCCCGACGCTAGGATTATACCATAGAGCGACGTCTGCGCAGAAGAACTTCGTCGGCACAGGCTCGGGATCAGAGGGTTGCGTTGAGCGGTTCGAAGGTGAGGGGTGCTGAGGCGACCAAGGAGGCTTCCAGGGTGTTGGCTGGAGTTTTGTGGTATTCAGCGCCGGGGCGTCGTCCTCGTCGCTTTTTGGCGGAAATGGGGAGCATGGAGGTGTCGACTTTTTGGAGCATACGGGTGATGCAGAGCTTGTTGACGCTCACGTCGAGCTCGTTGGCTTCCTTGCAAATGCGATCGTGCAAGCTCTTTGGGATCCGCACGGTGATCATTCGGAGCGTCTCGGTCGGATCGCAGTCGGGCAGATCGCGGGATCGCAGGACGGTCAGCATTTCCAAGACCTTCGAGTGCGACTCGGTCGACTCGTAGTGGCGAAATTCTTCGGGGGAGGCAAAGATGCAGTGCGCGATCCCGTCGACGCCGAGGGTTTCGCGGTAGAAAGCCGTCCAGGTAGGGGCTACGCCGAAGAGTTCGGCGGCGACTTGCTGTACCCAATGGCAACGGTCTTCGAATTTCGTCGATCCGCATACTTTGTCGCGAAGTTCTTTGGCAACGGAATTAAACACAACCATATCGGCGGCGAGTTTCTCTCCGCTTGCGAGCGATCCTGCGTCCGACATTCCGTTGCTTGTTGCTTGGCTCATAACAAATTACCTTCCTGGCACCTCTCGGTGCGATGGTTGCGAATGGCAAGGTCAGTTCAATTCGAGAGTGACCGAGCCCTCGCCGACCGTACGCGGGGACCGATCCTCCACTTGACGGTCCCTCTGTTTCGCATGGCTAGCGAATCCCAAGGCTCCTTCCGGCGGACTCGCGACAATACTGACACCCCCGGCAAGCCCCTTGGCGCAAACTCAATGCTGGCAATACTTTAGGGGCTTTTGATAGCACTGCATAGAAATCGCGCATCCCCCCGAAAGAGGGGTGTTTTAAAGATGCTGGTTTTTTGGGCAGTGATTGCACTCTCAAAAACCAGGTGTCCAACTTGGGGATTGGCGGAAAATAAGCGGAAAAGTTCAAGTGTGGGAGGGGTTTTGCCGACGGGTGCGGTGTCAGAGAAAAAAGCGATCGCTTTGCTCATGTCCGTAGCACGGTCCTCCGAGGCCGTGCGTGCACGTAGCGGATTCATCCGATGTGGTCCCGCCGGTTATCCGCTTCTTGGCCTCCGCCCGGACAAGCCCAATGTGAGGCTGCCCGGATCGCTTTTCCAAACAGGCGTTGGTCCTCTCGGTGATTCTTTCCTATAATCGCCGTCCGCTCCGAAGGCACCCCCAAGCGAAACTCCTGAATCTCCCGAACCCCCCGAACCGAAGAATCCATCCCAATGCCACTTATCGAACCCCGGACTCTTAAGGGTTTTCGCGATTTCCTGCCGGCCAAGATGGTCCAGCGGGAGAAGCTCATGGAAATCGCCAAGAGGGTCTACCGCCGCTACGGTTTTCTGCCGATCGATACCCCTGCCTTGGAGTACCTCGAAATCCTTACGGGCAAGGGCTCCGAGGAAACCGACCGCCAGATGTACCACTTCGTCGACGCCGGGGGGCGGCAGGTCGGGATGCGATTTGACCTGACGGTCCCTTTGGCTCGGTTTGCTGCCCAGCACATCCACGAACTTGGGGTTCCGTTCAAGCGGTACCACATTGCTCCGGTCTGGCGGGGGGAGAACCCCCAGGACGGACGATTTCGCGAATTCGTCCAGTGCGATTTCGATACGATCGGCACGACGGGGGTCGTCTCGGACATCGAAACGGCTCTGGTCATTCATGAACTGCTTCTGGAGATCGGCATCCAAGACTTTCGGATCCGAATCAACAATCGACAGATCCTCAGCGGCCTTCTTGAAACTTTGGACCTCAAGGAGAAATCGACAGCCGTCTTGAGGGCATTGGACAAACTCGACAAGGTCGGTCCCGAGGGTGTATCCAAGGAGTTGTCTCACGTCGGCATCGGGCCCGAATCGATCGAATCGATCTTTCGATTCGCGCAGGTTCAGGGGACCCATGACGAAGTACTCTCGAAGCTCGCAGCGATGCTCGGTTCAAACCCGCTGGCTAGCCAAGGGATCGAGAGACTTTCGGTCGTAACGCGAGCTTTGCAAGCCGCAGGCGTTCCGGCATCACGATTCGAGATCGATGTCTCGATCGCCCGAGGGCTCGATTACTACACAGGGATCATTTTTGAAACCACTTTGCTCGAATTGCCTCGCATCGGGAGCGTCTGTAGCGGTGGCCGGTACGATAACCTCACCGGGCTCTTTACCAAGCAACCGCTTCCGGGCATCGGGGCCTCGTTGGGCTTGGACCGTTTGCTGGCCGCCTTGGAAAAGCTGGATCGATTCCAAGAGTCGCCCAGGGCTGCGGACGTTTTCATTCCGCTCTTTGACCCCGATCGGATCAACGATTATTTTGCGCTCGCAGCGATGGTACGCGCGGCTGGAATATCCGCAGAGGTCTATCCAGAGGCCAAGAAGCTCGGACAGCAATTGAAGTACGCCGACCAGCGTGGATTTTTAGTTGCGCTGATTGCCGGTGCGCGGGAGCTCGACGAAGGCCTCGTGCAGATCAAGGACCTTCGGACTCAGACGGCAACCGAGGTGGCTTGGAAGAATGACAACGAAGGGTTTCTCGCGGCGCTGCATTCGGTCTTGGGTATTCAAAACATGCTCAGTTGAGCCGTCCCAAGCGGTTACTTATCGATCAGCGGTCCGAGGTTGGTCAGACGCTTTTCGATCGGTTGGTTCGCCCTGTTGGCTTCGACCGCTTTTTGCTCGAAGGCTTCGTCGAGCAGGTGATAAAACACGTCGCGTTGGCGCGGGATATAGCCCAGTTCGCTGATCGCATCGCGGATCTGATCGAGCGTCAAGAAGTGGACTGTGCCGGCTTCGGCGACGACGTTTTCCTCGAGCATCAAAGAGCCCATGTCGTTGGCACCAAAGAGGAGGGCCAGTTGACCGATCTTGAGTCCTTGGGTGACCCAACTGCTTTGAATGTTCGGGATGTTATCGAGGAACAATCGCGCGACGGCTTGGGTTTTCAGGTACTCGAACGAGCCGGACGGAGGGATGTGGCTCATCTGAGTATTCTCAGGCTGGAAGGTCCAGCAGATGAAGGCGGTAAAGCCTTGGGTCTGGTCCTGAAGGCTTCGGAGTCGGTCGAGGTGTTCGATACGTTCTGCGAGGGTTTCGGCGTGTCCGAACATCATCGTTGCCGAGCTGATGCCACCCATTTCATGCCAGACTCGCATGACATTGAGCCAATCGTCGGTCATCACTTTGCCGCGTGTGATTGCCGAGCGGACTCGGTCGACGAGGATTTCGGCTCCTCCCCCTGGAATGCTTCCTAGACCAGCCTGCTTGAGCCTTCCGAGTACCGTTTCGATCGAGAGCTTGTTGACTTTGGTGAAATGGTGGAGCTCTGGGGGACTGAAACCGTGTACATTGACGTTGGGGAATCTGGATTTGATATCCCCGAGAAGCTCTTCGTACCACTCGAGTTTGAAGTGGGGGTGCAAGCCACCTTGCATGAGGATTTGGTTGCCGCCGAGATCGACGGTTTCCTGGATCTTCTCGAGCAGTTCCTGCCGATCCAATACGTAGCCTTCGTCGCTTTTAGGGGTTCGGTAAAACGCGCAGAAGTCGCAAACAGCGGTGCAGACGTTGGTGTAGTTGATGTTCCGATCGATGTTGTAGGTACGGTAGTTCTCGGGGTGAAGGCGTTTGGTGACTGCCTGTGCCGCTTGTCCGAGGGCGCTCAGGTCGGCGCTCTGGAGGAGGACCAAAGCTTCGTGGCAGGAAATACGTTGCCCTGCGATCGCTTTATCGAGAATCGAGCGAACACTGGAGTTTGAAGTTGCGATCATGTTTTGCCGGTTGGAGAGTGGAGGTTTTCCGCATTGTACCTAGTCAAGCAAGCCCTAGTTGGCTGCAACGGCGCGAAAACTCCTCGAGACCTTGACGCTCGAGGCTACCGATTCGGAATTGGAGGTAATGCGTGAGGTATTCTCTGCAAGCCTCGTCGCTCAGTCCGTAGCTTTTGGCGTATTTGGCGATGATCGCATCGACATTCCGGCAGCCCTCATCGCGGCTTGCCTCGAGCGATTCGATGATTCGCGGATCATCCAGGTCGGAGTGACGAGCCACCCACATCGCAAAGACAAAGGGGAGCCCGGTCTCGAGGAACCATTCTTCACCCAGATCCCAGTCGAAGAAGAAATCGGATCGGAAGCGTTCGGGGTTCATCGCTCGATCGCCGATGACCAAGACCGCGTCGGCCGGGCAATCCTTGGGCTCGGAGTGGATCGGGAAGGGGACCAGTTCCGGGAGTCGACCGAAGCGGCTTGCCAGGAGAACTTGGGAAAGTGCGACGCTGGTTCGGGATCCTTCGTCGGTCCCGAGCGAGCGGACTTGTTCGGGTGGAACGCGGAAGAGGATTCGCACCGACCAGACCGGGCCGCGGCAGGCGATTCCTGCGTCGCTGATGAGCCGATAGTCGTTTCGGTTTCGCAAGTACTCTACGACGGGGATGAGTCCTATGTCGAGGCGATGGTCTTGCATTTGGCTAGCGAGTTGGCTCGGCAGGGCAAGATGGAGATCGGCGAAGCCTTCGAGGCGATCCTGGAGTCCAAAGATGAGGGGTTTGGTGTTCAAATAAGCCACCGCACCGACGCTCAGCATCGGCTGGCTCGTGGGTTTCGGATCGACCGCGTTATGGACCATGAGTGGCTCGGTCGGTGCTCGGAGAGAGGTCAGCATGGGGTGCGTGCCTAGGACGATGGTTGGAATGAACAGCAAAAGAGCCTACTTTTCCAACCGCATGCTAGGGGGTGAATGTAACCATTAGGTTTTCCAAACGCAGCCGGCCCAGGACCATCCTACGCCGAAACCGACGAGCATATGGTTTTGGTTGGCTCGTAGGACTCCTTCGCGGCGCAAATCGTCGATGAGGATCGGCAGGGTCGAGGAGACGGTGTTTCCTCGGTTGGCCAATCGGATCGGCAGTTTGGTTGCATCGACCTCGAGGGCTTGCTGAAGCATTTCGAGCATTTTGCGGGTCGCTTGATGCATCAGGAGTTGGTCGATCTGGGCGAGAGTAAGTTGCGATTTCGAGAGGATGCTGCGGACCAAATCCGGGATGGCCACGACCGAGAAATCCATCAGGCTCTGCCCGTCCATGTACAGTCGGCTGTTCCAGCGTCGGCGTCGTTTGGGCTGGATCGCTTGCTCGCTGCATCGGGCTCCCCCGTCTCCGACGATCAGGGTGTTGGCACCTTTGCCATCGGTACCGAATTCGAAGCCCAAGAGGGTGGGGGTCGGTGAGCATTCGATCAGGGTCGCTGCGGCCGCATCGCTGAAGATTGGGCGCAGGGCGCGATCGTCTGGGTCGATGAATTTGGTATAAGTTTCGGCCGTTACCAGGAGGATTCGTTTGCACTGTTGGCTAGCGATGAGGCCTTCGGCAAGCCCGAGTCCGTAGACGTAGCCCGAGCAGCCCAGGTTGAAGTCCATGGCACCTGCATTGGTACGCATACCGATGCGATCTTGGAGCAGGCATGCGGTGGTAGGCAACGGGTAGTCGGGCGATTGGGTGCAGAGCATCAGGTAATCGATCGACCGCGGATCGATGTTGTTTTGCTCAAAAAGTTTGGTGCAGGCTTGATAAGCCAGATCGCTGGCCGTTTCGTTCGCAGCGGCGATGAAGCGTTGTTCGATCCCGGTTTTTTCGATCAATTCCTGGATGTGCCATTCAGGGTGCTCGGCTGCCCACACATCGGCCGTTTCGATTTGGGAGGGAAAGTGGACCGCGATGGGACCGATCTGAGCGTAAGGCACGGCAGGTGACTCGGAGAGGCTAGCGACTTAGTAGAGTGGTCGAAGTTTCGGATTCGTTGCAATCGGGGTGGGTTGCAGAGTGGTTGGAACCCAGAAAACAATGTTAAGATATTAGCCGCAGGAATTCGAAATGGAAAGGCCGGAAGTTTGATCCCAAGGGGATTCAGATTGGGGCCTTTGGGCGGTTTGTAGGGGGGCTGGACACCAAGCGATGCGATCGGAGTCGGAACGTGCAAAACGCGGAAGAAGATAGCAAATGGAAACTGATTCTGGCGGTTGTCCGTCCGCATCTGGTCGAGGCCTTGCTCGACAGTCTCAAGCTCGCGCCGATCGAATCGCTTTTGATCAAAGAGGTCAAGGGTTTTGGTCGTCAGAAGAACATGCTCGATCGTTACTCTGGCAGCGATTTCGAGCTGGCGTTTTTGCCCAAGGTCGAGTTGTCGATCTGGGTCGATGCACTCAGGCTCGAGGAGGTGCTCGAGGTGCTCGAGGCAGCCTGCAAGACGGGTCGAATGGGTGATGGGAAGATCATGGTGATTCCCGGTGCGACACCTTTGGGTTTGCTTTAGTCGGCGTGGCCTGTGCGTGCTATAATACCATGTTGTTTCGAACCGACTCTCTCCGACAACCCATCCTGAAGTTCCCTCCAAATCGATGTTCAAAACCCTCTTAAGTCGACCGTTTGCTCCATGGTTTTCAGCAGCGTTAGGATGCGCGCTGGGCTTTGGATTTTTGCGCGGCGAGTCGATTGGCCAGGAGCCTTTTGATTTTGCCCACAAGGTCCTACCAGTGCTCAAGAAACACTGCGCCGAGTGCCACACGGGGGATCAAAAGAAAGGTGGCTTGTCGCTCAACTCCCGAGAGTCGATGCTCGCGGGGGGTGAATCCGGCGCCGAGGTGCTCAGCAAAGACAGGTCCACCAGCGAGCTGCTCACCAGGGTGACGACCAAGGATCCCGACTTGCGGATGCCCCCTGAGGGTCCGGGCCTGAGCGCGGTGGAGATCGCTGCAATCGAACAATGGGTCCGGGCCGGACTACCTTGGGAACAGGGTTTTTCGTTCGGGGCACAAGGTTACGAGCCACCTCTGCTGCCCAGGCGGCCAGAGCTTCCGGCTCCGAGTTCGCCGGATCGTACCCATCCGATCGATCGTATCCTCGATGCCGACCGCGCTGCTCGCTCGCTCGCTCCGCTCGGTTCGATCAAGGACGAGGTTTTTATCCGGCGTTTGTACCTGGATTTGATCGGACTTTTGCCAACCCCTGAGCAGACCCAAGCGTTCCTGGCCGATCCGACGGCGGACAAACGTGTGAAACTGATCCGTTCGTTGCTCGATCGGGACATCGAGTACACCGAGCATTGGTTGACGTTTTGGAACGATCAATTGCGAAACGACTATTCCGGAACCGGGTTCATCACCGGAGGCCGGACGCAGATCTCCAAGTGGCTCTACGAGGCGTTGATCAACAATAAGCCTTACGATGCGATGGCCCGCGAGTTGATTGCGCCCCTTTCTGGTGAAAGCGCTGGATTTGCCAACGGCATCCGATGGCGTGGTGAGGTCAGCGCTGGACAAACCGTCGAGATTCAGTTCGCGCAGAGTCTCGGACAAGCATTCCTGGGAATCAATCTCAAATGCGCTTCATGCCACGATAGTTTCATCGATCGCTGGACCCTCAAGGACGCTTACGGACTGGCGGCCGTCTATTCGAACAGCCCGTTGCAGATCCATCGTTGCGATAAGCCGATCGGTCAGACGGCCAGTCCCGGTTGGCTCTTTGAAGAGCTCGGGAAGATCGACGCACAAGCGGCCCAACCGGAGCGGTTGAAGCAACTCGCAAGCTTGATGACCCACCCTCAAAACGGGCGATTTTCGCGAACCATCGTCAATCGATTTTGGCACCGGTTGATGGGCTACGGGATCGTTCATCCTACCGATGCGATGCAAAGCCAACCTTGGAACGAGGATTTGCTCGATCATTTGGCCGTCGACTTTGTCGACCACGGGTACAACCTCAAGGAGCTACTCTTTACGATCGCCTCCTCGGAGGCTTATCGAGCCGAGTCCGAACGGCTCGAAGAGAGGGAATCCACGGTGGCCTATGCTTACCAAGGCCCCCGCGCTCGGAGGATGACCGCCGAGCAGTTTGTCGATGCGGTCTGGCAACTGACCGGATCGGCGCCGAGCAAGTTCGATGCACCGATTCAACGCGGCAAACCGATCGAAATCGACGCTGCGCAGCCCAAAGCAACCGATCCTCAGGGAGTCTGGATTTGGTCCGATACGGCCCGATCGCCAAGCGTTCCTCCGGCAGGGGAGAAAATCGCTTTGAGGGAGACCTTCACGCTCGATGCGCTTCCGAACCAAGCCTTCGGCGTGATCACCTGCGACAACGAGTACCGGCTTTGGATCAACGATCGTTTGATCGCCCAGGATAAAGCCTGGGAAACCCTCGAGAGCTTTGACGCAATTGCCGCTCTGCGGGTCGGCCAGAACGTGATTCTCGTCGAGGCGATCAACGGCGGAAACGGTCCGAACCCCGCGGCGCTCTATTTCGAGATGAAGCTTATCGATCCGCGTGGTACCGTCTCGATCGCTTCCTCGGACCGATGGAAATACACCGCGTCGGCTCTGGATGCTCAGGGCAAGTTCGCCGAGGGAGTCAACGATTGGAAAAATGCGGTCGTTGCTAACGGGCCTTGGGGGGGCCGACTGAAAAATGAAATCGCGATGGGGCTGGCTCGTGGACCACTCGACGGCCCGATGGTGCGGGCCTCGTTGATCAAAGCCGATCCGCTCATGCGAAGCCTTGGGCGTCCCAACCGCGATCAGATTGTCAGTATGCGACCGACGGAGCTCACGACGCTCGAAGCGATGGATTTGTCCAACGGTCAGACGCTTGCCGATTGGCTCGAGCGCGGGGCTGTGCTTTGGAACGCGCGCCGTGCATCTGCACAAACCGGCGATGCGGCTGCTGCGGCGGGTGCTAGCCGAGAACTGATCGACCGGATTTATATGCACGCCTTGAGTCGGCATCCTCGGACCGAGGAGATCGCGACGATCGAGGAATGGATTGGCCCGACGTTGGAAGTGACCGAGCTTGAGGATATCTTGTGGTCGGTTGTGATGCTGCCTGAATTCCAGTATGTCCGTTAGCTGAAAACCCGTTAGCTGAAATCCCGATAGCTGATCGCCCGATAGGAACAGCTTTGAAACCCCAAGCCAGAGAAAAGCACCGATGATGCATCCTTATGAATTCGACCCCGATGCCCCGAGATCTCATGCTCGGCGAGATTTCCTAAAGCAACTCTCCATCGCGGCGACCGCGACGCTTGGACTCAGTAGCCCACGGCTTGTCCATGCGCTTTCCGATGGCACGCAGATTCTCCATCCTAAGGCCAAAGCCGACGCGATCATCGTGTTGTGGATGGGTGGTGGGATGGGGGCTCCGGACACTTTTGATCCCAAGCATTACGAGCCCTTTGAGGTCGGCAAGCCGGTCGCGCAGGTCGTGAGCACCTTCCCGTCGATCCCTACGGCGGTCGACAACATCCGAATCAGTGAGGGGCTTGAGAATGTGGCCAAGGTCATGGATCGAGCCACGTTGATCCGTTCCCATGTCCAGCCAGACTTGGGTAGCATCTTGCATTCCCGCCACCAATATCACTGGCACACAGGGTATGTTCCACCCCAGACCGTCGCATGTCCGCATCTGGGGGCTTGGGTCGCCAAGGTATTGGGCCCGAACAACCCGGTGATCCCTCCGTTTATCAACATCGGACAGAGGCTCGAAGGGGTCGGAGAGCAAGAGGAACTCAAGGCGTTCACCACGGCGGGTTTCTTTGGGAGCGAGTATGCCCCGATGAATTTGCCTTTTCCAGAGGAAGCGGCCCTATCGGTCCGTCCGCCGAAGGGAATGGAGCTAGCGCGATTCCAAAACAGGCATCGTTTTTACCGCAAACTTGCCGACTCGCATCCCGAGCGCGATTCGATGAGCGACTTCCATCGCGATTCGATGATCCGTTCGATGGAAGGAGCGTATCGATTGCTCGAATCGAAGGAACGCGAAGCCTTCGATATCAACCTTGAGCCTAAAGAGAGTTACGAGAAGTACGACACGGGCCGTTTCGGACGAGGCTGCTTGCTGGCCCGTAGGTTGGTCGAAGCCGGGGCTCGGTATGTCGAGGTAACCACCGAATACGTTCCGTTCCTGCATTGGGACACGCATGCCGACGGGCATACGACACTCCGCAGGATGAAGTCCGAGATCGACCGTCCTATCGCTCAGTTGATTCTCGATTTGGAGTCCCGAGGGCTACTCGATCGGACGCTGGTGGTTCTGGCAAGTGAATTCAGTCGCGACATGATCATGGAAGGCCAGCCAGGATCGAACGCGGCCGATCAGGCCGAGAAGGTCGACAAAATGACCGAGATGAAGCATTACGGATTGCATCGCCACTTCACGGCCGGCTCGAGCGTCGTGATGTGGGGAGGCGGGGTCAAGAAGGGGTTCCTCTATGGGAAGACAGCCCCCGAGCGCCCTTGCATCGCCGTTGAAAATCCGATCGGTGTGACCGACTTGCACGCGACGTTGTTGACCGCACTTGGGATCAGCCCCAAGACGGTGTTCGATGTGGAGCGCAGACCGTTCTATGTGACCGAAGACGGCAAAGGCCAAGCCCGGATGGATCTCTTCGGGAGCTAAGCGACGTTTGGCATGAAGGGTTGGCGCAAAAGGATAGGTCCGATGGGAATACGACAGGTTTATGGTTTATTGGCACTTG
Organism: Pirellula sp.; assembly: GCA_021300015.1. Taxonomy (GTDB): domain Bacteria; phylum Planctomycetota; class Planctomycetia; order Pirellulales; family Pirellulaceae; genus JBKCUI01. The sequence goes on along the minus strand of JAJTFB010000029.1, from coordinate 13,246 downwards.
CCGGATTGATCCTACCGATGGTTTGCTTCGGGCTCCATTTTACAAGGGCCGGTCAGCAAGCTTGGCCTGAGTTCTTTGCCGCCCCTTTTGCGACCTGGGTGATCTCCGGATTCAGTTGGGATTTGATGCTCACGGCCACGGCCTGCACCATCTGGATGGCCAGAGAGTCCAAGCGGCTCAAGATCCGCGGTTTCGCTTGGCATTTTGCTGCGATTTTCTTGGTCGGAATCTGTTTCGCACTGCCGACGTTTCTCTACCGCAGGGAAGCATTCTTGAATCGCTCGGGCGAGTCGAACGAGTGAGGCTCAAGCTTTGGATTTTCCCGCAAAGGAGACCAATCCTAAGAGCATGACCCATTGAAACAAAAAGAGGTTCATCGAAGCCTCGATCCCTAGATGCATCAAGGCTGCAAGACCGATGGCCAACCAGCGGATCTTAGGGCTCCACAAACCAAATGGCAGGAACGCTTCGACGGCCAGCGTTCCCCAGGTGGCCAAGGGAGTGATCCATGGCAGGTCGAACCATTCGGGCGAGATCCATCGGCCGAAGTTATCGGTCATACGCGAGACATAGCCCACGGCGGAACCGTTTTGCCAGGTTTCACCTTCGAGTTTGCACAGGGCCGTCGACGCATAGATGACGGTCATTTGAAACTGGATCAGGCGAAGGGCCCAAGCATCTTTGGATGTCGGAGTGCGGTGGGCGTTTTTCGAATCCCGCAGCGACATGACGGACCATTTGGCGTCCAGGGGGAGCCAGATCAATAAAAAGGCCAGGATGCGAAAGACGGTGTCTTCGCCGTCGGTGATCAAGGGATTGCGGTTTTGAAACGAAACCAACCAGACAAAGATCGCAGCGACTTGGAACCGCGAGTAACACCCTAGGAGCATCAATCCGCTGTGGACCAAAAGGCATAGGAGTCCCAGTTGAGCCATCCATGGCTCGGAATCCAAGCAGTTCAAGAGGGACCAAGCTTGGGGGCCGAGGATTTGTTCGGCGGTCTGGCTCTTGAGGACGCCCGAGTCGGAGTACCAATAAGCTGCATCGGGCCAGACACACAAGGTTTGGATCACGATCAGCAGAGCAAAGCCGATGCGCAGGACCGGAGCCAAAAGAGGATCGCACGACTCGAAGAGGAAATGATCCCATCGTCGGAGAGAAGCCCGTGCAAGTCCAATCATGGATCTGATCAAGGAATCGATCATGGAATCGCCTCGCGGCGAACGATGAAGCGGATTTGAGTGCTCCACTGGGTTTGGTCCAATGCCGGGAGTCCTTGGCCCTCCTCGATCGCCATGGTGTTGCGGTAGTGGTAGAGTTTGATGTCGCGCATCGGAGGGATAAGCGGCTTGGGGTCGAGCATTTGATTTTCGGGCCCCCAAGCGACACTGCCCACTGCGGGCTCACGCTCTGGGATCGAAGCCAAGAGGTAGTCGGCAAAATCGTTTCCAGCCAGATGGTTGTAGGGTAGCCGTTGGAGGTAGTTCATGTGCCGAAACCGATGGAACTTGGTCCAGACCGAAGCGGTTTGCCAATCGATGGATGTCCAGGTTCCTGGATTACCTGACTGATCGGTGACTTCTCCGACCAGCACCCCGTTGTTGAGAACTGGATTGGGGGCAAACAAGGGCCAATCACCTTGGGAGAGTCCAAGGGTTCTCAGGGCCGGATGGACCCAAGCTTTCCATTTCGAGGCCCACGCGTAGGATTCGGGAATGGCATCGATTGCCACACCGAGGCAAAACAGGAGAGCCAGAATACGAATCGCGTTTTTTTTCATGATCGAGGGTCCCGAGAGCACCTGAAGGATCGCTTCAGTATAGTGATTCCCGAGCCGTTTTTCCGTTATTCGTAGAGCTTGAACAATCCCGAGTGGTCCAGTTGCCCGAGCCCGAGTTGATCGACAAGCAATTCCCATTGATGGCGGCAATGGTCGAGGGTTTCGGATTTGAGTCCGACGTTTTGAGCCAATTCGCAGATCAGTCGCACATCTTTGAGTTGCAGCTCGGACCTTCCTCCGGGCTGAAAATCCCTTCGGATCATCCGATCGCCGTGGAGTTGAAGTATTCGGCTTTCGGCAAAGCCGCCCAGGAGTGCGTCTCGCAGGAGTTTCGGATCCACGCCGGCCAGTTCGGCCAAGCGGATGGCTTGGGCCACCGCGTCGATGGTTTGGGCGACAATGAGTTGGTTGGCCAGTTTGGCGACTTGGCCGGATCCTGGTGGGCCGAGGTGAGTGATCCGTTTCCCGACGGTCTCAAGGACGGGTAGGGCCTGTTGGAAGTTTTCTGGATCCCCGCCGGCCATGATCGACAAACTGGCGGCTTGGGCGCCGAGTTGTCCTCCACTGACTGGAGCATCGACCCACCGCCTTTGTTTAGCGAACTCTTTGGTGGAGAGAACACTTGAGGTTCCAAAGTCGATAAACAAGGTCTCTGGCGAGCAGAACTGCGCCAGGCCGCCTGGTCCGAAGACGACCGACTCGACGGCTTGGGTGTTGGCAAGGTTCAGGCAAACGATTCCCCCGGTGGCATGTTCGGCGAGTTCTTTGAGAGATTCGGCTCGGGTTAACCCTGCGTTTTGAGCTTCGATCGCGGGGGCTTCGGATCGATTCCAAACCTTGAGATTCGCACCGGCAGAGTACAAGTGCTTTGCTCCGGGCATTCCCATATTTCCCAGCCCGGCGTATCCGATCGTGAGTTGAGCGACCGAGGGCATGGGAGCTATTCCTTGGCGTCTTTCTTGGTGGAATCAGGAGTCTGAGTTTTTGGAGGGGAGATGGCTTGATCCCCTTGAGGGGCATCTTCATCGTCTAGCTCATCCTCATCCTCTAGCCCATCTTCATCATCTAGCCCATCTTCATCATCGAGCTCATCTTCGTCATCGGGCTCATCTTCATCATCGAGCTCATCTTCATCATCGAGCTCATCTTCGTCCTCGAGCTCATCGTCATCCTCGAGCTCATCGTCATCCTCGAGCTCATCGTCATCCTCGAGATCGATGCCTTCGAAGCCCGATTCGCCGTAGGAGTTCGAACCGCGTTCTTGGTCGTCGAAGGCACCTTCCCATTGTTCGCCGGGTTTTGCGTTGCGACTTGGACGTTGATTCGATTGGATGTCATCCCGATCGTCATCTCTCTTGCGTGGTTGCAGGTAGAGCTTGATGGGGATTTCGCCAAACGGAAGGTGATCTCTGAGGAAGTTCAAGAGGTACCTTCGGTATTGGTTCGAGAAGCCTTGGGTGGAATTGCAAACCAGAACGATGGTAGGAGGTTGCGATGCAACTTGGGTCGCGTAGTAGATTCTCGGTCGTTTGAGTTGGTAGAGGGGTGGTTCGTGCCTTTCCAAGGCGGCTTGAACGAGTTTGTTGAGCATGCTCGTCGAGATCCGTTCCTTGGACTGCTTGAAGAGCATTTGCGCGTGGTTCAGGAGCGTTTTGACGTTTTTACCTGTTTGCCCGGTGATGAAAGCGATTGGGCAATAGGCCATGGTCGGAAAGTGTTCGCGGATGTATTCGACCCATCGTTCGGTTGGGATTTGGCCTGTGAGTTTGTCCCATTTGTTGATCACGAAGATGCAGGGTTTGAACTCATCGTGAATGTAGTGAGCGAGTTGTTTGTCGACTTTGCTCATCTGCTCGGTGCAATCGAAGAACAGGAGCACCACATCGGCGCGTCGGATGCTGCGTTGGGCACGGTGGGTTCCGTACCAATCGATGTTGGTTTTGACGCTTTTGCTTCGGCGTAGCCCTGGGGTATCGATCGCCATGAACTTGTGGGCGTCGAGTTCGAACATCACATCGACGCTATCGCGAGTGGTGCCTGGAACTTCGCTGACGATGCATCGTTCCTCGTTGACCAGGGTGTTGACGAAGGTGCTTTTGCCAACGTTTCGTCGCCCGACGATAGCGACCTTCATCGTCGGGGGTTCGATTTCCTCGGCCGACGCGTCGAATTCCGGTAGGTGCTCGATGATCCAGGCGAGCAGATCGGATTTGTATCGATTCTGCAGAACACTCACGCGCATCAGATCGCCGTATCCGAGGCGATGGAATTCGTCGGCGTTGGAGTCCTGGGATTGGCTGTCGGTTTTGTTGGCGACAAGCAGGATCGGTTTGTTGACTTTGCGGAGTCGATCGGCCACTTCGGAGTCCAGGGGGACCAATCCGCTGCGAGAGTCGACGACAAAGAGGAGCACATCGGCTTCTTCGATGGCCGTGAGGATCTGCATTTCGACTTGGTCGGTCAGATTATCAACGTCCTCGATTCCGATTCCACCGGTATCGATCAATTCGAAGTGGCGGCCTTCATGTTCGATCAGGGTCGCAAGGCGATCTCGGGTGACCCCGGCAAAGTCTTCGACGATCGCTAAGCGACGACCGTCGAGCCAATTAAAGATCGAACTTTTGCCGACATTGGGTCGGCCTACAATTGCAACGCGCGGAATAGCCATCGAAAGACCATGGATCGTTAAAGGGGATCAGCGGAGGCCGCGACGGCTCACGATTACTTGACCGCATCGGTGCGTAAGTTCCACGCCTCGACCCAATCGGTTTCGATGAGCTCTGCACCAAAGTCCTTGATCAAACGATCGTGCATGTCGGGAAAGTGCCCTGCTCCGTAGAAGACCCCGAGCTTGCGTTTGCCAGCCTTGAGTTGCTCCTCGAGCACCGAAAACGCTTTGGCGTTCCGCTCGGTCAGAAGGGTACTCTTTCCGTCTTTATCTGCAATCCCAACCATCTGATTGTCCAGCGATTCGAATTGATTGGCCATCGCCCGTCGCAATTTCAAGGGGTCTCGGCTGAGCATCGCAGCGGTCATTTCGGCTTGGGCGTCGCTGTTCTTTTTGGAGCTTTGCATGGCGAATCCTGCCCCCATGAGTCGGGCGGCCATGGAGATGATCCCGTCTTTTCGTTTGGCCATATCGTCGCTGAATTCGCTCGGATTCATATCGGCATGGACAAAGTTCTTGGCTCGATAGTCGATTTCTTCGAGCTGGAACGAGAGCTTCAGTGCATCCTTCATCCCTGTTTGGATCGAGCTGATGGGATTTCCACCACGGCGGCGCTCGGATTTATTCGGCTTGTCGGTCGACTCGGCGACCAGCTCGTAAAGGATCGCTTCGTAAGACTTGAACATGCTATTGAGCCGCTGATAGTAAGACTTTTCCCCGACATGAACCGCTCCGATCAGGTCGACGACCGCGCCGGCGTAGGGTCCTGAGGCGATTTTGTACTTGGCCACGGCGCATTCCAAGGCTTGAGGTTGCCCAGCATCGGTCTGGCTGACCCGCATGAACAAAGGGGATTTCTCTTCGGATTTCGCTTTCTTTGTTTCCTTAGGGACCGTTTCGTTCGAGTCCTGGCCAAGGGCACTATTGGTCCAGGTGCCAGTCGTCCAAGCACCAGTAGTCAAGATGCCTGGGCCGCTTGCCAAGCTTGCCGATACGAACAAGATCGTCGCAAGGAGGGTTGGGGACCATCCAGAAACAGCATGAAATGTCGGACGTTTCATCGCGGAAAACCTCTTTGTGAGTCGGTGGATGCGCAAGGGGGTTGATGTGGAAGGCTAAGGATTTGGAACCCGCAACCGGGGACAAAGTTCCCGATCCGAGGACAAGCCCCCTTTTATAACCTAGAACACCAACGAGGTATTCTCTGATTTTTGGACAATCTTGGCCAAATGGAAACTTGTAAAATCTGACGAGGCGTCAATAATTGACGCAATGGTCGAACTGTCGCGAAAACAACGAGAAATTCAGGAACGGACGCGGGAGATCCTGCGTGTGGCCAAGCCGATTTTGTTGGCCGAGGGCTTCCAAGCCTTGACGATGGATCGCGTCGCCTCGCTGATGGAGTACGCCAAAGGGACCATTTACGGGCATTTCTCCAACAAAGAAGAGATTGTCTTGGCGCTGGCACTCGAGGCGATGCGGCTTAGGCAAAAACTTTTTCAGAAGGCTGCCAGCGGCACGGGACTTGCGCGAAGACGCATCATGGCCATCGGTTTGGCCAGTGAGTTTTACACGCAACGTTGCACCGAGGAGTTTCAGGTCGAACAGTGGATGCGGCATTCGAACATTTGGGATAAATCTTCGCCCGATCGCCAAACCTTGATCCGCAACTGCGAGGCCGGTTGCATGCAGATCGTCAGCGAGCTGGTGCGTGAGGGCCAAGCCGTGGGGGACCTGCCGACCCTTGAGCGGATGTCTCCCGAGGAGATGGTTTTTGGGCTCTGGGCGATCACTTTTGGGTCTCAGATTCTCACGGCCAGCAGCCCCTCACTGACCGCCTTGTGCATCATCGATCCGATTCGCTCGACGAGGATCCATTGCTGTCAATTGCTCAATGGGTTTGGTTGGCAGCCGATTCACAGCGTCGAGGAGTATCTCGGGATGGTCGATGAGCTTTCGGCTGAGTTTCATCCACAATTCGAACAGATTCAGCGAGAGTACCGATGAGCCAACTGCTCCCTTTGAACCAGGACTCCGATTCGATGACCGAGCCAAGAGAGTTGGCGACCAGCGACGTTTACGATTCGAAGAAGTCGACTTTGAAGTCCGGCGCTATCCTCGAGAGTCGATGGATGCGTTGGGGAGCAGCCGCGATGCTTATGGCGTTGCTTGCCGGGTCGATGTTGCTTTCGCACAAGACGGCCGAGCCTCTCGGTTCGCTCAGCCCGGCCTTCACGAGCCTTCAGAACGGGACCGAGCTGTTGGTTCGAGCTTATCAAATTCCCGACCCTAGCTTAACGCTATCGGGTCAACGTTCGTTCTCAGGAACGCTTCAAGCCCGATATCAAAGCCTATTGGGTTTTCGCGTAGCCGGAAAGATCGTCGAGAGGTTCGTCGAGGTAGGGCAGCATGTCAAAAAAGGGCAGGTCCTCTTCAGGCTCGATCCGACGGACTTTGACTTGCAGCTCCAGGTTGCCCAAGCCGACTTGGCCGCAGCAAGATCGCAACTCGTGCAGATCGAGGCCGAGGAGCGACGCTTGGCGGATTTGATCAAGACCCGATCGACATCTCAATCCGATCATGATCTGGCCGTCGCGGCGAGGGATACCGCGAGGTCTCGGTTGCAGGCGGCCAGCAACCGAGAGACCCTTGCCAAGAACCAGCGCCAGTATTCCGAGCTCACGACGGATCAAGACGGGGTGGTCACTCAATTGATGGCTGAGGTAGGTCAGGTCATCACCCCAGGGCAAAGTGTTCTTCAGTGGGTCCATGGCAACGAACTCGAGGCGGCGGTGAGTATTCCCGAATCGATGCAGCCCTCGGTGCATCAGAGCAAGGCTTACGTCGAATTCTGGTCGACTCCCGGCGTTAAAGTCGCTTGCACCCTTCGGGAAATCTCGCCGATTGCCGACCCGGTGTCGAGAACCTACGATGCGAAATTTACCCTGATCGATCCTCCCGTGGATCTAGCCATTGGGATGAGTGCCAACGTGGTGATTGAACGCCGAGAAGACCAAGGTTTATCGATTCCGATGGGAGCGATCTCCCAAGTGGGATCCACACCGATCGTCTGGCGGGTGGGAGAACAAGGCCAGGTCGAGTCGGTCTCGGTGGAGATCCTCAAGTATGGGAGCCAGAGTGCAACGGTGCGAGGAGATTTGCAGCCCGGTGACCTGATCGTCAGCGCCGGGGTTCAGCGGATCGATTCGCAATGCCGCGTGCGGGTATGGAAGGATAACCAGTAGTGGGAACGTACGGCCTATTGCTTCTTGGGATTCACGATGCTTCCAACTGACGACCGCGATTCGGATCACGATTCGGATCGCAGACAACTGCTCTCCAGCGATCTTCGTTGGAACCTTTCGCGATGGGCGGTAACGCACCCTGCGTTTGTTTGGTTTCTGATGATCGCAAGCAGCATTGCGGGTTTGGTGGCCTATTGGCAGATGGGGAGAGCCGAAGACCCTACCTTTGCGATCAAGACGATCGTTGTTGGGGCGGTTTGGCCGGGAGCCACCGCCGATGAGATGCAGCGCTACGTCGCTCGTCGCATCGAGGACAAACTCCGGGAGACGCCCAAGCTCGACTTCCTTCTGACCTACTGCATCGCAGACCGGATGATGACGCTTGTTCAGATCAAGGACTCGGTACGAGGCAAGGATGTTACGGATACTTGGTACCAAGTCCGCAAGAAACTCGACGACATTCGAGGGGAGTTGCCATCGAGCTTGATCGGACCGAGCGTCGACGACGAGTACGGGGATGTCTACAGCGCGATTTACGCGTTTACAGGAGACGATTATTCGCTAGCCGAGCTCAAGAGGATGAGCGAGGAGGCTCGCAAGCGACTCTTGAAGGTCAACGACATCGAGAAGGTGGACATTATCGGAAACCAGCAGGAGCAGATCCTTTTGGAGTTCTCCCATCGCAAGCTGGCCACCTTGGGGATCACACCTCAGCAGATCTTCGACAGTGTGGCTCGGCAAAGTGTGATGCTCCGATCCGGATCGGTCGACACCTTGGAGGATCGTATCCATGTCCGAGTCGACCGGAATTTCAGCGGAATTCAACAGATTGAGGCCGTACCGGTAGAAGCTTCCGGCCGCGTATTTCGTTTGGGGGACGTCGCCAAGGTCACTCGAAGCTACGAAACCCCTCCGAGTTTTCTGATGCGATTCAATGGCAAACCGGCCGTTGGAATCGCCGTGGTCATGCGTAAGGGAGGCAATGTTCTGGAGCTTGGCAATTCCTTGATTCGCGAATGGGAAGCGATTCGGCAAGAGGTCCCCTCGGGTGTTCAGATCGACACCATCGCATTCCAGCCTCGCGTGGTTGAAGCGTCGGTTGGGGAGTTTTTAAATACATTTTTCGAAGCCTTGATCATTGTCTTGATCGTTTCGTTTTTAAGCTTGGGGCTTCGGACCGGAATAGTCGTTGCATTGAGTGTGCCGCTGGTGCTTTCGATGTCTCTGGTGATCATGAACAGTATGGGGATGAACCTGGATCGGATCACTCTTGGAGCTTTGATTCTCGCCTTGGGGCTTTTGGTCGATGATGCGATCATCGCCGTCGAGATGATGGCCGTGAAGATGGAGCAAGGGTGGAGTCGGCTCGACGCGGCCACGTTTGCTTGGACCAGCACTGCTTTTCCGATGTTTTCTGGAACTCTGATCACGGTGGCGGGTTTTCTACCGGTGGGCTTCGCCCGCTCGACCTCGGGCGAATACGCGGGAGGGATTTTCTGGGTTGTCGGGATTACGTTGATCTGTTCATGGATTGTCGCTGTCCTTTTCACTCCTTTGTTGGGAATGAAGTTGTTGCCGGACCCAGCGATGCAAGGCTCGGGATCGGGGGGAAGCCATGAGGATCATGACGCGTTCAATACCCCTTTCCACCGCTTGCTGCGCCGGATGGTTCGAGCGGCAGTGGCGAGGCCATGGCTGGTCGTTGCGACGACTTTCGGTCTATTCGTCCTGTCCATTTACGGGATGTCTCAACTGCAGCAGCAGTTTTTCCCGCAATCCTCCAGACCTGAACTGCTGGTCGATGTGCGATTAAATGAAGGTTCGCCGATTGGAGCGACATCGCAGATGCTCTCCAAAATCGAAGAGAAACTCGAGCCCTTGCGCGCTCTTCCCGGCAAGTCGCTTGCCCATGCCGAAGCCTCGGTCGCGGCGGGCGATGCGAGTTCGGGCGATGACGGTGCGGGCGATGCCAGCGCCCAGGCGGCTCAGCCTGGAGACATTCAGTACTATACGAGCTATGCAGGGGCAGGCTCGGCCCGATTCTTTCTCGCGTTGAATCCGGACCTTCCCAACCCAAGCTTTGGCAAGATCGTGATTCAAACTT
>JAJTFB010000029.1:0-3405 GCA_021300015.1 Pirellula sp. | reverse complement strand
GCCCGCGAGCGACTTCGGCGATCGCTCAAGGAGACCTTTCGCAACGATCCGGTGTTCAGCTCGGCCAGCATGCGAGTGCTTCGACTGGATTTTGGTCCTCCGGTCGGATTTCCGGTTCAATTTCGCGTGGTCGGTCAGGACCCACAAGTGGTTCGGCAGCTTGCAAACCGAGTTCGGGAGATCATGCGCCAGAATCCATCGACCGTGGACGTCAACTTGGAATGGGAGGAGCCGGCCAAGACCATCCAAGTCAAAATCGATCAGGACCGAGCTCGGCTCCTGGGGCTCTCTCCGCAAGAAATCGAGCTGGGGCTTCAAACGCTCCTGAGCGGATCGACGGTATCGTTTTATCGCGAGGGGACCGAAACGCTGCCGGTTGTTGCCAGGGCCGTCGACGAGGAGCGATTGGATTTGGACAAGTTCCAGGACATCACTCTTTTTACGCTCGGGGGCAAAAGCGTTCCTTTGCAGCAGATTGGGCACTTGGAATACGCTCAGGAAACCCCCATCGTTTGGCAACGCAATCAGGAACAGATCCTTTCGGTCCGTTGCGATATCATCGATGGGGTCCAAGCCCCGGATGTCAGCAAGCAGATCGATCGGGAGCTTGCTGCGATGCGAGCAGAACTGCCACCGGGATATCGCATCGATTTAGGGGGGAGCATCGAGGAGAGCAACAAAGCCAACAGCGCATTGTTCGGAATGTTTCCGATCATGATCCTGGTCATGCTCACGCTGTTGATGGCGCAGGTTCAAAACTTTCGCAAGATGCTCCTTATTTTTGGGATCGCTCCTTTAGGGATCATCGGGGCCGTTGCCTCGCTTCATCTATTCCAAGCACCCTTTGGGTTCGTTGCGCTTCTGGGGGTGATCGCCTTGGCCGGAATGGACATGCGAAACTCGGTCATCTTGGTCGACCAAATCGAGCAAGACATCGCTCAAGGGCTCAGTCCCTGGCAAGCGGTCATCGAGTCGTCGGTCCGACGCGCGCGGCCGGTGATCCTCACGGCAGCAACGGCGATTCTGGCGATGATCCCCTTGACCCGGAGCGTTTTCTGGGGGCCGATGGCTATGGCGATTATGGGAGGACTTTCGATCGCGACTTTTCTGACGTTGATCAATTTGCCGGCCATTTATGTTCTTTTGTTTCGAATCAAACCCGAGCCCCAACCCGTTGGGGAGCAATGATGGGACTTCCGCGTTTTCTCGTCGATCGGCTCGAGGAGCAGGGGACTCTAAAGCTCTGCGAATCCGAATCGCACCATGCTTCTCGGGTACTTCGCTTGGGGAGCGGCGATCGATGCGTCGTGTTCGATGGCCAAGGGCATGAAGCGGATGGAACGATTCAGTCGGTTGAAAAGAAAAGTGTCGAGGTGAGTTATCGGTCTTGTACTTTTGCGCCACGGGATCATGAGGATCGATTGCACTTTGCCATCGGGATGCCCAAAGGGGATCGGCAAAGGAGTGTCATCGAAAAGCTTGTGGAACTTGGAGTCGATCGGCTCACACCGATCGATACGGAGCGAAGTGTATCGAAGTTCGATGCCGATGCGATCGAGAAGCTCAAGCGTTATGCGATCGAGGCCTGCAAGCAGTCCCAGCGCAATCGGCTCATGCACATCGATCCGAGCATTGGGTGGAAGGAATGGCTCGCAAGATCGGTCCAAGGCGAGCCGTCGAGTCTTTGGATGCTCCATCCACTGGCACTGCACGAGGCAGGGGTATCCGGGGTGCGGTTTGTCCGGTCGGATCGATGGTTGGCCGAGGATCCCCTTGGAGCAGAATCGAGGGTTGGATCCAAAAACAGGGTTGTTTTCGCAGTAGGGCCTGAGGGTGGCTTTACTGCAGGAGAGGTCGCCCAGGCAATCGAGTACGGAGTTGGGCTTTTGGACCTTGGGGAACGGATCCTTCGTGTCGAGACAGCGGTCAGTGCCGCGGCGGTGTTGGGTAGTTTAAGGATCGGGCTATCGATAAGCGTCCCAGATTCACTGCAAAGGCGCGAAGTTCGCCAAGTTTAAGAACCAGGCAAGAAGCTTCTGGTGCGGATCCGCCTATTGTGAATAGAAAGAACCCGGGGACCGTCCGTCTCCATCATCGCTCGATGAAAAGTATCTAGACGATTTCGTTTAACCCGTAGCCAACGGCGTAGGATTTAACCAAGCCCCCCAGGACGCTGCGTTTGGGTTTTGATTGGATCAGGAACGCCTCTTGGCCTGTAAAATGGGTCTTCGACCCGTTTCTGGATGAACGTGATTGAATCGTCACGACCACGCACGGCCTCGGAGGGCCATGCTACGGTTGGAAAAAAACCGGGACGCACCTCATTATGCCCCTTTGGGGCGGGGGAATTTAACTAAGCCCCCCAGGACGCTGCGTTTGGGCTTTGATTGGATCAGGAGCGCCACTTGGCCCGTAAAATGGGTCTTCGACCCGTTTCTGGATGAACGTGATCGAATCGTCACGACCACGCACGGCCTCGGAGGGCCATGCTACGGTTGGAAAAAGACCGGGGACACACCTCATTATGCCCCTTTGGGGGCTTTGATTGGATCAGGAGCGCCACTTGGCCCGTAAAATGGGTCTTCGACCCGTTTCTGGATGAACGTGATCGAATCGTCACAACCACGCACGGCCTCGGAGGGCCATGCTACGGTTGGAAAAAACCGGGGACGCACCTCATTATGCCCCTTGGCGGCGGGGGAATTGAACCAAGCCCCCACAAGGACGCTGCGTATGGGCTTGAGCAGGTTAGCGGATCGGTTCGATGTCGGGGAGCTCCCAAGTTCGATCGAAATAGGCTTGGGTCGGTCCATAAAGCCGAAAGTAGGCGAACCAGCCTTTTCCCGGCAGGGTTTGAATCCAGTTGCTAGACAAACCCCGTCAGCTGCGGGCGATCGCCATGGGCCCCGCACCGAATGGATCGTGCTGCCCAGCGGAAATTACTGGCAACAACCTCGGGGACAGCCCCCGATTTTTTTCTATCTTGCAAACCACGCACAGGGAGCCGGAGGCTCCAGAACGTTGAGGTAGAGAGAACGGATTGTTTCCAATAGTTGATTGGCTCCCAAGTGCCGGATATGATTCACCTGCGAATTCGACGAAGACGAGCAACGAGCCAACCTTATCCATGAAACGGGGGATTCTTCGTGCCTGCAACACAATTCAATCGAGACTTTATGGCGAGTTGGTACGCCAAGGAACACCTCAAGACGGATCCAGGGATTGTCGCCGTTTACTATCTACCTTGGGATTCTGGCGATCGAGACATTCGGTTTATTGAAGTCAATAACCTCTTAGGAGATCGAAACGACGACATGCTGGAGCCGATTGATTTCGGCATTGATATGGGTTCGGAAAATGAGCATCGACTGTATGTACTGGATGTCACTCCAGAACAATGGAGAC
>JAJTFB010000137.1 GCA_021300015.1 Pirellula sp. | reverse complement strand
AACCAAATAGGTCACGTTCATTCCTTCGAAGGCCAAGCCGGCCAAGATGGCGATGGCACCGATGGCGATCGATGCGATTTTCGCCACCCGAATCAGTTGCTGATCGTTCAGTTGCATCCCAAGCATCCCAGCCACAAAGTCGTGCGCGACGCATCCTCCGGCCGCAACGATCAATCCGCTGACAGTTCCTAAAACCGTGGTAAAGGCAATCGCTGAGACGGCGGCAAAGAGCAACTCAGAAAAGCTCTTGGCAAGCAACGGGGCGGCCATGTTGCTGTCGCTCGGGTCCATCGATCCACTGACCATCGCTCCGAAACCAATGTACAGGGTCAACAGATAAAAAAATCCGATCGTTGCGGCAGGAGGTTGCGTCGCGCACGACTTTGTCGCTGGGATGCTTGGGATGCAACTGAACGATCAGCAACTGATTCGGGTGGCAAAAATCGCATCGATCGCCATCGGTGCCATCGCCATCTTGGCCGGCTTGGCCTTCGAAGGAATGAACGTGACCTATTTGGTCGGATGGGCTTTTGCAATCGCCGCGTCGGCGAATTTGCCCGCGCTGCTGATGCTGTTGTTTTACAAAGGGACGACCAAACAAGGGATCATCACCGGGGTGCTCCTCGGGACGGTCAGCTCGGTGCTGTGGATCGCGTTGTGTCCCGAGATGTACAAGAGCATGTACGGGTTAGACCCCAAGAATGCTTGGGTCCCCTTTAGCCAACCGGGAATCGTGACGATCCCCCTGAGTTTTTTGGCGATCTTGGTCGTCTCGAAAATGACCGCTACTTCAGGTGATCTGAACCCAATGGACGGTCCTATCGGTTCGGTCTCTTGAGTCCCACTTGAAATTCTAACCGTTCAAATAATCTGAATTACTTGATCACTAACAAGACGATGAGCGACACGATGGCATGTTGGAACTTGCAAGTTCTTTGCGATGGAATTCGATTGGGAATGGCAAGGCTCAGTGGATTCCCGAGGCTCCTATATGGGTTGCTCCTTGCCGGTTGCGTTTGCACTTCGCCCTCCCGACTAGAGGCGCAGCTTGCGGCGGAGTTCTTTGAAGCAAACTCGGCTGCTCAGTGGGCTCAGTTGGCTCAGGAGCGAGGGGATGCATCGCGCGGTGTGAATGTGTTCTACCAAGCGAGTTTGGCTTGCGTGCGATGCCATGTATCTAAAGATCCTCAAGCGACCGCGTTGGGACCGAACCTCGGTCATGCGGCCGAGATTGCTCAGGCAGAGCGACTCAATGACCAGCAGCTTGTCGAGTCGATCCTCGAGCCCTCGAAGTCGATTCGCAAAGGATACGAATCGATCACTTTGCGTCTGGACGATGGAGAGGTGGTCACGGGCCTGTTGATCGACAAGGACCCCAAGCGATGGCGACTGAGAAACGCCAACGGCGAAGCGATCGAGATCCAAGCCGACCAAGTCGAGGCTTCAGCGACGAGCACCCAGTCCCTGATGCCCGCGGGTCTTGCTCAGCAGTTAGGGACCGAGCAAGCCTTCCTGGACCTTGTGAAGTACTTGATCGAAATCCGCGATGCGGGCCCTAAGCGGGCCGCGACCCTTGAGCCGGACATGTCCCTTTTGGCCGTCAAGATACCGGAATATGAATCGAATCTGGATCATGCCGGGATTATCCGCGAGTCGAATCAGGAGGCTTATGAGCGTGGGGGCCAGATCTATCAGCGGGTTTGCGCCAATTGCCATGGAACCAAAGAGCTTATCGGTTCGCTCCCGACGGCCCTGAGGTTCGGAGAGGGAAAATTCAAGAATGGGGCAGACCCGTATTCGATGTACCGGACTCTGACCCACGGATACGGATACATGGCTGCTCAGACCTGGATGGTCCCGTCGCAGAAGTACGATGTGATTCACTACATCCGCAAAGAGTTCCTTGAGTCGAATCCCAACGTAAGGTCCGTTGCGATCGATCCAGAGTACTTAGGCAAGTTGCCGCGTGGGGATTCCCGAGGTCCCGAGCCAAGCAAAATCGAAGCATGGAGCGCGATGGACTATGGAAACATGCTCACGCATTGCTATGAGGTTCCCGGCGATGCGTTGAATATCGCTTACAAAGGGGTCGCGGTTCGACTCGATCCGGGGCCCGGAGGGATCACCCGAGGGAGCCAATGGATGGTATTTGATACCGACACCTTGCGATGGGCTGCAGGATGGAAAATTTCCCAAGAGCATCCCAATGAGGTATTCATCGATTGGCGCGATATCCAATTCAATGGCGAGCACGGAATCCATCCGAGAATCGTCGGAGATATCGTATTGAGGAATGCCAGCGGACCGGGTTGGGCGAACCCCAATGCGGACGGATCATCCTTTGAGGATAACGCACGGGTCGAGGGACGCGATTCGAGGCGCTATGGGCCGTTGCCCAAGGAATGGGGCAAGTTCAACGGTCAGTTCGTCAGCGGGTCGCAGACCATCGTTTCGTATCGGATCGCGGATGCTCAGATCCTCGAATCTCCCAAACAGCTTTTGATCGCCGAGGGCCAAGCGGCGTTTGCTCGGGTGCTGAACATTGCGCCTCATGCCCAAGGGATCGAGCTGAGGGTAGCTGATTTGGTTGAGTCGGAAGTCGCTCAAGCGTCGGTCAGCCATCCTTCTGGAGAATCCCGATGGACCTCCAGCGAGCGCTCCTTTGGGCTGCTCGGTCAGGCTGATAGGCTGGCTTGGAACGTCAGGGATGGCAAGTTGACCGTGTCGATTCCCCCGAGCGAGCAACCGCAGCGGTTTGCGGTTTGGTGCAGCGACTTGTTATCTGAAGAGCCGGAAAATTTGGAGGTCGATTTGGATCTGCTCGGAAAGCTACGGATCCAGCCTGAGCGTTGGGAGCAGGTGCTAGAGACACGAGCCATCGAGACGTTTGCCAAGGGAGCGTTTGCTGTCGACACGATTGTTTCTCCGGAATCCAATCCATGGTTTGCGCAGATGCGGCTGACGGGTTTGGATTTCTTCTCCGATGGCTCGATGGCTGTATCGACTTGGGATGGCGATGTTTGGCACGTGCGAGAAACGCTCGACTCAAAGGGTTGGACATGGAAGCGGATGGTTACGGGTCTTTACCAACCGTTGGGAGTTAAAGTCGTAGACGATCAGGTGTATCTGACTTGTCGCGACCAGCTTGCAGCGCTTCATGATTTCAATGCGGACGACCACATCGACTACATCGAGTGTTTCAACAATGACCATCAGGTCACGGAGCATTTCCATGAATTCGCGATGGGATTGCAGATGGACCAGGAGGGGAATTTTTATTACGCCAAGTCTGGGCGGCATGCCCTCAAGGCCGTGGTTCCTCAGCATGGAACGTTGCTCAGGGTCTCTCCCGACGGTTCGAAGACCGATATTTTGGCGACTGGTTTTCGGGCGGCCAATGGGGTTTGTTTGAATCCTGACGGGTCCTTCATCGTCACCGACCAAGAGGGGTTTTGGAATCCCAAGAATCGGATCAACTGGGTTACGGTCCAAGAGGGTGCAGGGCCAAAGTTTTATGGCAATATGTTTGGGTACCATGACGTGACCGATACGTCCGATGAGGCGATGGAGTCGCCGTTGTGTTGGATCACCAATGCATTCGATCGATCGCCTGCGGAGTTGCTTTGGGTCGAGAGTCCGACATGGGGTGAGTTGCAAGGGAGTCTGCTGAATCTGTCGTATGGGTATGGCAAGGTGTATTTGGTGTTGCATGAACAGGTGCAAGGCGCAGCGACTGGGGAGCGTCAAGGAGGGATGATCGAGTTGCCAATCCCGGCCTTTCCGACAGGGGTCATGCGAGGTCGATACTCGCCTGGGGATCACCATTTGTACTTGTGCGGGATGTTTTCGTGGGCGGGCAATGCGACGGCCCCGGGTGGGCTGTATCGGATCCGCAAGCTTTCGCAGGACAGCCATCTACCTCTGCAAATGCGGGCTCTTGAGGGCCGCATCGAATTGGATTTCGCAAGCCCGATCGATCCGAAATCGATCGATCCTGCGAAAATACGCATGGAGCAGTGGGGGCTTAAGCGAAGTGCTCGGTACGGCTCGGATCATATCGATCCGCATGGGATCGATGTCCAGGGGGTGAGTCTGTCCGAGGATGGCAAGACAGTACGAATCAAGAGCCAGGAGCTAAAACCCAGTTGGGGGGTTGGTCCAAGGAAAGATCCACAACACGATCCACCATTTGGGTGTGCAGGCAGCCGCTCAGGAGTAAGCCAAGAGCGCCTCGGTTTCCGAGGTTTGGGAGTCTATACCCAAGCCCCGGCGTTGGATCCGAGACGGCGCGTGATGCTTATCGTATTTCAGGTCGCTACTGTAGTCGCTGCTGTGTTGGTTGGGTCGGGTAATCCATTGAAATCCGAGAGTTCACGCCGCAGGATGCTCAGCGTGGTTTGCAGAAGGGTTACTGCTAGAGGTCCGATGAGGATCCCGATGGGACCGAGGGCTTGAAGACCTCCCAGGACGCTCAGGAGGGCCAAGAGGGGATGGAGTTGGCTCTGGCCGTGGAGGATGAGCATTTTGATCAGGTTGTCGATCGTTCCTACGATCAACAGGGCGTAGACTGCGAGAATGATTGCGTTGGGCATTTTGTCTTGGTACAGGGCCATGTAGGAGGCAACTGGCACCCAGACAATCGCCGTACCGACAAAGGGGATCAGGGCGCAGACGATCGTCAGGGCGGTGAGCAAAAACACCGAAGGGGCTCCGAGGAAATAGTAAGCGATGCCGGCCGTTAGTCCTTGGGCGACGGCCGAAAGGACCGTCGCAAGAACGATGGCTCGCGAAGTGCGATCGAATTCCGCCAGGAGTTCCTCTTCGTAGCGATTGTCCAGGGGGCTCAGGTCCATGAGGGTGCGGACCATCGAGGGCCCATCGCACAGAAAGAAGTAGAGCGATACGAGCAGGATGGTAAGCCCGACGAGGAGTTTGATCACGAAGGCGACCGAACCGCCGCCGAAGCTGATCAGATGGGGTTGAAGGTAAGCCAGCAGGTTATCGAGGTTTTGTCGGACTTGTTCAGGCGACGGATTGGCAACTTCTTTAAGGATCCCTACGAAGCGTCCTCCGGATAGTTCCTCTCGGGATGCTTGCCAAGAGGCATCGATACTCCAAACGGATTCCTGGAGGCTCGTAAGATTCCCGATTTCCGAGGGGGCAAGCGCTTTTAGTGAATGGTTCAATTTCGCAGAGGCGATCGAGGCCTCAAGGGTCTGATCGATCAGGAAGGCTCGATTCCGTGACAATGGATCGATCCAGTTAGGCTCCAATCCATCGATGGCCATGATTTGCGATTTGATCGTGCCGGCTTGTTCCCTAAGTTCAACGAGATGGTTTTCGAGATCCTCGGAAGCAGGATTGGAATCGAGAAAATCGGGGAGCGTCGCAGTCAGCAGACGGATTTGTTCGAAGGTGGATTGCAGGTGGGCTTCGATTTTCTGTCGTACTTGGACCTCGAGCGGAGCCTTGCCGTTTTTATTGGCTTGGTTCTTCTTGGCGTTGTTGACCGAGTTGAGCTTCGAGACATTGACGGCTTTGTCTTTGGAGTGTTCGAGAATCGCTTCTGGGATTTCCTTCAGACGGTTTCGGACATCGGCGATATCACCGGCCATGCGGCCTTGGGGGTCGGTGACCTCGGCGTAGCTGGTCGATTCGGCGACGACCTTTTTGATTTCGGCGAGCTTTGCATCGATCGAACGGAATTGAACCGCGGCGGGCGATTCGAGATTGATGAATTTGTTGGATCGCAGTCGGCTTAACCCGAGACGCACGTTCGATTCATTGAACTCTCCGAGGAGTTTGAATCCTTGGACACCGGCGAGTCCTACGATCAGACCGGCAGGCAGCAGGACGCTGCCGACGATCAGGAGCGTCGTGAGCGAAGCGGCCAGATGAGTGCGTCCTTTGGTTTTCTTTAGCACCCAGCGATGGAGCGGTTGAAAAACGACGACGAGTACCACGGCGATGAAGACGGGTACAAAGAAACCGATCATCACCTTATAGAACAGGATCCCGATCAAGGTCAGGATCGCTAGAAGAACAGCAAAAGAGATGTAGCGAGCCATGGCGACCGAATCTAAGATAATGTTTTCGTTACGGGGCTTTACCACTGCAAGTCTAACACAGGCCGGGCTATTTTGCATCAACCTACCGAGCCACAGGTTACTGAGCCACAGGTTACTGAGCCTCAGATACCGGTGCCTGCAGATAGAGTTCGCCAAAGGCGTGGCTTGGCACCTTTGGCTCTACGTTTGGTTATCTTGACGCTCGCTTTATTTTTCTTTGGGTTAGCGATCCGCCGAGCGGGTTTGGAGTTATCCAGGAGCGAAGTTCCGCTCGATTGGAAATCGGTCCGTTGGAGCTATTGGGTCTTGAGTGTTGTCTTTGGGGCCCTGGCGCTGATGCCTCCGTGCCTGGCATGGCAAGCGATCCTCAGAGACTTTGGCCAGAGCGTGCACTGGGCGAATTCGATGTACGCTTATTTTTTGGGGCATTTTGGCAAGTATGTCCCTGGCAAGGCGATGGCGGTATTGCTCAGGGTCGGGGAGCTTCATCGCCACGGTGTGATGGTCCGACCTGCGATTGTGAGTGTCTTTATCGAGACGCTCACGTGCATCGCTGCGGGGGCCATTCTCGGAGCGGTGCTCATTCAGTGGATCGCGGTCCCTCGATGGTTGCAGCTTTCGGCTCTGGCCGGGATCCCATGGGCGCTCCTGGTTCTCTGGCCGCGTCCTTTTCGATGGATTGTCGGTCGGATCGCAAGGAGTCGGATTGGGAGCATGCCCGCATCGGTGGTCCAAGCGATCGATGCTCGGTTGATGGGTCGCACGGTGGCCTGGAGCCTGCTTGGTTGGCTCCTTCAAGGAACATCGCTATGGTTCGTGCTTCAATCGCTCGGGGGATTGCACTCTGAATCTGCCATAGGATCTGCTATGGGATCTGTCATAGGGCTTGGGGGCTGGCACACTTGGCTCGTATGCATTGCGAGCATGAGTCTCGGGGCGCTTGCCGGCTTTTTGTCGATGTTGCCCGGAGGGGCCTTGGCCAGAGAGTTGGCTTCGATCTGGATTCTTTTGTCGATTGTGCCTGAGCCCATCGCATTGATCGCGACCGTCGTGGTTCGAATCACCTCGATCATCGCGGAGTTATCGATGATCGCGTTGAGCAAGTGGATCCAGTATCGGCATGGAGTCTGAAAATCGGCCTAGATGGCCTTTGGGCCTCGAACGGCTTGAGAGTAGATCGCAACGATGCTTCCGACGGCCAGCAGGGACCAGGGAAACCAGTCCTTGGGTTGGAAGATTTTTCCTTGCGGAGCTATCGGCTGGGAGTTCATCCAAGCGTTTTGCTGGGGAGCGAACTTCGCATCTTCGAAGATTCCTGGTGAGAACATCGCGCTTTCGATCATCAAGCATTCCAGGCCGACGATGATCATCACGAGCCCGACGGCGCAGAAGAACGCACGGTACAAGCTAGCTGGTCGGAGGAACATGTTCACTTCGGGCACCTTCGATTTTAAAAACGGATTGCGGTTTTTCTGGATAAATCTTCACAGGTTTCATCGGTCCGGCTGAGGCTGGGAATTAGGCATCCGGCGGAGGATTTCTCTGGAAAAACATGAGGAAGTCCTTCGGAACCAAAAAATCGTCACGACGGTTCCAAGCCATTCAACTGGCCCTCTTGAGGGCCCGGTTTGAAATCCGCTGTGGCTTCGGTTACCTTTTAGATCCAGTCGGTAGGTCGGAATCCCATCCGCCAAGCCTTTTACCACCTCTCTTTTTGTTTTCTGCAGAGTAGCCATGACCCACAAGAATCGTCGCCGCTTCCTCCAAACCACTACGGCCGTCACGGCTGGATATTGGGTAGCTGGAGGAATTGCCCCTAAGGAAAGTCGTTCCGCGATCGAAGAAATTCGGTTCGCTTGTATCGGAGTTGGGGGCAAAGGCTCCAGCGACTCCAAGGATGCTGCCAACAACGGAAAGATCGTCGCGATTTGCGATGTCGACGACAACACCCTCAACGGCCGCAAGAAGGACGAAGACTTTGAAGATGCACAGACCTTCAATGACTTCCGCAAGATGTTCGATAAGGTCGGCAAGGACATCGACGCAGTGACCGTCAGCACACCGGACCACACCCACGCGGTGGCCACCGGAATGGCGTTGAAGATGGGCAAGGCTTGTTACACCCAAAAGCCATTGACCAGGACGATTTGGGAAGCTCGCAAGATCGCCGAACTCGCAGCCGCCTCCAAAGCGGCTACGCAGATGGGGAACCAAGGCTCCGAGAGCCCGGGGCTCCGAAGCGCTGCGGCCAAACTCAAGGCAGGGATTCTCGGCAATGTCAAAGAGATCCACATTTGGACCAACCGTCCTGTGTGGCCCCAAGGCATTCCCCGTCCCGAAGAGCAGCCGATACCCAAGGAAATCCACTGGGACGAATTCATCGGACCCGTCGAGATGCGTCCTTACAATGCCGCATACCATCCATTCAAGTGGCGTGGCTTCTGGGCTTTCGGAACCGGCGCACTGGGCGATATGGCTTGCCATACCCTCAACGTCGCCTTCGCAGGCTGCGACTTGGTCAATCCGGTCAGCGTTCAAGCGACCACGACGGGCCACAACGGCGAGACGTTCCCTGGTTCGTCGAAAATCAATTTCGAATTTGCTCCTACCAAGAACCGACCTGCCATCAATATGATTTGGTACGACGGTGGAAACAAGGTCGACCCAGAAATGCTCGAGGGCCGCAAGCGAAGCGATAGCGGTTTGCTGATCATCGGTGACAAGGGCAAGATGTACTCGCCGAACGACTACGGCGCCGAGTGCCTCTTTACCGGAGTCGAAGACAAAGAAGTCGACTTCGAACGCAGCCCAGGACACTTCAAGGAGTTCGCGATCGCCATCAAGACCGGCAAACCGACTTGGTCGAACTTCGCAAACTACGCTGGCAAGATGACCGAAGTCATCCTTCTTGGCAACCTTGCCGTTTGGGCCGCAGGCCGAACCAAACAAGAGGGCCAACAAGTCACCAGCGCCAAGCTTGAGTGGGACGCAGAGAACCTCAAGGTTAAGGGGACCAGCGAGTTCGACTCGATGATCAAACCCCCGTACCGAGCAGGTTACGAACTGTAAATCTTTGGTTCTCCACCGATCTAAACCTAGCGATCGTAGCGATTTTAAGGTTTCGAGGGTGCGATGCGACATCAAAAACTCAAGACGCACGGGGCTCTGCTCCGTGCGTCTTGGCATTATTTCCCTGAGAACAATTAAGACCTGTAAAAAACGCAGCTTCTTACTACTATGGTGAGTCTATCGATGGACGACTCACCTAGACGCACTTCTCCATGACCGAATCAAAAACCGTCTCGAAACAAAACACCCTCTCGAAACTTCTTCTGGGCTGGTTGATCCCGATTGCGATCGCATCGGCGGGCGTTGGTATCTACCTCGGGTTAGGCCAGCAGGCACCCAAGCAGGTTGCAACCGACCTTTCGGATCCCCGAGTGGTTTTGACCCGAATGCCGATGGTCAACGTCGATACCCTAGAGCGATTCGAGGGCATTGAAACCCTCGATGTTGAGCTTTCTGGAACGGTAGTTCCATTCCGACAAGTCACCATCGGGGCCGAAGTTCCCGGACGGGTGGTTTTCAAAAGCGACAAGTGCCGAATCGGACGCTATGTCAACCGAGGGGAACCGTTGCTCAAGCTCAACCCTAAGGATTACGAACTTGAGATCGAACGCATCACGGCCTTGAAGGAGACCGAGTACGCTCAGCAGCGGGAACTCGATCAGGAGATCGCCAATATCAAACGTTCTTTGGTATTGGCCGAGGAGGAACTTGCTCTGCAGGAAAAGGAGCTTGCAAGACTTGCGTCTTTACCTGAAGGCTTCGCTAGCGAAACCGAGCGAGACCAAGCCAGACGGCAGCGAATTCTCAGCGCCAATCAAGTCGTCACGTTTCAGAATCAGTGGCAGTTGCTTCAAACACGAAGAGCCCGAATCGAACTTGCTGAACGATTGGCCGATACCCAATTGGCACAAGCCAATGTCAATTTCGAACGCTCCGAGATCAAATCGCCGATCTCGGGTGTGATTGTCAGCGAATCCGTCCAAGAAGATTCGTATGTGCAGCGGGGGGATAAGCTTTGCGTCATCGAAGATACCGAGCAGGTCGAGGTCAGTTGCAACCTGCGCACCGATCAACTTCTCTTGATCTTAGATCAACTCGCCGAGGGAGGGCTCAAGGATCCGTCTTCTCAGGTGCTTCGATCCTCAAGTTATGAATTGCCTCCGACCCCTGTGCAGATCTCTTATCAGGTCGCTGGACGAAGCGATGTGGTTTATCAATGGAACGGCAAACTCAGTCGCTACGAGGGGATTGGGCTCGATACGCAAAGCCGCACGGTTCCGGTGCGCATCACCGTCGACAACCCACGAGACGTGCGGCGCAATGGAGTACCGATCACGGAGGAAGGCAACGGCGGTCTGCCCGCGTTGGTCCGTGGAATGTTCGTCGATGTGAAGATCCAGACCAAGCCCAAGCAATCTCTGATTCTGATTCCCAAACTGGGGCTTAAGCCCGGTGGACAACTCTGGACCTTTGAGCCGCAGGCGGCCAGCGATGTTCAAGCCCAGGGTGCGGAGAAAACGGTTGTGCCGGACTTGAACCTATCGAATCCGGACGACTGGGTAATTGGAAACGTCAAAGTCCTTCAAGGGATCAAAACGATTCGGATTTTGAGGGTACCCCATTTGGCAGATGGCGAGTATTGGATTGCCGAAGCCGCCGAGGGGCTTACCCCTGGAACGATGCTTGTGACCTCACCGCTTGCGAATCTCATCGGCGATGGATCGGACAAAGTGCGGACCGCCAAGCAGACGATGACCAAAGAGTAAAAAAGGAGTTCTTTTATGAACGGAATTGTTCGCTGGGCTGTCAAGCATATGGCCGGGATCAACTTCTTGATCGTCGCGATCATGATCGGCGGATTGGCGAGTTTCTTTGGGATGCGTCGTGAGACGTTTCCCGAGTTCCAACTCGAGGTCATCTTGGTCACCGTCCCTTATCCTGGTGCCACACCCGACGAAGTCGAGAGTGGAATCTGCCAGAAAATCGAAGAGTCGGTGCAGTCCCTCGCAGGGATCAAGAAACTCACCAGCATCTGTCGCGAGGGGAGCGGCTTTACCCTGATCCAACTCGAGCCCAGCGTCAAGGATGTGCAGCGAGTGCTCTCGGAAGTCCGATCGGCGGTCGATCGTATTTCGGTTTTCTTCCCTGAGCGGAGTGAGAAAGCCAC
>JAJTFB010000028.1 GCA_021300015.1 Pirellula sp. | reverse complement strand
GTTTCGGACAATCCCGTCAGGGACACTACTAACTGGAAAGCCGTATGCGGGAAAACCGCCCGTACGGTTTGGAGGGAGGGGAGTCCGGCTCAACCGGACTTCCCTACCCCTATCGGCCTGGAGTCGTTACCATCTTCAGGGAATGGTCATAGCCATCGGCTGCCAAGCCATCGCATCACCTTAACGATGCGCCGTGACCGAAAGCCTCTTGCGTCGATTGCCATAAGCGAACGCGACTGCGCCGAGTCCGAAGATCGCCATCGTTGTAGGCTCAGGGACCTCGCCACCGGTTGAGTATAGCATCGCAACACGAAATCCGTTTAATTCCTGACCTCCAGTTGAGTTGGGGTTCATGGAATTAAAAGAGGAGCTGCTTAGAAAATGAGTCGGGGAATACCAATCACCACCACGGAGGATACGGTTTTCAAGAGGGTCATAGTCAAATTCAAATGTATCCTCGTTCCACTCCCGAACGTTCCCCCCGAGTCCCATCACAAGGTAAGGGCTTAATCCCCCGGCTTGGTTTATATTCGCGGGACCTACCTCGTAGTTTGCGTAACTGTCCCCACCGTATACCGCGGTATTGGCAACTTCGCCACTTTCCGTTCCCAGCACCGCGGTTGGAGGCGTGTCGCTTCCGTTAGCGTAATCGAAATACACACTGTTGCTAGGGTCATAATACGCTGCTTTATACCACTCGTCGTAGTCCGGTAGCACATAAGTGGCTCGTTTGCTTCGGAATAAATTCGATGGATTGAAGTCAAGTGGATCATCATTGATATCCCACCTAGCAATGTTTTGCGTCATACCGCTCCCCGTGAATTTGTACGCAGCATGCCCATTTGAACTGGTGTTAAGCCAGTTAACGAACCTCGCCGCTTCATTCCAAGTGATACCAGTTGCAGGTTTGTCGCCGCCATTACCACCCAATGTGGTCATATCAAAAAGCGAAATAACCTGCGTATTTGAGCTTCCGAATTCCGTGTTGTAGATGTCGATCATACTCCGACTAACTTCATACTTTGCGATCCCATATACATAACCCACGCTTCCTGCATTCGGGCGAAAAGTGTTATCGTTGGTATCCTCTGCATTCCCTGGATTTCCGATCGATACGAACTCCATGTCAAAGGTGTTTACACCGGATCCGAAAGTAACCGTTCCAGCATGGATCGGAGAGGCGATACTCAAGACGGTGAAGATCGTTGCGGCAAGTAAGCCCAGCCGACAGAGAAAGTGATTGTTGCTGGGGTTTAAGGGGTGTGATTTCATCGTGTTCCAGGCTCCATAAAAATCGGTTTCGTCCTCCATCCCTGCCAACTACACACGCATCCCTGCATCCATTAGAACCCCGTTAATCCGAACCACGGTTCCCGAAAAACGATGGAAAAACCGCCTTGTGAGGCATTTGAAGTTTCCGGAACCGGTGGCTTGAAAACGGGGTTCCCTAGCGACTCCACCCCGTTTTGTTAGGATTCTGATATCCTTGCTCGTTGCGCAGGTGTTCCCATGTGCCAATCGGATCGAACCAACTCATGAGTGCTGCCACACACGTCAATTCTCACGAAGACATCGGATCGGTTTCGCACTGGCTCAGAGAACTCAGAGCTGGAGATGACCAAGCCGTAGAAGCCATCTGGAATCGGTACTACAGAAGGGTCGTTGAGCTTGCGATTCGAAAAATGAAGGTCAATCCCGACCCAGCTGTCGATGGGGAAGACATCGCACAGCTAGCCATGCATCGTTTCTGCACGAATGCTACCCTTGGCTGCTACCCCAACCTCGACGACCGGGAGCAGCTTTGGGATCTCTTGGTGGTCTTTACGCTCAATCGAATCCGCAAGCACCTTCGAGCTTGCAACACACTCAAACGCTCCGGGCGGCACAGCCAGATCTTTGAATTTAAAAAGACTGAAGTTTTAAAGGATCTACAGACCCCAGAGGCTCCAACCATCATGGCCGACATGGTTCATACATGGTTAGACCGATTGGATCGAGAGGATCCGACTGGCGAGCTCAAACAGATCGCGATCTGGTCCATGGATGATATTTCAGGCAGCGAGATCGCTAGGATACTCAAGAAGCGGAAGTCTTCCGTCCTGCTTCAGATTCGACTCATTCGCTTGCTTTGGGAGGAATGCGAATCGTGAATTCCAAGGATTCTGATGCTACCTTCATCTATGAAACCGAAAATATATCGGTCGAGATTTGGCGAAGTGTCATGCTCGTATGCCGAGCTTATGAAACGTGTTGGTTCGACGGCCAGAGGCCTTCGCCAGAAAAGTTCTCTCTGGAGTATCCAGAGATCCCTAAACAAGTACTTGTGCCCGAACTTCAAAAGCTCCACGGTGAGTTTTGCGAAGAATCCGTACCGCACAGTCTGGATCTCGAACAAGACTCTATTCGATCGGAAAGGTACCTAATACTCGAAGAGATTCGAAGCGGTGGGATGGGCCAAGTATTCCGCGCGTTTGATCGGACCTGCGGGCGACTCGTCGCTCTCAAACGGATTCGCAAGGAACTGGCACAAGAGCCCCGGATCAGACGCCGCTTTTTGGCGGAAGTCGAACTGACTGCAGATCTGGAACACCCCGGCGTCATTCCTATCTACGATCAATCCGTCGACCCGACTGGACGTGAGTTCTACGTCATGCGACTGATTCACGGCGAAGGCACCGGAACGCTCCAACAAGCGATCCATCGATTCCATTCCAAGATTCCGGATGAAAGATCTTCCTCCATCAAGCACAAGCACGATGGCAGTCGGATTTGGGATTACTCGAAGCGGGCGGCGTTTCGAAAGCTGATCGAATCGGTCCTCGTAATAGTAGATACCACGGCCCATGCCCATAGCCGAGGTATCGCTCATCGTGATCTCAAGCCCTCGAATATCCTAGTTGGACCCTATGGCGAGACCCTCATCGCCGACTGGGGATTGGCAAAACGGATCAACATCCCTGCAACAACCGCACAGGTTCAGCGTGTTCGGAATGTTCGGAATGTTCGGAATGGTCAGAATGGTCAGAATGGTCAGGACAACGACTCAAGCGAACTGAAGCCCCATGGCTCAAGTGACAACCAATCAAGCGAGAGTCAATCAATGTGCTCCTCACGTGCCCAGGGGGTCGGAACCCCTGGTTTCCGAGCACCCGAAACGCAATCGGGATCCGCGACCGCAGATCTCGTCGCTGCGGACATCTATTCACTTGGAGCCATCCTCGAATGCGTGATCACCGGCTCGGTGCGACGCCATGAGGGCGCAGCATTTCGTGAAAACGAATCGAATGCGCCTACGGAAATCATGCCCCTGATCGCTATCGCTCATAAAGCGATGGCCGAAGAAGTGGCCAAGCGTTACCCAAGTGCGCAATCGATGCAAATGGATCTGAGCAACTGGCTCGCAGGCGAACCTGTATCGGCCTACCCTGAATCGCTTGTCGAGTGGATTTGGAAATGGCCAAGTCGCCATCGGATCGTAGCATCAGCGATAGCCAGTGGATTGATGATCGCTTTGATCGGGATTGCTTGGTTCTCATGGTTTCAAAAGGTGCAGAACGAGAAATTGACTCAATCATTCAATATCGCAACAGTACTGCTTGAGGAGAACCAGAAAGCCAAGCGGTCGATCGAAGAAGCCTTTGCCCAGAGAGAATCCTTGGCCCTGCACGCGATCATTGAGTTCCAATCGTTGCTGACCTTGAACCCATCGTTGCAGTCGGATCCGAAGTTTCGAACGGTGCGAGAGAAAGTTCTCAAGGAGTCGAGGAGCTTTTACGAGAGCCTAGCGAAGTCATTCGATCAATCCGATAAAAACGATCTCTCGCTAGGGCGTCTTACCGATGCTGCGCTATCCCTTGTGCTCTTGGAAAACGAACTGGGGAATTTTTCGAATGCGATTGGTATCGCTGAAACGGCATGCCAGAGGCTTCGCAGCTACCAGATCCCGTCGCATCGTCTTGAGTATCATCTAGGTCGTATGCTCACTTTCAAGGGGAATCTTGAGACCCGTCATGGATGGAAAACAAAGGGGCATGACGACCAGGGGGAAGCCCTACGTCGTTTAGAGCCTCTCTTGGACTCCAGCGATCTTCCCCCGAAGGATCGAAGCAATGTTGCCATTTTATGGAGCCGCGCTGCATCGCCCTTTGCTATGGGCTTGGCAGCTAAAGGAGACTTGCAATCGGCCGACGATCTTTTGCAAAAGATCCTAACAAATCTCAACAGTCGGAAACAGGAAAACTTCGAAATCTCTTTGCTCAAAATACAAAGCTACGGCAATCTGGCAATGGTCCGCTACTTTTCCAAAGATATCCAAGGTGCGCATGAGGCTCTGGAACAAGCGGAACTCTCCGCTACTCGATGTGAAAAATGGATGGATGGAAGTGTTTCGTTTCGAGAGATTGTCGAATTCGAGGTGATGCGATGCATGTTGGTGAGATTTAAAAGCGATTTGATGCTCACCGAGGGAAAGGTCGATCCGGCCATCGAAATGCAAACCAAGTCTTTGCAGCAGTTAACAGACGCTGTCAATAAGTATCCTGGAAACATTGAAGTACAAAACGCTTACGTTAGTTGTATCACCCGACTGCAGGCGGTTCTTGTCCAACACGGTAGGATCGCACGAGCCAACGAGGTTCTCCAAGCCTGGCTCGATTTAGCACAAAGCATCCAAAAAGCCGATGATAGCAATCCGAACTCACGTGAATTTATCATGCTGGCGTATCATTCGATTGGCCATTTGAGGGAAATGACCCAACAGATGACTCAAGCACAAGAGTACTACTTCGAAGCATTGACGATCGCTAAAAGTATTCAGAGTGGGAATTCCCAAAGCGAGCGCCTTTTAGCTCAGATGCTCGAATTAAACGTACACCTGATCCGATGCGAGCTTCTCGCGGACCGTTTTCCAATGGCTTCGTCCCACTTTGAAGATGCGATTGAGAATGCATGCAAAATGAAGAACCTACCCGACCGGAACGATCAATACCAAAGCAGCATCAACAACCAGGTGCAAGCTGCTTTGCGCTGTTTGCAGGATTCGGATTACCGAGCCAAAGTGGACCAGTGGATTGAGCGCTTAAGAGAATCGGAACTCTTGCCGTAGCTTTCCTCTTTTGGCATTCTTAGGCATCATGCCGGCGCGCGCCCACCGCTAGCTTTTTAGCCAATCCAAGCTTCCCGTATACCTCTTGACCGCATCGAGATCCAACGTCAAACCCAATCCAGGTCCATCGGGGATCGCTAAAAAGCCCTCTGCGTCGATCCGCCAAGGATCTTGCACAATCTCATCAATAAATGGCGAGCCGGTCAAATACTCGACAAACCGAGTGTTAGGAATCGCTGACGCCAAATGCAAGTCGGCCGCTAATCCAACCGCGGTGTTCCAGCCATGGGGCACAAACTCGATTCCAAAGTCCTGAGCCATCCATGCAATCCGTCGCTCTTCGCTCAACCCCCCGACCTTGGTCACATCGGGTTGGATAATGTCGAATGCTCCCTGCGATAGCCAAGGAAGAAAACTCTGCCTGCGGGTCAGAACCTCTCCTCCAGAAATCGGGACCGGGGAATGCTCTCGCAATTTTACAAAGTCGTGCAATGCGTCTGGACTCAACGCTTCTTCAAACCAAACCACATCGTATTGCTTGAGCATGTGCGCCGTTTGAATAGCCCACTTGTACCCTCGCGACCAATACGCGTCGGAGCCACCTGCATCGACCATCAATTGGCATTCGTCCCCGATGGCCTCACGCGCAGCGGCGACGATCGCTTCATCGGTCTTTGTGTCCTTGCGCCCAAAAGGTCCCCAGCCGATCTTGAATGCTCGAAAGCCCTGAGCCTTAACCCCAAGCAAACTCTCTTTCATCTGGGCAGGTGGTTGCATGAGCAACGATGCATAAGGCTGTACGCGGTCGATGTACCGGCCCCCTAGAAGCCGACCGACCGGCTGCCCTGTCGCTTGGCCTAGCAAGTCCCAAAGCGCAATATCGATCCCGCTGATCGCGTGCGTGATCGAGCCGCCTCGCCCTAACCAAAACATGTGCTGATGCAATTTCTCGCTCACACGCTCGGGCTCTAAGGCGTTCTCCCCTTGGGTCAAGGGTTGCAACACATCCAATGCGGCTTGGACCAAACGATCGTTGGTAAAGACACTTCCTAGTCCGATATGCCCCGTGTCGGTATGCACTGCCACAAGCGTATGGACGCAATCCTCGGGCTTGAGCTCATTGCTCCATCCACCCTCGGGCGTGGCCCCTCGCAATCCGGAACAAGTGATCTTGCGAATCTTCATGAGTATTCCTGTGTTGATGAAAGCATCGAAGCGTTCTACCTGCGAAATATTTCGACCGTCGGTCGGTAATCCTTGATCGGTTCCAACGGAAATATCGGCCGTTGGCATCGTTGATGTCCAAGACCTCGGACATTGGCGCTCGATGAGCCCGGAGCGTCGATCAATAGCATCTCTGAGCACCAAGCCGCATACATATGAGGCTGACAATGAGGGGATTTGACCACCACCGCATCGAAGCGTTTTGGGTTCTGGCCGTTGGCGTAGAAATAGGATCGATCGTAAAGGTTCACCCCTCGGCTCCCGACAACCAGAGTTATCCCCGACGATTCGAGAACGGCTGTCGGTCCGGAGTCCCATGCCTCTCCAAAAGATTCGCTGCGGAACGATCCATCGCTCAAATGCCTTATTCGGCACCGAAGCTCCATCGGTTCAAAACGCCCTGGATCAAGCGTCCCGCCCAAAGTCACTTGAATCTCCTTGCCAATTCCGGCGGCGAAAGCCGACTCGACGGCCGGTCGATCGACGATGGGGATCAAGCTTCGTCCGGTGTATCCGCATTCCAAGAGCGCTTTGAGGATCGCATTGCTGTCGCCCGAGGCCCCTGAACTTGTCGCGTCGGCAGCGTCGACCAATGCGACCGTACCGGTTAGCCCCAGTTGCTGACGTTTACCGATCTGCGACATCTTTTGTTGCATCTGCTCAAGCGAGATCAAGGGCACTTGCATGCGTTCATGATGCTCCCAAAATCGCTCGGCGATTTCGAGTGCAAGCTGACTTGCAAGCTCCGGCTCGTCGTTGGTCGTCACGAAGCTGTACGAGCCAAGCTCTGGAACATCCGTAAAGGGATTGCCGATGAACACCCCAGCCGACAACCCGGGAGGCTCGCTCTCGGCTTGCTGGGCCATCTTGATGCACTGACCGAACAGACCCGTTTCAGTGATCAACTCATCGCCTCGCACCAGAGCCGGTATGAAAACCCGTGCCGTAACGGGTCTCACTTTCTGGTCGATCACATCGATCAGCAACCGCGCTGCTCTCGCCCCGGTCTGATAGAAATCGACATGGGGATAGGTGTGATAAGCGACAATCGCATCGGCGTGCTGGAACATTCTACGCGTGGCGATCCCGTGGAGATCCAACGAGACGACCAGGGGTATCCGTTCGCCGACGATCTTTCGGGTCTCTTCGAGCAAGTAGCCCTCAGGATCCAACTCCTGTTCGGAACACATCGCTCCATGCATGCAGAAATAGATCCCGTCGATCGGCCCACTTGCAAATCCTTGGCGAATCCCCTCAAGAAAATCCTTTGACAGGATCTTCCAGTCACTCTGCGCCAATGTCCCTCCGGATGTGATAAAGAACGCGCTGTAGGTCGGAACCAAATCGATTCTCGGATCGGACTCCAGGACACTCAGCGCCCCGCCGATCTCGTTGCGAATCGTCCTGTGATAATCGAGGATTTGATTTCCACGCCGAACGCCAAAATCTTCGATTCGACTCAGGTTCGGGTTGAACGTGGAGACCTCTTGCTTGCACTCAGCGACCAGCACTCGTCGACGCATGGGTGTCTTGATCCTTTGGCAGAGTAAAGAAAATCGCTAGGGCTAAAAGAACCGCAGCTAACGCGTAGGCGATACCTGCGACTCCTAGCATCCCGGGAAGTCCGTAGGTTTTTTTCCAGGTCCCGACCATCAGGGGCGCAAAGCCCGAGAGAGCCGCTCCAAAAAAATTGAGAATTCCGACTGCCAATCCGCGTCTCGCCGGTCCGACGACTTCGAAGGCAGCAGGAAAAATATTACCGATCATCCAGCCGCTGAAGAATCCGTACCCGACCAAAATGAACTTGAGCAAGTCGAGGTTCTCCACGCGGCCGATCGCAACGAGCAAGGGTGCGCAGCACCCGACGCTTGCGAGTAAAACCGTCATCCGCGCGGATCGGAATCTTTTGCGGAAACGATCGGCGATGTAGCCTCCGACGAAGAGCCCGAGGATCGTTGCTAACTGCAAATAAGCGGTGGAAATCCAAGCCGCTTGGGCGGTGCTCAGCTCGAATTTCTCCTCGATGTAGTTGGCGAGCCAACTGTAGATCATCCACAGTCCAAAGACGAACAAGGGGAACGCCGCACAGAGGATGCAAAACGTGGGGACTTGAAAAATCGAGAGCAGGCTCGGCCTAGCTTGCTCTTGAGATGGTCCAAGATTGGAACGGAGATCCTCGCCGGGAGCTTGACGATCGCTTTGTCCGCTCTGTCTAGGCAATCGCGATAGGTACCAGGCCAAGGGTGCCGCGTAAGCCAATCCGCAGAGTCCAAGAAGGATGAAGGCCATGCGCCAATGGCCTTGTTGGGCCATCCATCCTCCGAAGGATGCACCGGCAATCACCCCTGCGATCTGGGCTGTGGTCAAACTGGCCACCGCCCGAGACCGCCACTTAGGGGCCGTGCTGTTGGTGGTCATGGAAATTGCCGCTGGCATAAATAGGGCTTCGGAGACCCCCATCGCTGCTCGCATCGCCAAGAGCATCGTCGCAGAGACCGACAATCCTGTCGCAATCGTCACCAAGCTCCAGACGATCAGACTGCCGATGATGAGCATTTTCTTGGAGTAACGGTCCGCGAGGAAACCGGCGATCGGACATCCGATCCCGTAGACCCAAAGAAACAGAGCGCCGGTCAAACCCAACTGGGTTTCGCTCATCGAAAGATCTGTTTTGAGGACTTTGAACATAGCAAACACCGCTTGGCGATCGCAGTAATTCAGAAAATAGGCGACCCACATCCAGGCGACCAAAAGGGCCGTCGAAGCCGCGGTGTTTTCCTCGGAGTCGTGTTCTCTCACATGTTGCTCCCGGGTGGCAAGTAGTGGTTTGCCAACTCTCGAAAGTCCAGCAGTTGGCGATCGACCCAAGCGTCGTCCTTGCCCAATTCTCGAGCCAAAAGGGTCGCGACCCTCGGGGCTACCTCGATCGCATCGCGAGCTCGCAGGAACAGCAATCGGTCGCGACGTGCTAAGACATCCTCAAGCGTTCTTGCCATTTGATAGCGAGCAGCCCAAAGCACATCGACAGGCTTGAGCCCATAGCCTTCGAGCAACGGAATTCCTAAGGCCGGGTTCTGCGCGACCCATTGCAACTTGGCTTGGGCGTCTGACCCATGCAATGACAGATCTTTGGTGATGCATGGACTTTGAGGCAACTCGGCCGAGAGAATCGCTCGGTCGACGGCGTCCTGGGCCATTTTCCGAGCGGTCGTCCATTTGCCACCGGTGATCGTGAGCAATCCCGACTTGGAAATCTCGATGGTATGGTCTCGCGAAAGTTTCGAAGTGGACTTAGAGACCGATTTGGCTTTGACCAGTGGACGAATACCGACAAAGACGCTGAGGATATCGTTGCGAGTTGGTTTTTTCGAAAGGTATCTTCCGGAGGTCTCTAGCAAAAACTCGATTTCCTCCTCGGTTGCGATCGGTTCGAGAACGGACTTGGGTATCGACGTATCGGTCGTTCCGATCAAGGTATGGTTATTCCATGGGATCAAGAAGATGACTCGTCCGTCGCTGGTTTTAGGTACGATCACCGCCGCGTTACCGGGCAGGAAGCATTTCTCTAGGACGATGTGAACGCCTTGGCTCGGCGCGATGATCGGCGCTAGGGCAGGCTCATCGGCCCTCCGAAGTTCATCACAAAACGGGCCCGTGGCGTTGATCACGCACCTAGCTTGAATATCGATTTGTTTTTCAGGGGATTCGCGGGAATCTGGGGATTCGAGATCGAGGGTACGAAGACCGGTTACTTTCCCCTTCGAGTCCTTGAGGAACCCTTGAGCTTGCACATAGTTGCAAACCACAGCGCCATGTTCGGCAGCGGTCAGAACGATGTCGATGAGCAAATGCGCATCATCGAATTGACCATCCGAATAGAGGACCCCGTAGCGGGCCATTTCAGGGGCGATTGTCGGTACATAATCTCTGCATTCCTGGGCGCTGAGTCGCTTGGCCTTGGCAAAGCCGCTTTTGCCTGCGAGCCAGTCGTAGAGGATAAAGCCCATGGAGTACCAGATTTTTTCCAACCAGGATCTGCATGGGACCAGGAAGGCCATTTCGTGGACGACGTGGGGTGCGTTTTTCCTCAGCAAAGTCCGCTCGTGCAGGGCGTCTCGGACGAGGTTGATGTTGCCTTGGGCCAAGTACCTTACGCCACCGTGGACCAATTTGGTCGAACGGCTCGAGGTCCCTTTTCCGAAATCGCTTTGGTCGATCAATACGACGGACAATCCACGGGAAGCAGCATCCAGAGCGATGCTCGCGCCGGTGGCACCGGCACCGACGACGACCAAGTCCCATACGGTTTGGGATTGGAGCCTTGCGATGTTTGCAGTTCGGTCGAGTGGCATGATTGGGATTGGCCGGTTTGGATACTCGGGAAGATGGTTTCGGATGAGACGTTAGGGGAGCGAACCTTAGGGTTGATCAGCCCATTGACGGGATCGGTCGAGGGCTTCGACCCA
Organism: Pirellula sp.; assembly: GCA_021300015.1. Classification (GTDB taxonomy): domain Bacteria; phylum Planctomycetota; class Planctomycetia; order Pirellulales; family Pirellulaceae; genus JBKCUI01. The sequence continues at coordinate 37,126 of JAJTFB010000028.1, read as the reverse complement.
TCGTTCGCGTCGCGAGGCCGCTTCCTGAGGTTTCATGGTCGGTTCGAATCGTCGGTCGGCTTGCCAGATGCGTTCAATTTCCGAGTCGTTTTTCCAGAAACCCGTTGCCAGTCCGGCTAGGTAAGCAGCACCGAGGCTGGTCGTTTCGATGATTTTAGGCCGAATGACCGGGCATTGCATGACGTCGGCTTGGAATTGCATCAAGAGATTGTTGGCGCTGGCACCGCCATCGACCCGCAATTCGGTCAGTGGATTGCCGGAGTCTTTTTCCATAGCGGTCAAAACGTCAGCGACTTGGAAGGCGATCCCCTCGAGGGCAGCGCGGGCAAGATGGGCCGCGGTGGTCCCTCGGGTGATCCCGACGATTGTGCCGCGAGCATAAGCGTCCCAGTGGGGAGCCCCCAGACCTGCGAAGGCCGGAACCAAATAAACGCCATCGCTGTCGACGACTTGACTTGCCAGGGTCTCGACCTCGGAGGCTTTTTTGATGATACCCAATCCATCGCGCAACCATTGGACCGCCGCACCGGCGATAAAGACGCTACCTTCAAGGACATAGCACTGCTGTTCGGGTCGGGACCAACCGACGCTTGCAAGAAGGCGTTGTTTGGAGAGGACCGGCTTGGAGCCGACATTCATCAGCATGAAGCAACCGGTACCGTAGGTGTTTTTCGCCATGCCGAGTTGGGTGCAGTTCTGGCCGAACAAGGCCGCTTGTTGATCTCCGGCGATGCCGGCGATCGGAATCGAAGCACCGAAGAGCCCCGGATCGCTTTGAGCATAGAGTTCACTGGACTTGCAGATCTCCGGCAAGATCGATTCGGGGATGTCCAGCAGTTCGAGCAATTCAGGATCCCATGCCAAAGAACTGAGGTTCATCAGCATGGTTCGACTCGCGTTGCTCGTATCGGTTTTGTGAGCGCGACCTTGGGTCAGATTCCAGAGCAACCACGAGTCGATCGTGCCGAATGCAAGCGACCCGTTTTGGGCTTTCGCGCGGGCATCGGGAACATTTTCCAAGATCCAGCGGAGTTTGGTTCCGGAAAAGTAGGGATCGACGACGAGTCCGGTTTTTTCGGTGATCCAGGCGGCTTGTCCGGATCTCTTGAGTCGATCGCAGTCGTCGGCGGTGCGTCGATCCTGCCAGACAATCGCGTTGTAGATAGGAAGACCGGATTTACGATCCCAGACCACGGTCGTTTCGCGTTGATTGGTGATCCCGATTGCGGCGATTTCCGATGGGCTTAATTTGCAAGCCGCGATGACTTCGCGAGCGACGGCCAGTTGCGTTTCCCAGATCTCGATCGGGTTGTGTTCGACCCAACCGCTCTTTGGGAAAATCTGCTGGAATTCTCTTTGGGCCACACCTAAGATGTCCCCTGCATGGCTGTAGAGGATCGCGCGGGAACTGGTGGTCCCTTGGTCGAGAGCAAGGATAGCTTTCATGGCAGTTAGCAGGCTTTGTCGGATAGGAACGGAAGCGAATCGGAACAGACCATGGTACTCGATTTGGGTTCCCTGATGGGAGCCGACACCAAGGGTGAAATGGCGTCTTCGGCGTTGGTTTTCTCGTCTCGCACCGAAAATCGAGTCAGGGGTTTGTACTCAATTTTGCTCACTTGGCCGATGCCCAACCGCTCAGAGGCTTGACTCAAAATTACAACCGATGGAAGATCGGTGCCGAGACGACGGCGTTTTGTTGATTCGGAAGGGTGTGAACGCATCCATGACCGCATCGCAGTCAGACTGGCTAAGTTACTGATATCGCAACAAATAGATACGCTCGCTCCGACATGGATTGCTGTCTAGCCTTAATCCGTTTTGAACTCTAACCCTCGGAAATCATCGCATGAAATCTCATGTGTGGACCTGTTTTTTCATTCTCTGTTGTTTCGGTCGATCGTGTCTGTTGGGTCAAGAGAGCAAGCCAAATATCGTCGTCGTACTGGCTGACAATCTTGGATATGGTGAGGTTGGTGCTTATGGAGGAGGAATCACACGCGGTGCTTCGACACCGCGAATTGATTCGTTGGCCAGAGATGGCATGCGGTTTCTGAATTTCAACATGGAGACCCAATGCACACCAAGTCGCTCTAGTTTGATGACCGGCCGATGGGCGATCCGATCTGGCACACACTCCGTTCCCTTTGGTGGTGTTGCGGACGGATTGACGCAATGGGAAGTGACCATTGGTGAAGCGATGTCGTCGGCAGGCTATGCAACTGGATACTACGGCAAATGGCATCTTGGGAGCCATGATGGTCGTTTGCCCAACGATCAAGGATTCGAGGAATGGTTCGGCATACCCCGCACCACTGACGAATCGCTATGGCCGACTTCTCCCGGTTGGTCCGAGGAGATCATGCCTGCCGAACGAATCATGGAAGGACGAAAAGGAGAAAAAAGTCAATCGCTCGAAATCTACGATCGCCAACAGAGACGCTTGATTGACGCGGAAATAACCCGTCGTGCTGCTTCGTTTGTTCAATCGCAAGCCAAATCAGGCAAATGTTTCTTTGCGTATGTTTCGTTAACGCAACCGCATTTGCCAACCGAACCGCACCCTGAATTTCAAGGCAAAACCAAGAACGGGGATTGGGCTGATATGCTCGCTGAGATGGACTCCAACGTAGGTGCGTTGCTAGACGCTATTGATCAATCTGGAGTTCGAGACAATACCATTGTGATCTTCACGAGTGACAACGGACCTGAGTTCATCCGGCCATGGGATGGTTGGGCTGGACCTTGGCGAGGCCAGTACTTTACAGCTCTAGAGGGAGGAATACGCGTCCCATTCATGATTCGCTGGCCAGGAAAAATCGAAGCTGGACGAATCAGTAACGAAATTGTTCATGGTGTCGATCTGTATGCAACCTTGGCACGTTTCTCTGGCGCCAAAGTCCCAACGGATAGACCTATCGACAGCATTGACCAATCGGAATTCTTTCTGGGTAAGAGCGAAAAATCGATGCGAGAGGGCTTTCCGATTTGGTGCGCAGATCGGCTTATGGCGGTTAAATGGCGGAACTGGAAACTCCATTTCTATCGCCAAGACACGATGTTCGATCCGCCAGTGAAGAACCCAGTACCTACTATTTTTAACCTCTACACCGATCCACGAGAGGAAAAACCAACCCCCGACTCTTGGGTCGTGGGTCCAGTTCTTAAGATCGTTTCTGACTTCGAGAAGAGCGTCCAGCATTATCCGCTTATTCCTATGGGCACACCTGACCCCTTTCGTCCTGACATTGCTCCCTAGAAGTGCAATGCGTGGCGGCATATCCAAGTCCCTGGCATCGTTATCTAATTTTTTAACCACGGAATACACGGAACACACGGACAAGATGGAACCGAACCGTCGCACGGTTAGGTCTTGCTTCCGTGTGTTCGAGGTGTTCTGTGGTTCCTTGATCTTGCGATGAGCGAATCCTCTGAGTTCCACTCAACAAACCTTGGCGATTGCTTTATACTCGGGTTCTTTGCAAGTACCCTTTGACACTGGAGTTTCCAAGTGACTCGACTGGCTGACGTATTCCAAGGATGCATTCCTGCGTTGATGACCCCGTGCGACCAAAACGGCCAGCCGGACTTCGATGCTTTGGTGCGGAAAGGCCAAGAACTAGTGGCTCTTGGGATGCGCGCGGTGGTTTACTGCGGCTCGATGGGGGATTGGCCGCTTCTGACTGACGGGCAGCGTCAGGAGGGGGTTGCAGGTCTCGTAGCGGCCGGCGTTCCGGTGGTTGTCGGAACGGGGGCTCAAAATCCTCAGATCGCCGCGGCCCATGCGGCCCATGCTCAGAAGGTCGGAGCGGCAGGGCTGATGGTTATCCCTAGGGTACTTTCGCGCGGGAGTTCTACCTCGGCCCAACGGAGCCATTTCGCGGGGATTCTCTCGGCTGCGAGGGATCTGCCGGCGGTCATCTACAACAGCCCATATTATGGATTCCAAACCAAAGCCGATTTGTTCTTCGCTTTGCATCAGGAATTTCCAAATCTGGTGGGCTTTAAAGAGTTCGGCGGGGCCGAATCGCTCAGCTATGCCGCCGAGCACATTACCAGTGGCAATCCGAATTTGGCCTTGATGGTCGGCGTCGACACCCAAGTCTTTCATGGCTTTGTTCGGTGCGGTGCCTTGGGGGCCATCACCGGTGTGGGTAACGCGTTACCTCGACAAGTCCTTCGGCTCATCGAGCTATGTAAAAAAGCGGCATCTGGTTGCGTGCAATCGAGAGTCTTGGCTCAGGAATTGGATTCGGCCCTGGCCGTTCTATCGAAATACGATGAGGGGCCCGATTTGGTGCTCTACTACAAGTACCTGATGGTTCTCGAGGGCAACCCAGAGTATGCATATCATTTCAACTCCACGGACCGGTTGAGCCCGAGCCAACAGGCCTTCATCCATTCGCAATGGGTCCAATTCAAATCCTGGTGGAACGCTTGGTCTGCCTCTGGCATTGGAATCGACTAGTGTCGAACGCCATTTTCAGAGGACTTCAGAACAATCTTTATTTGACTTCCTCGGCAGTCATCTTGTAGATCGCATAGTGTCCCCCCTCGGGGTAGCGAAAGGACTCCGAGTCGATCTCGAGCTTTCCTTTGACCGAGACGACTCTGGTGGAGAAGGTTGCGGTTTTTCCCGATTCCATCTCTACGATCACGCAGTCGAAGAGCAGAGCTCCTGGGCCAAAGCAGCACTCTTGGTTGTCGCGCACCAGCACAAACTGCTTGATACCGGAATTTTGGAAAACGGATGTCGGCAGGATGAAGCCACGCAGTTTGACCGTTTTCTTGTCGAGTTCACCGATCTCCTTGGTGATCATCTCCTTTTTGAATTCACCACCTTTTTCGATGTCGAACTTTAGATCATCGAAGGTGATTTCGCCACGTTTGCGAGCTGCATCCCGGGCCTTGCGTTCCTCGGCCAATTGCTTCTCGGACTTTGGGGGGTCGGTCTTGGTGGGAGAGCTCGATGGAGTGGACCTGGATCGATTGGGGAGCGGGGCATCGGACGGTTCCGTTTTGTTTGGTTCGGTTTTGGGAGTGGAGGGATCCTGGGCGTTTACTCCGGAGGCAAGAGCAACTGCTACGAAAAATAGTTGGAGGCAAAACGATCGGAAGCAAGGGGTAGCGACCGCCGTTCGGGGTGCACGGATTCGTTGCTTGGCTTGCTCGCGTGGTAGGTTCGACATCCTGTTTTTCGTTCCTTGGAGGTTTCTTTTCTCAGAGCCTGGAAATCGATCGGTTTCCAAGCTCGTGGGGGGCTCGCCTGCGGGTCCGAGACGATGAGAGTACTGCAAGTATACACATTGCGGGACGAACCTTCGTAGGCGAGTTGGTCCGAATCGACTTATAACCTCTTGTGGAGTATTTTTATCAGTCCGACTGATACTTTGATGGGCTGGCTGTTTGCTAGCTTATGCGAGCTGATTTTTGGTGATAGGAGTTCGTTAGAGTCAGGGGGCGATCCCAGGTTGGATCTCGCATCGGAGTCCGTTGAGCAATGGTGTTTTGTTAGGCTTGGGGGGCTGATATCGCGAAGGAGTCGATAGGAGGAAAAAAATGCGTTACTCATCGTTACAAAAGGGGTTAGCGAGGGAATCTTTGGTTGCACTTGGGGGGGCTCTGAGTAGTTTTCACCCATGGAATTGCATAGCGATATCGATTGTGAGGATTTGACGGATAGGGTGAGTTTAGCGAACCGGAAAACTTTGAGGATTTTGTTTAAGTTTGCTTCCAAGGAAAACTTTTCTAGCTAAACTCTTGAGGTGCATTGGTTCATCGGCGGACCTCTTCCGTATGGAATCTAATCCATTAGGTAAATTCCCGTCGTCAGCCTTGTGAAAGCATCGTGAGTTTAAAAGTGGGTTGTGCGTTGTGCGCGCCCGAGTCCGTATTGTCATGGCCGACCGGCCAAAGTTTCGTTTCTTTGAGGAGACTACAATGAAGTTTCGCCGAGGTTTGTTCCTTGGGTTGGCCGCCGCTCTTTCGGCCAGTGTTAGTTACGCAGGTGATTGTGGTTGTGGCAGTGCTGCAGCTCCAGTTCAAGCAGCTTCCGGTTGCGGTGGTTGCGGGTCCGCAGATGGCAGCAGCGCTGTCAGCGGCGGGGTCGTAAGTGGTGGAGTTGTTGGAGCTGATGGGGCGATCTCGGGCGGTGCAGGTTGCGGCGCTCAGATTTCCTACGTTGAGCGAACCGTTATGGTTCCGACTCAAGTCGTTGAAAAGCGATCCGTATCCAAGACCGTCTACAGCACCGAAGAGCGAGAGCGTCGTTACAACGTGACGAAGCGCGTTCCACGCACTGAGACCAAGACCGAGACCTACACGGTCCAAGTCCCCAAGACTGAAGTCAAGAAGGTCGACTACACCGTTCAGGTTCCAGTCACCAAGCAAGTTGAAGAGTCCTACACTGTTCAAGTCCCACGCGTTGTGACCGAACAGGTTCCTTACACCGTCAAGAAGACTGTTTACGACGACGTGACCAACACGGTTACTGTCCAAGTTCCTAAGACGGTCACCGAAGACGTTGCTTACACCGTTCAAGTTCCAAAGACGATTACTGAAGACGTTGCTTACACCGTCCAAGTTCCAAATACCGTCACCGAACAAGTCGCTTACACGGTTCAAGTTCCAAAGACTGTAACCGAAGAAGTTTCTTACACGGTCCAAGTTCCATCGTGGGTTGACGAAGTTCAGACCTACACGGTCAAGGTTCCCGTCACCACGCAAGAACAAGTTCCTTACACGGTTCAAGTTCCAGTTTACAGTGACGAACAAGTTCCTTACACGGTTCAAGTTCCTGTTTACAGCGACGAAGTTGTCAACTACACCGTCAAGGTTCCTTACACCGAAGCACGCACCGGCTCGCGCAATGTTTGCCGTCGCGTACCTGTAACGACGACCCGCACGGTTTGCCGTGACATGGGTTCGTACCAAACCATTACGGAAGAAGTTCCTGTCAGTGGTGGTTGCGGATCGGCTGTAAGTTCCGGATGCGGCGGAGCGGTTGCTAGCAGCGGCTCGGGTTGTGGCGGATGCGGTGGCGGATGCGGTGGATGTGGTGGTACGGCAGTTGCCAGCAGCAACGGTTGTGGCGGATGCGGTGGCGAAGTCGCTGCAGCACCTGCAACACGAACCGTTTGCCGCAAGGTTTGGGTTCCTAACGTTGTTACCGAAGAAGTTCCAGTAACGACCTACCAAAACCAAATGAGCACTGAAGAGTACACCTACAACGTGACTCTTTATCGCGACGAAGTTCAGTCCAAGACGGTCAAGAAGGTTAGCTACAACACCGAGACCCGATACCGAACCGTCAAGAAGTGTTCGATGACCACCGAAACCCGTACCCGTACGGTCAACAAGGTCACTTACAACGACGAGCAACGAACTCGTACGGTCAAGAAGAGCGTCGTCAACACCGAAACCAGGACTCGTCCAGTTTCCAAGACGATCTACGAGACCGAAACCCGTACTCGTCCAGTTACCAAGACCACTTACACCACCGAAACCAAAACTCGGCCTGTAAGCAAGACGATCTACGAAACCGAAACCAGGACCCGTCCTGTTTCCAAGACGGTCATGACCACCGAAGAACGACAAGTAACCAGCAAGGTTGCTCGCGTTGTCGAAGAGCAAGCGACACGCAGCGTTTCCAAGACGGTCTACGACACCGAGACCAAGACCCGTACGAAGAACGTCACCGAGATGGTTACCGAAAACCGGTCGAAGGACGTTACCACCACGGTCATGGTTCCCGAGACCAAGGAACGTACTTCCACCATCACCGTTTACGACAACGTAACCGAAGAGAAGGTTGAAAAGTACACCGTTCAAGTTCCATCGACCGTTCAAGAAGAAATCGATGTAACCGTCTGCAAGATGGTCGCACAAACGGTTTCGGTTCCAGTTTGGTCCAACGGCATGGCTGTTGGCACCGAATCGGCTTCCGGTTCTTACGGTGCTGGCGCTTTCAGCACTGGAGCTAGCTCCAGTGCAGGAGCTGGCCTCGGTGCTGGCATCCTTAGCGGTCGTGGTCTCTTCGGCAAGCACTTGGGCGGTCTTGGCTGCGGAAGCCGCAAAGCCGCTGGTGGAGCCGCTTGTGGTTCGGCTGCCGGTGCTTGTGCACCTGCTGCTGCCCCAGCCGCCGCTTCGGATTGCGGATGCAACTAATCTGTTCAAAAAACTCCCGCAGGGCCGGGCCTCACTGAGGCTCTTCCTGTGGTAGAAACGATGCGAAACGGCCCGCAGAACCCTGCGGGCCGTTTTTATTTTTGGTTAGTTCGATACAATGATCGGCCCCGTCTTTAAGCGTTTTTAGACGGAATCGATTTCGAACCCTAAACTGCCTTTGAACAATATTATGGCCTCATCCTCCAAAGTGGTGGACCCTTTCGGCGCCCGCGATCAATTCCAAGCCCCACAAGGCAAGCTCGGTATCTACCGGTTGGATCGGCTCGAATCGTCCGGTATCGCGCCGATCTCGAAACTCCCGTTCTCGATCCGGGTCCTGCTCGAAGCGGCATTGAGGAACTGTGATGGCTACCAAGTCACCCAAGAGGACGTGGTCAATCTTGCCAAGTGGAACGCTGCGAAACCGGCTGAGTTCGAAGTGCCTTTCAAGCCTGCTCGGGTGGTACTTCAGGATTTCACTGGGGTTCCTTGCGTCGTGGACTTGGCAGCCATGCGCGATGCGATGAAGAGCCTCGGTGGTGACCCTCAGAAAATCAATCCTCTGATTCCGGTCGATCTGGTGATCGACCATTCGGTCCAAGTCGACTACTTTGGAACCGCCGATTCCCTTTCCAAGAACGTCGCAGTTGAATTCGAACGCAACAGCGAACGCTATGAATTCCTACGCTGGGGACAGCAAGCTCTTGCGAACTTCCGCGTGGTGCCACCGAACACCGGAATTGTGCATCAAGTCAACCTGGAATTCCTTGCAAAGGTTGTTTTTCAGGGCAAAGACCATGCCGGCCCGGTTGCCTATCCCGACACCCTCGTAGGTACCGATTCGCACACCACCATGATCAATGGACTGGGAGTTTTGGGTTGGGGCGTCGGAGGAATCGAAGCCGAAGCGAATATGCTTGGGCAACCCCTTTATATGCTGACACCCGAAGTCGTCGGTATGAAACTCACAGGACGCTTGGCTCCGGGTGCGACCGCTACCGACTTGGTGCTCCGTGTTACTGAAATCCTTCGCAAAGAGGGGGTCGTCAACAAGTTCGTCGAGTTCTTTGGCGACGGCGTCTCTTGCATGTCTCTTGCTGACCGCGCGACGATTGCCAACATGGCTCCTGAGTACGGCGCGACGATGGGCTTTTTCCCGGTCGACCAAGAGACCCTCAAGTACTTGCAGCGTACGGGTCGGACCAAGGATGAGATCGATCTAGTGGAACGTTATTGCAAGGAACAAGGCATCTTCCGTTTGGATAACGGACCCGAACTGCAGTACACCAAGGTGCTTCATTTGGATCTCACAGGGATCGAACCGGCAGTTGCCGGTCCGAAGCGTCCGCAGGATCGAGTCCCCTTGAGTCACGTCAAGAAGTCGTTTCATCACGGCCTGACGGCTCCGATCGCAGAGCGAGGCTTTGGCTTGACCAAAGACCAACTTGGAGCAACGGCCCAAGTTCAAGATGACAAGGCACCGAGCACGATCGCTCACGGGTCGGTTGTCATCGCTGCGATTACCTCTTGCACCAACACCAGCAATCCTTCGGTCATGATCGGAGCAGGCCTATTGGCTAAAAAAGCGGTGGCCCGCGGTTTGAAAGTAAAACCGTTCGTCAAAACCAGCCTTGCTCCGGGTTCGCGAGTCGTCACCGATTACTTGACCCAAGCCGGAGTTCTCGACGATCTTGAGAAGCTCGGATTCAACGTCGTCGGGTATGGATGTACGACGTGCATTGGAAACAGCGGGCCGCTCCCGGAGCCTGTCTCCAATGCGATCACCGAAGGCAATCTCGTGGCTGCTGCGGTATTGAGCGGGAATAGAAATTTCGAAGGTCGCGTCAATCCACACACACGGGCCAATTACCTAGCGAGTCCACCGCTCGTTGTCGCCTATGCCTTGGCTGGCACGGTCGATATCGATTTCGATACCACGCCGATCGGAGAGGATACGGCAGGCAAGCCAGTTTTCTTCCGAGAGATATGGCCTACGGCTCAGGAGGTCCACAAGGCGGTCGAGGAGTCCGTGCTGCCGGAGATGTTCCTCAAGCAGTACTCAGGCGCCTTTACCTCGAACGAGGCCTGGAATTCAATCCCCATTACCCCGGGGGATCAGTACGCTTGGGACTCCAAGAGCACCTATATCCAACGTCCACCGTTTCTCGAAGGGATCACACGAACCGTCGGTACCATTGAGCCCATCCATGGAGCCAAAGCGCTTGCGATCCTCGGTGATTCCGTCACGACCGACCATATTTCGCCGGCAGGTTCGATTGCCAAGTCTGGGCCAGCCGGAAAGTTCCTTGTAGAAAACGGCGTTCAACCCGCAGACTTCAACAGTTACGGGGCTCGGCGCGGCAACGACCGAGTCATGGTTCGCGGAACGTTCGCCAACATTCGAATCCGCAACGCGATGGTCCCTGGGGTCGAAGGTGGGGTGACCAAATACCTGCCGACGGGTGAAACGATGAGCATCTACGATGCATCGATCAAGTACCAAGCGACCAAGACCCCCTTGGTGGTCCTCGCTGGAGCCGAATATGGGACCGGATCATCTCGCGATTGGGCTGCCAAGGGCACGTTGCTTTTAGGCATTAAGGCTGTGATCGCCGTTTCCTACGAACGCATCCATCGGAGCAATCTCGTCGGCATGGGAGTCTTGCCCCTGCAGTTTTTGCCTGGGCAAACCGTCGCTTCGCTCGGGCTAACCGGCGAGGAGACGTTCGATATCCCCGGTCTTGGCGAGTCGCTCAGTCCACGAAGTCAAATCGAGGTCGTGGCGACCAAGCCCGACGGGACGAAGAAACACTTCCAAGCGGTGGTGCGGATCGATACACCAGTTGAGATCGACTACTATCGCAACGGAGGGATTCTACCTACGGTCCTGCGAAAGTTGGCTGAGTAACAAGTACCCGACACAGCACCTAGGAGTCGGGCCAATCCGTCGCAAAGGGATCTGCAAGCCATGATTTTGCCCTTGGAAAAACGCAAGCTCGGTCGCACGGCGATCGAGGTGACCTCGCTGGGATTTGGGGCTTCGTCGATCGGCGCAGAATTCGGTCAATTCGACATCGCAAAATCGCTCTCTGCGGTCCGAACCGCCGTCGATGCGGGGATCAATTTGATCGATACGGCCGCCTATTATGGCCGCGGGATGAGCGAAGTACTCCTTGGACAAATCCTACCGGCATACCGTCGCGAGTCGCTCGTCGTCAGTACGAAGCTTGGACGATACGCACCGAAGCATTTCGATTTCTCCGCGAAGCGCGTCGCCGAGAGCATCGATGTCTCGCTCGAGCGCATGCGTCTTGATTACCTTGACCTGGTTTTTTGCCATGACATCGAATATGCAGATGTGCAGCAAGTTATCGATGAAACCTTGCCCGCACTCCGACGCCAAGTCGAGAAGGGCAAGGTTCGGTATGTCGGAATCAGTGGTTATCCGATGCGAAACTTCCAAAAGGTCATCCCAACCGGATTGCTCGACTGCGTGATCACCTACAACCACTACACCCTCCAAAACGACATGGCCCTTCAATGGCAAGGTTTGGCTCAAAAGCATGGTGTCGGAGTGATCAACGCTGCGCCTTTTTCAGCACGTTTGCTGACCGATCTACCCTTGCCTGTTTGGCACAAAGCTCCCGAGTCGGTTCGCACCGTCGCAGCAAAAGCGTCGGCGTGGTGCAAAGCTCGCGGCACATCGATCGAAAAACTCGCCTTGCAGTTCTCCGTTTCTCATCCGGGTTTTGCAAGCTGTTTGGTCGGCAGCGCGATTCCCGCTGAGGTTTCTCAATGGATCGCTTGGATCCAGGAACCTATTGACCAGGAGCTCATCGACGGAGTTCGAGCCGAACTTGCTCCGATTCGCAATTGGTATTACATCGAAGGACGCCCAGAGAACAATGACCTGGACTGGCCTGAATCGGTGTACGGCGAGTCCTGATCCAAGGCGTTTCTCGAACCGCAGATCCATTTAGTCCGTCCGAGGCGAATCGCTTTATCCATGGAAAACCCAATTCACGCTTCCACGACGACTTTAGCCGAGATGCAAGCTTGGTTAGAGCATTTTGCAGCGCAACGCGATTGGGAGAGGTTCCACACGCCGAAGAATCTCGCGATGTCGATCGCCATTGAAGCAGCCGAGATCATGGAATTGGTTCAGTGGCAAGAGGGATCCGAGCCCTTAGAGGACACCGCGAACGATTCCCCGATGGCCGAAGAGATCGCCGATGTACTCTCGTACCTTTTGCGGTTAGCGACGGTGCTCAAGATCGATCCGGCGCAAGCCCTAGCCTTGAAGATCAAGAAAAACGCGATCAAGTATCCTGCGTTAAATCTCCATCCAACAAAGCCTCCTGGAGCAACTGAGCAATAATCATCCATTGCATCCATTGCCCAAAGGAGAGTTCCCCCAGGTCTGGTAAGCGAATTGTAAGCCCCTTGCCCCCGCTGTCTGCTTGGTGAGCCAGAGTTTGCTCAAAACGTGTTTTCGCTTGATCCGTATACCCCGTGCGGATCGATTGCCCCGATGGCAGAGAGCGAGGACGGTCGGAACCGGGATCCCAGATCACGTCCGTAGCGCGAGCGGGATCGAGCGAAAGGGAATCAAAGCGGGCTTGTTCGACCCAAAGGTGATTGCAGACTGTGAGCGATAGATCGCAAGGAGGTTCCTCCAGTGCGTGGAGTACCTTCCAATCGCTCAGGCTACAGAGCCATTGCGCTGCGGCACTGAGCCCCTGGCTCCAGATTGCTAGTTTGCGGGATTCCGAGGGGTGGTTCCAAGCGACCCACTGGAGAATCGGATTCTCGCGGCCCGCCGTGGAAAGAAAGAGTCTTGAGGCCCAGGCTGCGCCGGCCAAAAGCTCCATGATGTTGATTCCAAGGATCGCAGCAGGCAGCATCCCGTGCGCGCTGAAGGGTAGAAAAGCGGATGAAAGATCGTAGGGATCTTGAACATCGGCATTGGTATTCGGTAAGCAATCGTAAACCAGCGGACCGGGTTCGAGCGATTCCTGGAAAGTTGTGTTGATATTCTTTTGCAGTTCAGCCAGCAAACGAGCCTTTGCAACCTGGATACTCGAGGGGGCATTGCCTTTTGAGAGGACGACCAACCCAGTGCCATAGGGCTCGTCTCGATTGGCCGGTCGTTGAGGCGAGAGGACCCGAAGGAGTCCTTGAAATGCGTCATTATCGAACGCATCGCCTGCGAAATAGATGCGAGGTTTGCTCCCCCTTTCCCCACGTGTCAATTCGTTCCAAAGCGGGTCGCAGCAAGCTTCGAGAAACGAACTGATGATCCGATGGTTGGATGCCGAGGCGACAAACACTACGCGATCGCATTGGGTTTGAAATCGATTAGCCCAGGTGAAAATCTCACCGAGTCGGCTCGAGGTGCGCAATTCGGAGTACTCAAGAAGCAGTTGCTCGGGCAGGTTTAAGCACCGGGCAAGCGGTGGAGCAAGATCGGTCGATTCCAACGCCTTTACCCGCAACACCTCGAGTCGCTCGATCCGCTGGGCGTAGGTCGCGTCGGAAGTTCCCATTCCCGGCGAGGCTTCCAGCGCGATCGGCACCAGCTTGTTTCTACGCAACTTCACCGAACACTCCTTTTGCTAGCAAAAGGAGTTGATTGGAATTGGTGGAAGTGGATCACGTTTTTTGTGGAAAACAGGCGATGAAGTAGTGGGGGGTTACAAACCAACCTAGACATCTGCCGACGGCGGATTCTAGGATTCCGATTTTAGCATCTGCGGATTCGAAACGGTAGCGAACCGATTTGCTACGATTGTCAATCATCGGCTAACCTATGATGAACCTTGATATACAGCAAGCTTGGTGTCGGCATTGGGTTCGGGAACGCTTGGATATTCAGCCAAGTGGATCGCTGGTCCTTCTGATCAACGACGCGAAAAGCGATGGAATTGGGCTGGCAAGAAAGCACCGTCCTGCGGTTGGCAAACTCACGACCGAGCTTCGGTGGCATTTCAGCCATCCGGTTTTTGTGCTTCTTTCGATTGTCGATGGTTCTCTGAAAAATGATTCGATGAGCGGGATCGTCGGTGAGCACATCCACGTCGACAACCCGACGGATCTTTGCGGTTGGGTCGGTGCTGCGGATTCACTACTCTTGCTTTCTGGACAAGTCTTATCCGATCAAGCAGTCCCCCTTTTGGACACACTATCGAAGATTGCCACAGCGTTCAAGAAGCCTTGCAACCGTATTTCTCTCGAGGGCCCAATCGACTCGATTTCTCGTTTGGATTGGGAATGCTTGCATCAAGCACCCACTGCGGCCAAGCAATCCGACCCCAGGAAAGCTAGCATCGATTTTGCTTCGGCGATTCGAATGCTCGGGGAGTCGCTTAACGCTTCAAAAATGGGTTCAGAGACGGCTGAGGTAACGGATCGGGAGGCGGGGAGTCGCTACGGTTTTCGGCAAGCGGGGTGAGCATCAAGTAGGTCAAGTGTTCGGGTTATACCGACTTGATCTCTTTTTCTGACGCTTTGACTCCGCGGAGTACGATGACCAGAGAGGATGCGTAACGATCCAATCAACGAGCATTAAACGGTGGATTTCAACACCGACTGGACGTGAGGGAGTACGATTTTAATGAGTTTGCCTAAAGTCAACATCTGGAAGTCAACGGTTATTGGTGCCGCGTTTTTAGCCAGCCCTGGGTGGCTTTTGGCACAGACGGCGACGACTTCAGAACCCGTCGCACGGGTTTCGAAGAACCAGCCGATCAAGGTTCCAGCGAATACGACCACTTCCGCCCCTCATCCTTTGGATCCTGCATTGGAACTGGCTCGTCAAAGCCTATCGCTGATGCAAACTCAAGTGAATGATTACACAGCGGTATTGATCAAGAGGGAGCGGATTGCCGACGATCTTGGCGACAATGAGTTCATGTTCATCAAGGTTCGGAATCGCAAGACCGAGGGGGATAAGATCGTTGTTCCTTTTTCGGTCTACCTCGCGTTCCTTAAGCCTGCGGCCGTCAAGGGCCGCGAGGTGATCTTTGTCGAGAATGCGAATGATGGAAAGCTCATCGCGCACGAGGGAGGCATGAAGCGGGTTCTTGGAACTCACCGTCTTGAACCAGACGGGTACCTTGCGATGGCTGGTCAGAAATATCCGCTGACCGATATTGGACTAGAGAATCTTTTGGTCAAGCTAATCGAAAAAGGGGAGCGAGATCGCCAGCATGGGCCTTGCAGCGTGAAGCTTGAGGGTGGTGCGAAGGTCGGTGGGCGTGAGTGCTCGATTCTCGAAGTGACCCATGCGGAAAAGAAGCCGCATTATGAGTTCCATAAGGCTCAGATTTTTATGGACAACGAGTGGAAGATTCCGGTGCGGTATGCAGCCTTCAACTGGCCTACGTCGCAAGACAGCGAACCTGAGGTCATCGAAGAGTACACCTACCAGAATGTCAAAATCAACGTAGGGCTGACCGACAAGGATTTTGATTTCGCCAACGCCGACTACAATTTCCACAAGTAGTAGCAACACTGTTCGTATTTCAATCGAGTTACTGCGATAGCTATTTTCCTATGAGGCTATCGAGTGTGAACGGTCGAAATTTGGTTGCTTTGCCGTCGGCATCATCGTGAACGAGCATGACGTTTCGATCCAGACGGTTGGCTTGATTGCTGTCGATCAACTGGTTTGAATCGTTGGCCGACATTTGCCCTAGGACGCGGATTTCGATGTCTCGGATCGAACCGCGCGAGAGCCAACGCGAGAGCGTGGCGGCGGAATCCGACCAGATACACAGGTGGATTCCCACGCTAGGTCCGTCGGATAGAAGTTTGGAGAGCACCGCATCGGGCCTGTTGTTTCCCTCTGGATCGCCGCCGAACGAATAGTCTTCCTCGCGTCTTAGCTCTCGAAACTTAGCTAAGTTCAGCACGAAAACGACAAGCGAACCGTGCCGCTGAAGTGAATCAGCGGTGCGTCGTTGGTATTCGATTTCAAGTTTTTTGAACACTTCTTCGATGTCCCGATTCGCGTGGACTTGGCACTCAGGGTGTCCGTCGAGACCGGCGAGGAGTTTCCGGACTGCGAGGTCCTCGCTACGGCTACCGTCGAGAATCCAAAACGCGTTTTTTGGAAGGTTCTTATTTGCCGCGATCGGTTCAAGGACCAGCGGGGCGGCTGGGTCGTTGGATTTGATCCAACTTGCGACAAGCGACGCGACAAGATCGTCATGGCTCGTAACGATCATAGCATTTCGACCGGGAGCCTGTTCGAGGGTTCGAATTACGGCCGGTTCGATCGAGACGCTATCGCCGAGCGTCCAGCGATTGGTGGTTGAAGTTGGCATCGCACCAAGGGCGCTGCGAATCGACTGGGGATCCCAGACGGCCAGTTTGTGTCCTTCGAATACCACGCGTCTTCCGATCGAGTTGGTGGTAGGCGAATGCGGAAGAGACACTGCAGGTAGCTTGCCGAGCCTCTCGAGTTGTTCTTGTTTCGAAAGGTAGGCGACTTGGAAGTTTTGATTGGCCTCGAGCCGTCCGCCCGCGTCGTTGTAGATTCCTTGTCCGGAGTGTCTCAATCGCTCTGCTGCCGTATTGTCTTCGTTGAGAATCAGCATCGCATCGGCGCTATCGCATTGCAAGGCGATACGGACTGCCATTTGAGCAAGCGTGGTTCTTGGCAAGGAGTAGGCACCACCGAGTGTTTGGGATGCGAGTACTAGGTGGATACCGAAGGATCTACCTTGGCGGACGACACGATCCATCAGCATGGAGGCTTGTTGGGATATTTTGTCGTCTTCGACGAAGAGTTCTTGGAATTCGTCGATCACGACAAGGATACGAGGCAATTGCACCTGAGGATGCTTGCGTTTGAGGCTAGGAAGATCCTGCACCCCCCATTGTCGAAAAGCTTCACCACGTGCGCTGAGGATTCGGTCGATATACTCGAGGGTACTGAGCCCGAATTCGCGTCGGCTTTCGATGCCGATGATGTCGGTATGCGACAATTGCAGCTCGGCGTAGACTTGGAATTCAACTCCTTTTTTGAAGTCTAAAAGAACCAGTCGGAGTTCTTCCGGCGAATATTCCAGGGCAGCACTGCTGATCATGGTATGAAGCAAAGAGGACTTACCCGAACCGGTTTTCCCAGCGATCAAAACGTGTTGCGAGGTACCTTCTCCAAGCACCAAGGACTCGACCCGTCCGGAGTCGGAAATGCCGATGGGGATCTCGAGGCCTTCGGCTGAGCATCGTTTTTGCAATTGGCTCGCGTCCGAGGCGATCGTTGAGAAGGGAACGATCCGTTTACCGATGCTCGAGGCTGCCACCACGTGCTTTTGCATAATCGAAGCGACGGTGGACTCGTCCGGTGGTGGTTCGAGTTGGATGGGAAAATCGCTGAGTTCAGGGACATTGATTCGCATGGAATAACCGCTCGGACTGGATCGAGTGATTTTTCCAAGCAGAGCGAATTCGGTCAATTTATCCGGGTCGGCAAACGTCGGACATTGGATCGAGCTAGGCCAATCGATCAGTATTCCTACGCCGCATCGGCTTCCAGAGGAAAGGATCGAACAGAGCGACTGCCATGAGGAGTCATCCAATCCGAATGGAAAACCCGACCAAACGATGATCCTGTAGGGGATCGCCATGGGGCCAGCTTTCTGGTTGTATTCGTAGAGATTTCGGAATTCGTTTCGCAGACTCTGCTGAATGACATCCTCGATGTGTCGAGTGATCAGGGCCAATTGGTTGGCGATGTGGATCGGCTGGGTCCACACACGGTGGTTTACCAGTTCCGGATCGACATCGGCCAAGTGCATCAACCAGCTATATTTTTTCCCTAGTCCTTCGGGGTCGATGACGGTGACTTGCAAGCTCCCGGCCGGGATCGCCGTGATGGCGCGCAGCAGCACGTTTCGCATGACCAGATGGGCTTGCTCTCGGCACTCAGGATCCTCGGTTCGGAGGATCAGCCCGCCGTTGCCGATCAGGTCGTAGGTCAATGGCATCGGCCCGATCGCTTCGAGTTTATTTGCTAGATTGCGAAGCTGATTCAACTCGTTGGCTCGGCTATGGGCTGGATGGTCTGGCAGGAGGCTTTGATAAGGTTGGAATTTGCCCAGCGGGATAGCCAGCGATGCCTCGTCGCGCTGCCAGTTCTCATTGGTAAATACGGGGCTGTTCCAAGTTGGAAAACGTTGTTCAAGTTCCCTGTTGGTCGTTTTGAGGTAGTCTTGGACTTGTTCGATCCCTTCGTTCCAACGTTTGGTTAGCGACTGTTGGGACGCTTGAAAGGTTGCCCGGAGTTTATCGAGGGAAGATTGCGAATCCCTCTGAAAATCTCGGTTTGTTTGCGCCTGTTTGCTTTCGAGCGTTCCGCGTACGGATGGGAAAGACCGATTCAAGCAATCCAATTCCGCGATCCGCTCTTGGCTGAACCTTCGTTTGTCTTGAGCGGTCGATTCGAGGGTTGCTGCTTTGGTGGTTTGGTAGTCGGATTCCACCTGTGCCATCAGTTCATGGTGGCGGTCTTGGGTCTCGGCCAAGTTCTTTCGGTGGGCCTCCTCGATTCGGGTCAAATCCCTCTTGAGGGTTGCTTCAGCAATCGCGCGACCGCGTTGCAGCAGTCCCTCGAGATCGCGTTCCTCTTCGAAAATTGCTTGAACCGTCGAGCGGATCGAGCGCCCAACCCAGGGGAGGGCCGCCATGTAAAGTAGGACGGGAAAAAGAATCGCGCTGAGCAATCCTGCCACGGCCAAGATCACTGGATTGGATTTGAGCCAGTAGGCCAGAGCAAAGGCAAGTCCCCCGGCCAAGACACCGAGGAGTCCCAGCATCGGAGCACTGATCAAATGGGCTGCTTTGCTCGACTCAAGCAGGGCTTTCCTTTCTAGAAATCAGCTTGGAAAATGTTTGATCGCGCGTCTGGCGTGCCGATGCGCGGGCGTTGTCCAGTTCGGATTCGAGTCGAGCACGGGCATTCGCATAGTCGGTTGATTGCTTGTTTTGCGAATCTTTACGCTTGGCTTTGAGCGTCTTGAGTGTTTTTCTTTCCCATTGGGTTTTTTCTAGCGTACCGAGTTCGGCTTTGCCTACGGCGCGATCGAGTTGCTCGTCCCACTCGGTCAGAAGTTCGTGGATCTGACGTCTGTGGCCAGAAGCGATTTCGGAGGCTTTTTGCCTAAATTCCTCTTGGCAGGCTTGGGTCTTTTCCGAAAGCACCACCGAATCGACTGCGAAGGAGTTCGAAAGCTTTTGCCAGCGGGTTGCCAATCCACGAAGTTGCTTGACTTGCGTCTCGAGCAGGTCGCGTCCTAAAGCGGCGCCGAACCGCGCTGGACGAGGTGTCGGTTGAGTTGTTTGTCCAGATGGGTCGCTGAGTTGATTTTGCGCAACAGATGAGTTGGTTTGCATGGTTCGACTCTGATTTTCGATGGGATGAACGGTGCCATTATGGTGTATTTTGGAGTTCGAAGGGGCACTCAGGGCTACACGAGCGTAACGAATTGTATCGAGCGCAGGGTTTCTAGTGCGTCTTTGAATACGAATCCAAGTTTCTGGGGCCTTAGGCTTGAAGTTAACCCGTGGTTGAGTACAAGAGAGAGCGCGGCGGTCTTTTCGCCGATTTGCAAATTCAACTTCTAGAATTCAAATATGTCGAAGGCCTTCTGGGGTAACTGCTCATGAGCATCAATCGACGTCGGTTTATTGGGGCAACGACAGCCAGCGCTGCGGCCCTTGGAATCACCGTGACTCAAACGGGCGATGCACAAGCCCAGGACCCTTACGAACCGGCCGACAAGGGGCGGATTGCAAAGTTGTTCAACAAAGGGGAGCAGCATGTGCTTCCTGGGTGGGCATTCCGAGCTTCGAAAGGCTCACCGCTTCGGATCGTACCGCACACGATACGCCCCTCTCGGACCGATACTTGGGAAAACCTCAGTGGCGGTGTTTCCCATCAATCGACGGTAGCTCCGTTTTCTCAAGTCGGAAACGACCAAGTTCCGATTGGAAAGGTGATGCATGGTGTGGCTGCGGAATGGAATGGAAACCTAATTGGTGGCAACCTCAAGTACAACCACGACCAAAAAACATGGTCCCCTGCGGCTTCTTCGTGGGAAGCCATGCGCGAGCGGGTACGGCCTGAGACGACCGATGAGTACGGCATTGGAGACCTTGGAAATTGGGGCAAGTTCGGGATCGGACCTGAGAATGCCGAACCGGCCGATGCCAAGGACAGTTTGGTCCGATGCTACAAAATCGAGATGTTTGAAAGGATGCTGCCGGTTGTCCCCGAGTTCCCACCGACACTCCTGTATACCTACCAAGGGATGGTACCAGGTCCGACGTTCCGATTCCGTCACGGAATGCCCGCAGTAGTTCGGTTCCAGAATCACCTACAGACAGAGGTTTCGATCCATCATCACGGCGGCCACAATCCGACACACGCCGATGGATTCCCGAGCTTTTATGCTTTGCAGGGCGAGTCTCGGGACTACCTCTACCCGAACATTCTTCCCCTTAGGATCAATAAAGATGGATTGAGTGAGTTGGATTTCGGAGAAGGGCAATCGACGACTTGGTACCACGACCATGGACTCGATGCGACCGCCTTTAATGTCATGCGAGGACTCTCGGGTTTTGCGCTTTGGTTCGACGAGATCGAGTTGAAGTTGATCCGTCAGGGTGTGCTACCGGGGCTCGGTCCGATCTCCTCCTACGATTCGGACTTGGAACGTGAGGCCCGACTTCTCGAAGCGGCTTGGAAAACCTTCAAGGAAGCAAATCCAAAGAGTTACTGGTCCAAACGGCATCAATTGGCGAAGAAAAACCTGCCGGATCCAGAGGAAAAACCAGGCGTTGACTTCGACCGTTTCTACCGCGAGGTCGAAACCCCCTATTTCAACCCCTATGATTTGCCTTTGGTGCTCCAAGACCGCGTGATCGATCCGGTGACTGGGCAAATCCTCTATGACAGCGATGGGCACAACGGATACATCGGAAACACGCAATTGATCAACGGTGCTCCATGGCCGGAAATTCAAGTCAAGAGGCGCAAGTACCGATTGCGATTGCTCGATGGATCGAACGCACGGATCTATCGGCTTCGATTCCTGGACAAAGACACTTTGGGTTTGCATCCGACTGGCAGGCCGGATGGATCGATCGAACCGAACCGCATTCCCGAGGATCGACTTGAGGGAAGTTCGATGGACTTTCTGAGGATTGGAAAGGACAGTTGGCTCTGGCCAACGCCCCAGAAACGCAAGTCGCTGCTGTTGAATATGGCCAATCGAGCCGACATCATCGTTGATTTCAAGGCATGGTTTGATGCTGCCGAGCGTGCTGGCCGCCTGAACGCAGATGGCAATGCCGAGTACTACATGGTCAACACCATGCCTCAATTCGACGGTCGAGGTCCCAAAGGCAAACTAGCCGAAGATGCAGGCGACCCGAATGTGTTCCCACTTCCATTCGAGCTCGATGATCAAAACCCGGTGGTGCAGCAAATGATTGCCACTGGGCAGATTCCACCGGCCCTCTTTGGCGATGGACCTTTGGCCCGCATGCGAGAACTCGATCAGCCGATTGCACTGGTGAAATTCGTGATCACCCGAGATATGGGCGAAGGTCCCGATGCGACGATCGATGAGAATACGGTTTTGCGGCCAAGGCACGCGATTGTCGATGAAGATGTCATGGCCGTGCGCGAGTTTATCTTCGAGCGGGGCAAGGGAGCTTGGATGGTCAACAGCCGCTTCTATGATCCGACGATTAGCAATGCGAGCGCCATAATCGGCATTAAAGGTCAAAATTTTGAGGTCCCATCGGGGCAACCCAATACGCCGCCGATGCTCAAGCCTTCTTTGAGTTACGCCGAAGAGTGGATCTTCCGAAACGGCGGTGGTGGATGGTGGCATCCGATCCACGTTCACCTAGAGGGGCATCAGCTCATCGGCTATGAAAAAGACTTCGAAGCCGATGGGCTCGTCGGTGCAGATGGTCTCCTCGGCGCCCAGGGACAAGCGCAAATGACCGTCTTGCCCGATTGGGAGCAACTTGTCAGTACCTATGGACTCAACCCATTGATTCTCGGCAAGCCAACGATCGATCCGACGCTGATGGATCTTCGCGACACCCTGATCGGAAAACGGCATGTATCCCAATTGATCGCAAGCCAGAAGGAATTGCGGATCTGGTTGCCTTCGGCGGGAATTCCTTTGACTCCCACTCAAGAGAAAACACTCGGAGAGGATTGGAGCCCTCAGAGTTACCGAATGGTACTCGAGTGGTTCGACAGCTTTGCCCCGGTCGATCAGAATCGAATTGGCCGATGGTCGTTGGAACAGTTTTATCGCGAGGAATTAGAAAAAGAGCCCAAATTCCGGATTCTGCTGGATCGTCCAAGTTCCGGTGCTGCTTTGTTTGAAACGATCCTCGGTAAATTTGGCAATCGGCTTCTGGGAGTTCCTGCGACGGTGCGAGCGATCCTCGATGGGCTGCGCCAACTCCGACTTCAGTGGGCAGGCGATGCGATCGGAAATCACGACACCCAAGCACTTGGTCCCAACACGATCGCGCGGGTTCGAATGCGGTTTCGAACCTGGAGTGGTCCGCTGGTTTTCCATTGCCATAACGTCGAGCATGAGGACATGCGGATGATGTTCAATTTCGAGCCTACCATGAGCGGACGGGTCGATGAAGTCAACCGGCATGATCCGAATGTCAACCCAGCATCCCGAACGCACGGCCAAGACGTTACGGATCTGTTGACCAACCCCAGCGCCATTGGCGAGATGCCTTGGGAATCCATCGATGGATTCCCAAGCTATCGATGGGAAGAGAAACCTATTCCTGGTAAAGATGTCGGCAAAGCTAGGGATCCATTGATTCCCTCTCGACGGCCAAGCAAAACCTCGAAGCCTTAAAATCGCCGTAGAGCATGGACAGGATCACCGTCCACCTAATTTACAGCATCGGATCATAGCGTTCGTACAACTGCCTCTTTGGACTCCCTTTATGAACCCATTTCCAACTTGGAACCCACCTGAAAAGAACGTTCCGCGGATACCCAAGCGTTCGGATCTATTCGCAAATGTTCACGTTACGAATCAGTTTGGAGATTCGTTTCGTTTTCACGAGGACCTTATCAAAGGCAAGGCGGTGATCATCAACACGATGTTTACCGTTTGTCGAGGCAGTTGCCCTGGGACCAGCGAAACCTTGCAGCGGTTACGTCAACCTCTGAGCAAGCTTCTGGGCAAAAGGGTCACAATCCTATCGATCACGATCGATCCGCTGGTCGATCGGACCTTAGAGCTTTTGAACTATGCCGATAACTACGGAGCGGGCAAGCCTGCTGACCACAAAACCTGCGACTGGTTTTTCCTCAACGCGTCGATCGAAAACACCGAAAGCCTCCGCAGAAGCCTGGGGTTCTACGATCTGGACAACAAGGTCGATCAAGATATTTCCAGGCACGCTTCGCTGCTGCTCTTTGGCAACGACGTTTACGATCGCTGGTCGACTTCACCTACGCAAGTGCGAGACGGACTGATTTTTGAGCCCCTTCGACGAATTCTAGGTTCGACCCTCGAAGAGCGATTCGGCATTTCCAATCAAGCAACATCCAAGCAACCACGATCATGATGCGACGCTCCGTGAAAACAATCTCTCGATCGACCACCTGGATACTCGGTTGCAGCGCGGTGCTGCTAGGATTTCAGGATCAAAAGGTCTTAGGTCAATACAAATTTCCTGGTCCTGAAGGGGCCAAATCGGGACCACTTGCTGCCCGCGAGGTAGAGGAATCCTCGCACTTGGTTGGACACGAGAATCCGATCCTCATGAAGCGGATCGAGGATGCGCTGCAGGAATGGGATCCGAGGTACCTAGATAGTCCTTATCTTAAGCGCACTTATACCGACGAAGGCAAACGGTTTGCGCTGAGACGTCCTGATTTGGCGGAGTTCGTGACCGATGTCGACGAAGCCGTCGCGTTGGGTAAAGCACTTTTTTGGGATATGCAACTCGGGAGCGATTTCGGAAGCAAAGCTGTCGATGGCAAGTTGCTTGGAACCGCGTGCGCCTCGTGCCACTACCGATTCGGCGCCGATGCTCGGGATCGAAATAGCTATACGATCGCTTACCAAGCTTGGGACAAGTTCTTCGAAGGCCGACCGATGGTCCAAAGGCCTGCCGAGGACAAACCTGGACCGAGTGAGCCATTCGCACAGAGGAGCCTGCCTTATACCCCCGATGGGGAGAAGGCTCTGAAGCGAAGGGATTTTTCTGAGTGGGGTCTCGGCCTGCTGCAGCACGAAGTCGTCGGTTCGCAAGGCATTCAGAAACGACTCTTCAGTGGTTTTGGCCCCGATGGCAGCGAACTCTATGGACCGATCGGTAAGCCCGATTGGGGATATCTTGCTTACAACATGTTCGGTGTAGGCGACGCAGTGACCCGCCAGGTAACGCGTCGAAACTCCCCGTCGGTGATCAATTCGGTTTTCAATGATCGGCAGTTCCACGATGCTCGGGCTGAATCCACATTCAACGGTTTCTCCATCTTCGGAGATTTCGATAAGCGAATGATCTTGAAAAAGGCGATGCTCGACGCCGATGGTAAGTTGCTCTCGTACCACCCTGTTTCGGTAGCTTTGGTCAACGCGTCGTTGGCCTCGCAGGCCGTTGGCCCGGTGGTCAACGATGTCGAAATGTCGTACGCCGGTCGTACATTCCACGATATCGCATCGAGATTGCTCTACGCGCAGCCTTTGGCAAGTCAGGTTACCGACACGAGCGATAGTTTGCTGCGTAGGTATGTCCGACAAGAGATCATTCAGAAGCCGGATGAAGCAGCTTGTTGTACCACCCTCCCAGGGCTCTACGATCCCTCTCGTCCTGGAACGAAATTGACCTATCGCGATTGGATCAAGAAGTCATTTCGCAAGGAATGGTGGGAGAACAGCAAACCGTTGAGCCAGGAGAAGTCGCTTGTCGACCGTCTGGAGTATTCTAAGAAGCAATTTGTTGAGGTACTTTCGACGTTCTCACTCCAACCGGATCTTCTTGAGGATATCACGTGCATCCTGGCCGACCAAAACCTTCGGTATCCTGCCGAACGAGTTCTCATGACACTCGAAGCCTATCGGAATGCCAACCCCCAGCTTTTCGAAAACCAGCAAAGCCAAGGGAAGCTTGTGCTCCATGCCGCTCAGCAATGGGCTGGAGTTGAAGGCGAAATCTTACCGCTTCGGACTGCGGTTTACGACACCGAAGAGCTTCGCAAGCATCGTCTCGATCTCGATGAGCAGCTTGCCAAAACCCCACTGTACGGCTCGCCCGACGGGGTGCTTCCTCAGGACGATCTGATGGTCAATAACTTCAGCCTTTACTTCGGGATCGCCGTGATGCTCTATGAGTCGACGCTGATCTCCAACGATTCCCCCTTTGATCAAATGCTTCGGGGCAATCCAGCGGGTGTCGAGGAAGTTTGGCAGAAAACAGCGGCGAACTCCGATGTGGTTCGGTTGGTCCCCAAGCCCGGCGAGACGGTGCCGAGCCAAGTGGTTCCCGAGGAGCCCAACAACGACGAAACCGTGCGCAAAGTGATGCTCGACAAGTTTCCATCGCTCAATGCCCCACCGGTTCTCGATGCGACAGGAATGTTCCAAAGGGGCTTGAGGGTTTTTGTTCGGAACTGTGCCGAGTGCCACGAACCTCCATTCTTCACCACGGCAGTCAACCTGGAACTCACACCAGAGTTGCCAGACCCGATCGCCAAACTCCATGGATACACGCTGGTGCGAAATGCTTTTGCCGATGCGTTCAAAGAGCGAATGATCGCCAACGGCGTACCCCATGGAGTGGGAGTCAACGACGCGGTGCGGCCATTGCTGGGGAATCGACGTTTTTACTTCGATCAAGAGCGTTTGCCGGATATTGAGGCCTTGGTTGGCCCCCTCTTGATCGAGCTGATGCGAATTCCCGACAAAAGGCCTACAACGTTCTTGCCTGCTCTGGTTTTTCCAGGTGCTGGAAAGCCCGATCGCAAGCCGATGATCACCTGGACCGGTACTCGCCCACCACTCGAATTTGCGCCCAGCCCTCAACCCGGCGAAGATCCTATCGATCCATACGCGTTCTACGATCAGGGTTACTACAACTTGGGCATATCCGAACCACGTTACGACTGGGGGGTCTGGGCTTATTCAGGCTCCGAAGACTCGATCTCGATCGTTCAAGTGCAGCGACTGCTGGCCGAAACCCCTTTGGCGATTCTTCAAGCCCGTGGGGTCAGCGAAAAGGCGGTCAAAGAGCTGATTGAAATCGTCGAAAAGGAGTTGAAAGAGAGCAAAGACAAGGCCCCAGGTTCCGCGTCTATCCCGAGTCTTGGAACCGCATACCGCTTGCCCAAGCTCAAGCAGGGCCGCGATACAGCGGTCAGCCAACAGGAGCGAAATGAGGAGATCCTGCGGGTCTTGGAAACCGCACCTGAATTCATTCGCCAAGACGCTCAGGCTCTGTTGCAATACATAACCACCCAAGGGGTCGACCATAGCGCCAATCGAGCCTTCTTGGATTACGCGAAATTCGGGCATCGCAAAGACATCCACTTTTTCAAGCGAGCAAGACGCATGGTCATGACCGAAGAAACCTGGGGCCATCGCAAACCGTTTATCTCCGACAACGAACTCATGGGTTGGGGAGCTTTCAAGACCCCTTCTCTGCGGAACATCGCCCTGACCGAACCCTACATGCACAACGGTCGCTACGTATCGCTTCGACAGGTCATCGAGTTCTATAGCTTCGACAATCCCGACTTGATCCCGGCAGACCCGATTTCCAATCCGGATCTTCATCCCGAGATGGGGCGGTTGCCCCTGAACCATGATGGAAGGATCGATCAGGGAGATGGAAAAGCCAACTTGGTCCAAATCCAGGATGCCGAATCCCTGCTGTTCTTCCTGTTGTGTCTGACCGACGAGCGGGTCGAGTACGAAAAAGCGCCCTTCGACCATCCGTCGATCACACTCGTCAATGGATTCAGCAATTCCAGCATCCATTCCGAAAATGCGATCGAGATCGCTCCCGTAGGAGCCAATGGGTACAAGGATCCCCCGTCGCAATTTCCAAGCTCGAACTAGTGGTCGGCAGACAAGGCGATCGGATTGTTGGTCTGGAGCCTTACCATCTGTTGATAGATGCCGTCGGTTTCGACCAACTCTGCATGCGTACCTTGCTGCACGATCTTGCCCTGGTCGAGGACCAAGATCATGTCGGCGTTTTGGATCGTACTGAGTCGATGGGCGATGACAAATGAGGTCCTCGAACGCAGAAGCAATTTCAAACTCTGCTGGATCGCTTGTTCGCTCTCGCTATCGAGGTTGCTCGTCGCCTCATCGAGAATGAGGATTTTTGGATCGGCGAGAATTGCCCTGGCGATGGCGATGCGTTGTCGTTGCCCACCGCTGAGTTTAAAGCCCCGTTCTCCGATACGCGTTTGGTATCCGTTAGGTGATTTCGAGATGAACTCATGGGCTGCAGCGGCCCGGGCTGCTTGCTCGATCGCGAGTGTACTGGCATGGCGATTGCCGTAGGCGATATTTTCCGCGATGGTTCCATCGAATAGAAATACGTCCTGTTCGACAATACCCAGCAGTTGCCGAAAGCTATCGAGATCGACGGTTTCAAGAGCCTTTTGATCGATTGAGATCGAACCGGAACTCGGAATGAAAAACCTGGCGATCAAATTGCATAGTGTCGTTTTCCCTGCACCGCTGCGTCCGACGATCGCGATGGTCTGGCCGGGCTTTGCGATAAACGAGATCCCAGAGAGGACTTCTTGGTCGTTCTCGGGGTATTGGAAATGAACATTTCGAAATTCGATCCGTCCGGAGACTTGCTCCCGCGATAATTTGATCCATTCCTTGGGTTGTCCACCTACGGATTCAGGTGGGTATCTTCTTTCGATTTCTTGAGCTTCGGTCTCGGTTGCAAGCAGATCAAGAATACGATCGAGTCCAGCGAGGTTGTTTTGGAATTGAACCGCGCTGCCCGTGAGTGTTGCGATCGGACCGAGCAGCATGGCGAGGTAAACCAAGAACATCATCAGGTCTCCAAGGGTCAATTGGCCTTGGAGGATCTGCCAGCCTCCGTAGACCAGCAGCAGGGTTGATGCAAGCGGGATCAAGACTTCCCAGATCACCTCGATCAGGCGGGTACGCCACCAGACCAGGAGGACTTGCCGAACTGCATAGTGATTGCCGCGAACATAACGCTGCGATTCGCTGCGTTTTCTTCCAAAGGTTCGCACGACTCGAATGCCGGAGAATGTCTCGGTCGAATTCCCGTCGATCTTTTGGCGTGTTGCTCGCAGATCGCGATACAAGGGCCTGATTCGATAGATCCAGGTTCTATGGGTCATGTAAACGACAGGCAGGAGTAAGAGGCCTGCGGCCAGGAGTCGCCAATCGACGATGACCAGAACGATGAAACTGCCGATCAACTGCACGATCGCTTGCCAAGGGTTGTAGAGCATGCTGAAGACCAAATCGGCAATCCCGCCAGCGTCTTCTCTGAGGAGGCTTGCTGAACCACCGCTTTTGAGCAGTTGCACCCGATGCAATGGCATCTGCAGCATGTGCTCGAATACTTTTTTGCGGATCGAGGTCTGTACTTGATTGACCGCCTTGGTGCATTCCCATCGCCCCCAAAGATGAGCGCAGGTTCGAAGCAGGGTGACGGAGGTCACAGCCACCGCGATCCAGATGAGCAAATTCAGCCCGGTGGTTTGTTTGAGCCAATCCGGAAACCAGTCTGGCGTAGGTTTAGGGGGACTGGTCAGTGCAAAGTCGATGGCGAACTTTGTCCCAAGAGGGGGCAGCAGACTCAGAAGCGTCGAGACGGTCAATGTTGCCAGCCCGATTAGAATCTGCCGACGGTGCCCAGATAGCAGTTGGATGAATTCACGGAACAGTGTCCAGAAGGAGCGGTGCGATCGCTGGACTAATTTGTCTTTTTCCTGGCCCGACATTGTCGAGTGGAAGGAGTCGTAATCCTGCTTGCGGTCGGCTCCAGATTTCCGAAGATCTTCGACATATCGACGGAAATCAAATCGGCTAGTTGGCATTTAGATTCTTTGTGGCTGGACGCATCGGGGAGCCGAACACGTTCGCCGACTCTGCGGGTATTCTACGCGAGAATCTCTGTGACGACTCTCTGTTTTTCCACTCCGGTCAGACGTTGGTCTAGACCTTGGAATTTATAGGTGAATCGCTCGTGATCGATGCCCATGCAATGCAGGATGGTGGCGTTCAAATCGTTGATGTTTACCGGGTTTTCAGTGATGTTGTAGCTGAAGTCGTCGGTTTGACCAAAGGTCATCCCACCCTTGATTCCACCGCCAGCCATCCACATACAAAAATTCCTGGGGTGGTGATCTCGGCCATAATTGTCCTTGGACAAGCCACCTTGGCTGTAGACAGTCCGCCCGAACTCACCTCCCCAGACGACCAACGTGTCTTGGAGCATCCCTCGGCGTTTAAGGTCCTTGATCAGGGCCGCGATGGGTTGATCGGTCTGCTTGCATTGATTCCCAATCTGCCTTGGCAAATCGCCGTGTTGGTCCCAGCCGCGATGGAGCAATTGAACGACGCGCACACCGCGCTCGACGAGGCGTCGGGCAAGAAGGGCACTGTGAGCAAACGAACCGGGGTCCCGAACGGCCGGCCCGTACATTTCGAGGGTCTCTGCGGTTTCGGTGTCAATGTTGGTCAACTCCGGTACGCTCGCTTGCATCCGAAAGCCCATTTCGTACTGGGCGATGCGGGTTGCCGTTTCTGGATCTCCGAATTCGGTCTGGGAACCTTGATTCAATGCCTGGAGCGAGTCGAGCATCAGACGGCGATCGTCGCGGCTGACCCCAGTGGGATTCGGAAGGTACAAAACCGGATCCCCACTTCCCCTTAGGGCAACCCCATTGAACCGGGTGGGTAGAAATCCGCTGGCCCACATGCGGCTGAACAGGGCTTGCCCGTTGCTGTCTTCTGGGAATTTCGGCGTAAAGACCACAAAGGCTGGAAGGTCATTGCTCTCGCTACCGAGACCATAGGCGAGCCATGAGCCGATGCTCCCCTTGCCGGGGACTTCCGAACCGGTCATGACAAACGTGCAGGCCGGATCGTGGTTGATCGCGTTGGTGAACACCGATTTGACCAGTGCGATCTCGTCGACGACTTCGCTGGTATAAGGGAACAGATCGACGTTGGTCCACATCCCGCATTTCCCTCGCTGTTCGTACTTGAACTTCGATGGAGCTACTGGAAATCGGGTCTGACCGCTGGTCATCGTCGAGAGGCGCTGGCC
This sequence comes from Pirellula sp., assembly GCA_021300015.1. Classification (GTDB taxonomy): domain Bacteria; phylum Planctomycetota; class Planctomycetia; order Pirellulales; family Pirellulaceae; genus JBKCUI01. Next base: position 6,607 of record JAJTFB010000028.1, on the reverse strand, counting down.
ACCTTGGACGCTCGGTGGAAGGTCTTTATCGTAGTATTCAGCTAGTCCTGGTTTGTAGTCCCAGGTATCGATCTGGGACGGTGCCCCATTCATGTGCAAATAGATAATGGATTTGGCTTTTGGCGGGAAGTGAGGCAGACCGGGTAGAGCCGGATGGATTCTCGAGGATGGTTGCCCCGGATCGGCGAGCAATCGCGGCAACTTCGACTGACTTGCAAGCAATGCGGTGGCAAGTCCGCCGAACCTGAGCCCTGAGGAACCGAAAAAATTTCTGCGACTAAGCCGCATCTGCAGATCATGGAGGTCGTTCATGGGATCAGTTTCGGGTAAGGGTTTCGTCCATGTTGAGAATGGTGCTTGCGGCTAGGGTGTAGGCAGCAAGTTCGGCGGGAGTTAGGTCTGCGCTGGGTTTGGATTCACCGAGCTGGATCAATTGCTGAGCGTCCTGCGGTGCTCCCTGGTAGCGTTGCATGTGCGTTGCGATTTGCTTATCGAGCAACTCGATCTCCTTGGCTGTCGGATTGCGCGAAAGAACGGTCTTGAAGAGGAATTCGATCCGGGCCTGCGGAGTTTTTTCTCCTGAGGTAAGCACACGCTGTGCGAGTCCGCGAGCGGCCTCGACGTGCTGGACATCGTTGAGCAACTGTAGGGCTTGAAGCGGCGTATTGCTTCGTTCCCGCCTTGCACAGGATTGCTCGCGGTTGGGTGCATCGAAGTTCACCATGAATGGGGGTGGCGCGGTCCGCTTGTAAAACGTGTAAAGGCTTCTTCGGTACAGCGCGGATCCTTTGTCTTGTTGGTAAAACCGAGTGTTGGATCCAACAAACCCGACCGGCTCCCACACGTTCGGTGGCTGATAGGGCTTGACTCCTTTGCCCCCCAGAGTCAGATCGATCAGCCCGCCGACATAAAGGGCGTTGTCACGGATCTGCTCGGCGTCGAGCCGAAGTCGTGGTGCGTGGGAAACGAGTCGATTTTCAGGGTCTTTCTCCAACGCCTCGGCGGAGATCCGCGAGCTTTGTTTAAAAGTCGCAGAGGTGAGCATCAATCGCATAAAGGATTTGACATCCCAGCCCGAGTCTTCGAATTCGATCGCAAGCCAATCGAGAAGCTCCGGATGCGACGGCGATTCGCCTTGGGTTCCGAAGTCGCCGCTGGTCTTGACCAGTCCGATTCCGAAAACCTGTTGCCAGTAGCGGTTGACGGCCACACGAGAGGTCAGCGGGTGTCTTGGTGAGACCAACCATTCGGCAAGGTCCATACGATTGAGTTGACGCGATTCGTGTTTTTGGATCGGAGGTAGAACCGAGAGCACGTCGGGTTGGACCTTCTCTCCGGGCTGGTTGTATTGCCCTCGAAGCATGATGAAGCTTTCCCGTGGGGTCGGATTGTCCTTGTAGACAAAGGTACTGGGGATAGCGTTGGAATAGCTTTCCCGTTCGCTGCGAATGCGATCGACTTGGCCGGTCCATTCACTCAGAAGAGGTTTGGTCTCAGTACAAATCCTCGCTAGGTAGAATTCTTTGAGTCTGGCTACCGAACCTGCATCTGGAGCCGGTTCGCTGCCTGCTTTGGCGATGCTATTTAAATCGCCGGGCAGACCCGGAGTGTCTTTGCCCTTGGCGGCGTTCCACCAGGCGACAAAGGATCGCAGTGGGTCGTTCGCAGGATCGCTGACTCCCACCACCCCGATTTTGTCCCAATAGACCGTTCCGCCGAATTGGGTGGTGGCAAATCCCGTCAGAGGATCGCCGGCGTTGAGTCCGAGTTTTGCGGCTGGGATTTCCAGTCGAACCCATTGTCCTGTCGCTGGGAGTGCACCCATGTCGACCCGTTCGGCAGTATTCGGTGCGCCCCATTGAATCGCATCGTATTGGCCCCAAACGGCTCGGTGCTGCCAGCCGTTGCGGTGGTACTGGAGCATAATCGCCTTGGGAACATTCGCAGGATCGATGTATATGTTTGCGAACAGCGTAGCCTGGGAAGGAACCGTCAGGGGAGTTTTGGACTGATCCCAAACATCCTGAGACAACCCAGCATCGGTGCGTTTGAGGGCTCGCTTTCCACTGAGAACTTTTTCTCCTTGCTCAAGCGTCACGAAGGTGGTCGGATGTCCTGGTGCTCCAGCAGCATTGCCTCCTGGTGGGTAATCGTCATCCATCCAAACCACCTCGTTCGAGGAGGCCTCGGGCTTCGGGTCGGCCAAGGCTGGGTCATGGTAAACGACCTTTGCGACCGCTTCGCTGAGGGTTTTTTGACTCGCCAAAATCTTTTGGTCGTAGTCGGCAAGCTTGGCCTTTTCCTCGTCGGTTTCAAGTTTCAGGACTGGGTTGGTCAGCAATGCATTTCCATCCATCGCCGGATCGGCCGACGCATTGAAAAATGCGTACATCGAATAGAATTCCTTGGCCGAGATCGGATCGAACTTGTGGTCGTGGCACACCGCGCAACCGGCCGTCAGCGCCAACCAAGTCGACGCCATCGTGCTGGTCCGGTCGACCGCATAACGGTAGTAGTACTCCGAGTCGATCGAACCACCTTCGCTCGTCGTGACGTTGCATCGGTTGAACCCAGTGGCAACGAGTTGATCGAGCGTAGGTTTTTCGAAGAGATCACCGGCGAGTTGCTCGATGGTAAACTGGTCGAAGGGCAAATTCCGATTGAAGCTTTGGACGACCCAATCGCGATAAGCCCACATCTGTCGCTCGTTGTCCAAATGCAATCCGTGGGTATCGGCATAACGAGCGATATCGAGCCAGTGCCTGGCCATCTCCTCGCCATAGCGGTTCGACTGCAGGTACCGGTCCACCATTTTCTCGTAAGCCTCTGGCGAGGTGTCGGACAGGTAAGCTTGGACCTCCTCGGCCGTCGGCGGCAACCCTGTCAACGTAAAGGCCACGCGTCGGATCAGCGTCGTAGGGCTGGCTTGCTCTGACAATTTCCAACCCTGGGACTCAAGCCGTTTACCGATAAACGCATCGATCGAATTCTTTCCACCGGCGACTTGCGGTGGAACTTCAAACTCCTGCGGTGGTTCGAACGCCCAGTGCTTTTGGTACTTCGCTCCCTCTTGGATCCAACGGCCTAGCAACTCGATCTCTTGGGCCGTGAGTTCTTTGTGGCTCTCAGGCGGAGGCATTTTGGTGTCTGGATCGCTGGTGTGTACCCGTTCCCAGAGCACGCTTTTGGACGTATCGCCTGGAGAGATCGCGCGTTGGGAGTCCCGTTCCAGAGTCGCTCCGTCGAACGTATCGAGACGCAGACCCGCTTCGCGTTTTTTCTCGTCGAAGCCATGGCAAGCAAAGCATTTATCGGCCAAGATCGGACGGATGTCGCGATTGTAACTGAGCGGGGCTTGGGCCATCAGCGTGCCTAGAAAACAACCCATCCATCCAAGCGCGATCGCTTGGGTAAAAAATCGTTTCATGTTCCGTACCAATCGAGGGGATCGAGGCGGCAAAGGGCAGGAGCGAACCTCTGGAAGGCCCGCAAAATGGACCTTTATTGTAACCACTCCATGGGCTCTCCATAAGAGACATCGGCCCCTAAGAGGCACTCTTGGGGGGCGAATCGTTCCATTTCAAGCGTTTTGGTTGACTATAAGTCTATTCGATTTGAAGGGGATAACCAGAAAGTCATTGATTCGGTCGAACCGTTAAAGACGATACAAATCCTACAGACTTATACTTTTTCTCGGTTGGGACCGCTGAAATGATCGCTAGAAATCCCGGCTCAGGTTTCCGTTTTGTGGGTTGGATCTGTCTGGGAATCGGTTTGCTGGGTCTAAGCCAAGTCGAATTGTTCGAAGTGGGATTGGCCCAGACGCTTAGCCCTCCGGTCGGATCTGACCCGGTGGAATTTGCTCCGGTGGAAACTGCTCCGGTGGCCGAAAAGAAGTTTCCTAGCGTTCAACTCAGCGGGGTGTTCCAAGCCGATGGGGTCGCCTTCGAACAAGACGAGGCGAGTCGACTGGCTTACGGACAAATCGAAAGTGGAGCCGATTTTCGCCGCGCTCGACTCGGTGCCAAAGGCTCGTTGACCGATCGCATGGACTACTTCATGCAGATGGACTTTGCGTTTTTCGGTCGTCCTACTTTCACAGATCTCTGGGTGGACTTCAAGGAAGTAGGACCATTGGGAACGGTCCGAGTAGGGCAGTGGAAGCAACCTTTTTCGCTTGAAACGGTCAGTAGCTTTCGCTACACGACGTTCATGGAGCGAGCTGGGGTATTTCAAGCGTTTGTTCCATTTAGGCATATGGGTATCGGGTTCTACGACCATTCCAAGAATGAGCGCTGGACTTGGGCGGGATCTTACTTGCGGACCGGACAAGACCAATTCGGGGGGGCGTTGAGCACCGATCAGGGCAACGGGCTTGCGGGTCGACTGACCCACTTGGCATGGTCGAATCCTGAGGGGAGCGACTACCTCCATCTGGGGTTGGGTTATTACTTGAACGCACCCTCGAATGGACGGTTCCGCTCTCGAAGTGTTCCGGAAATCTACGTAGGCGAATACGTTTCTCCACCGGGTGAGCCCAATGGGACGAGCGGGCAACCTGTAGGGACCATTGCCAATGGAACGCCGTTCTTTGTCGACACGGGATTGCTCTCGGAGGTGAGCCTGGTCAACACGTATGGAACCGAGCAGTTATGGGTTCATGGTCCATTGTCGATTCAATCCGAATGGATGGCCCAGCACATCGACAGTTCGGCCATCTCGAATGGTTTGCTCTGGGGCGGGTATTCCCAGGTGGGATATTTCCTGACAGGTGAACATCGCCCCTACGATCGCAAGTCAGGGGCGATCGATCGGGTGCAACCGTTCAAGAGCGTATCGAAGTCAGGCGGGATCGGTGCCTGGGAATTGGCATTTCGATGGTCGTACTTGGACCTGCTGGATCGTCAAATCCGAGGTGGAGAAATGGAAAACATGACGGCTGGTTTGAACTGGTATGTCAATCCAAATTGCAAGTGTGTTTTCAACTACATTCACTCCGATGCCCTGGCGCGCAGCACGCGCAACGGCATCATCACGGGTAGCGAGTTGATCGCATCGACGAGCCATGCTTTTGGGCTTCGATGCCAAGTTGATTTTTAGTGTCCGCAGGACGGTTCCATTCAGCGAATCGGCTCTTTGCGGCGATTTCCCGGATCAGCATCGATTCAGAAGTGTTCCAGCGGGATTGCATTCATTTCTCTGGATTTGCTAAACTCGGGCTCATGACTCTCATCGATCGGTACTTGATCGTCCTGTTTGCCCGAGTTTTCCTGGTTTGCTTTCTTACGCTTTCCGGGCTGTTGATCATTGCGCAGATTTTCACCAACCTCGATGAACTGATCGAATACGGTCGGATACGTGGAAGTCTTCCTTTGGCTTTGGCCGAGTACTTCGGTCCTGTGCTCTTGACGATCTTCGATCGGACGTGTGGATTGACGGCATTGCTAGCACTCCTTTTTGTGGTTGCTTGGCTCTACCGGACCAACGAGTGGACAGCGATGTTGGCGGCTGGGATCAGCAAAGCGCGTGTGGTTCGTCCGTTGCTTATCGTCTGCGCGATTGCGATCGGTGTGAGCGCTTTGTCGCGAGAGTTGTGGATTCCCCAATACAGTGATATTTTGACGCAGAGCCCGCAGGATCTTCAGGGAACCGAGCGAGTGCAGCCAATCCGACCGACCGAGGACAGCGACTATGGGTTGTTGATTGCCGGCAAGAGCATCGCGAGCCAGTCCAAGACGATCCGAAGTCCGGTCTTTGTCGTTTTTGGACCTGCTTCGAGGATCGTCACCCAGATCCAAGCTGAGGCGGCGACGTATCGGGAGCCGACCGACGGGGTCCCTGCGGGTTACTTGCTCACGGGGGTCGGACCTGCGAAATTTCTAAGTGAATCTTCGGTTGTCGTCGATGGAGTCGATTACTTGCGACTCCCGTCGGATACGGTCTGGCTGAGTCCGGACCAGTGTTTTTTGCCTAGCAGTATTGAGTTCGATATGCTCAGGGGTAGCTCGGCCAAGCAATTTGCATCGACGGGGGATTTGGTTTGGCGGGCGAAGAACCAGGGCGACTATTACGGGGACGATTTGCAGTTGCTGATTCATCAGCGTTTTTTGCAACCTTTTTTGGACGTCACGCAGTTGTTGCTTGGGTTGCCGTTTGTGCTCTCGAGTCGCAGGCGCAATATCGTGCAGATGACGATCGCTTGTTTCTTGACCTACGGCGTTTTCTTCGGCTTTTCGGCAATCCTAGCGTTGCTCTGCGGTTCGAGTTCTCTTCTGACTCCGACCTTGGCGATTTGGATTCCGCTGCTTGTCTTTGCACCTTACGCCTACGCTCGAACTAGGCAAGCGTTGGTCGAATAGCTTCCCTAGTTCTATAAGACGTCCGATCATGCATCGCATCGAATTTCGGCTTACTCGTACTCAGTGGAACGGTACTCGTACTCGTACTCGATGGCTGTTTGAACCGCGGCGATGCTGAGTACGAAAAAAGTACGAACAAAGCATTCGAACTAGAAAAGATTATTCGACCAACGCTTGCCTAGTTCGAGCGTACGCATAAGGTGCAAAGACAAGCAGCGGAATCCAAATCGCCAAGGTCGGAGTCAGAA
>JAJTFB010000136.1 GCA_021300015.1 Pirellula sp. | reverse complement strand
TGTGCGCCTGCGAAGGCGTTTGATCGGTAGGGTGAAAGTCCCTACATAGGTGGATCTGCACCTATTAACGGAAAGTAACTGCGTTTTCGAAAGGAAAGGTGGAGAGCAACTGGAAGTGAACAATCGGTCCGCAGGATAACGAACTCGATTCGGCCTGTCGTTGTGGCGAGCCCGCATGTGTACGGCGAAGCCCAAGATGCCATCGCACCCGGCACCCCGGGTTACCAAGGTAGTAGATGGTCAGCTCTGGAGAACAAACAGATCGACCCAGGGACAACGGGGGGTGGTTGGAGGTGGAACGATTGGAAGGTCAAACACATTAAGCAGGGAACCCCGGCGACGAGTCAACCCGATGGGTGAAATGAAAGCAGCATCCCCCATAGTGCCATGCGCGTTTCAACACCGGTCGTCGCAGGCGGTCAGAGTACCCATACGAGCTTTGAAACGGCTAACAACCGTGGAGCAAAGGGGTACAGGAAGATTGATCGAGAGAGTCAAATACCTTGGAATGCAAACCAGACTCAATGCCACCAGCGAGAAGTCGCGTGGTGCCTAGATTCTCTGGAGACGACCTTGTCCGCTGGGCATGGACGGAACCGAGCGTTTGGACGAACTCGATGTTGGAAACACTCGAGCAATCGAGTGTTCGAGGAGGAAAATGGCATAGCTTGATCGATAAGGTCTACAAAAGGGAAAACCTGCTATCGGCATACCGCGAGGTAGCCGCCAACAAAGGAGACCCCGGCGTAGACCATGTCACGGTCGAGGATTTCGGAGCATCGCTAATACGGGATGTACCCAAGCTTGAGAAGCAACTGCGGGACGGTACCTACCGTCCTCAAGCGATCAAGCGAGTTCATATCCCTAAGCTTGGATCAAAAGAGACGCGACCGCTGGGAATCCCAACGGTACGAGATCGCGTGGTCCAGAACGCACTGAGACATGTACTGGAACCGATTCTTGAACGGCAATTCGCCGCACACAGCTACGGCTTTCGCCCCAACCGGGGTTGTAAAGACGCGCTGAGACGCGTGGATGGTCTGGTAAAGGCGGGATACAAGTACACAGTTGACGTTGACCTGAAATCCTACTTCGACACCATACCCCATGATCTCCTGATCAAAGAGCTGCGTAAATACGTGGCTGACAATCAGGTGATTGGTCTGGTTGAGAAATTCTTGCAAGCTGAAATCGTTGACGAAAAGGACCGCTGGATCCCGCAAACAGGCGTACCTCAAGGAGCGATTATTAGCCCCTTGCTGAGCAATCTGTATCTGAATGACCTGGACCATTTCATGGCCGGTCAAGGGTATCAGATGACCCGATATGCCGACGATCTAGTGATCCAATGTCGAACGCGGGAAGAAGCCGAATCGGCCTTGGCTCTGGTCAGCGATTGGATCACTGAACGTGGCCTGTTGCTACATCCGACCAAGACGAAAATCGTCCACGTAGACGAAGAGGGCTTTGAATTCCTTGGATATCGTTTCATCAAGCACAGACGGTTTCCCCGTCCAAAGAGCTTGGCGAAATTCAAGGATACGATCCGCAGTAAGACGAAACGCAATAACGGCCAAAGCCTGCAAGCGATCATCGCAGACCTGAATCGCACGTTACGAGGCTGGTATGAATACTTCAAACACAGCTGGAAAACGACTTTCCCCGATCTCGATGGCTGGGTGCGAATGCGATTGCGTAGCATCTTGCGCCGACGAAGTAAGAGAAAGGGACGCGGTTCAACCATCTCGGACAGCAAGCTATACCCCACTCGCTTCTTTGCTGAGCATGAATTCCAACCTGCTTGTCAGTAACGATCGACTGGAGAGCCGGATGCGGGAGAACCGCCAGTCCGGTTCGGAGGGAGGGGAGCCGCAAACCAATGCGGCTTTCCTACCCCTATGGGCGATGTGGTGATATTAGAGGCTGAGCATTTGTTTGCTAAACACTAAAGATATCTAAATGCGAAGTATTGAAAAAAGATGCTAGCGCATCGGGAAAAAAAGAATGGTTGTGTTGTTGCCAGGGTCCGGTGGCTTACGCACACCGGCAGAGAAGTGTCGCCCTCCGGGCTGAAATCGGGGGGAGCCAAGCGGTTTGGGGGGGCATTCGGGTTGATTTCCGTAGGGTGAGTGAAGCGGGCTTTACCGCGCAACCCACCATCGAGCAAGGCGATTCGCCAGACACCTTTTTGATCGTTCCGCGAGATCCACTACCTTTGCGTCTTTGCACCTTTGCGCCTTTGCGTTCTTTTCTTCCGACAAGCCGCATAGGAGTCCGGAGTTTACCATTCGTAGGCGGTGTTCAGCTCCCCGCCGTTGCGGGTGCCCAAGGCCTGAAGTACCGCCGGTTCGATGCGTGACGGCATGAACCGAACCCCACCATCTCCATACAACGCGTTGATTCCCCCACTATGGAAACTGGAGAACCCACCCATGAACAAACTGCCGCTGTCGGGATTCGAAGTGGTCGTCGAGGGTATCGCTTTGAAACCTTTTGGAACCGGATCGATCCCCGCATTGCGCAAGGTGGCTCGGGTTCCTGACATCCATCCTAAATCTCCTTGCTCGGAAATCTTCTCGCTGAGGAAAATCGTATTCGAGGAACCGTCGGCAATATCGCTGAACTTGGTCCGGCTCCCTAGATAAAACACCCCGTCGTTCTGGGTGTCCAAGGGGACTTCGGTACCCGAGTAGCATACTGCATACGTCGATATCCCTATATCATCGCTGTCTGGACCCATATTGCTTGAAAGCGGATAGGAAGGACACACAAATGAAGCGATCTGAGTCCGTCGAGGTAGAACATTCACAGGATCGTAGACGCCTTTGGATTGGTCGATCGAGTTGTAAAGAAAGGATTGCTCGATATACGGGAGAATCTGCACGGTCCAACTGATATGTTTTCCGATCGGCTCGTTGCGGATGGGGCCCGAATCGTTGATCGTACCGCTGGGAAGATGCTCGGCGGCGAACTCGAAATTGTGCATCGCCAAGCCGTTCTGTGCGATGTTGTTCGCACAGGACATCCGACGCGCTGCCTCCCGTGCGGCTTGGACTGCCGGGAGCAATAGGCCGACGAGAATGCCGATGATCGCAATGACCACGAGCAACTCAACGAGGGTAAATGCAGCTCGGGTATGCCTGCGATTCGTCAATCTTTTCTTCATCATTCTTTCTCCTACCAGTGGACGTCCTATCGGTGGACATGGGTTTGTTTTGTTGAAACGGTGTTTTTCAAACTAGCGATTCGGTTCGACTTCAGGACTAGCACTCAACACGATGTGTCGGGTGCGTTGGATTCTCTGAGGGGACTGGTTGAGTCCCCCCAAAGAAGCTTGCACAATCGCGATGGCCTTGCCGTCCTTGCGCTCCATCCGAATGTCGACTTTGGTGACCAAACACGTGCTCGGATCTTGCTGGTCGAGCCAGACCTCACCGGCGTACTCTCGGTTCGACGCGAACATCGAGGCGGCTCGGTCGCAACCGGCCTCGCAGAGCAACTGGGTTTGGATCATGTTTCGCTCAGACTTGACCGCCTGGCGATGTCTCAGTACGGATCGGATATTCGTGGCCGCTAAGCTGGTGAATATGGCGACCGCGACTAGGGCGACGATCAGGGTCGCCCCGGATCGCTTGACTTTTCTTGCGGCTCTCATGGGGACACCTCTTGTGCTGTTCCTGCCGGTTCGGCTTCGATGATCCGATAGCGAGGATCCATTTTTTTGCCAACGACTCGCAGTCGTGTGTTGATCACTTCTCCAGCCGGATTGAGGGCTTGGACGACCAAGGTTTCGGGTTCGAAACTAGCTCGGTAATCTTTGCCGATTTCGTAGCGATCGGTTCCGATCGGCTTGGCCGACGGATCGTCCTTGAGGACGACTCGTCGTTGGACCTGTCCGTCGAGGGATTCGTAAGTGACTTCTTGGCTCGGCAACCTCAGCACGACGAGACTTGGGGATCGGTGCTCGAACTGGTCGGCCTTGGACACGTCCTCTCGCCATCGGCTTGCAAGCTGACTGAGTTCGCGTTGCAGATTGGTTTGCTGCTGCATCGATTGTGTCCAATGCATCGATCTTTGGATGACGGTTATGCCCAGGAGCATGACCATCGATGCCGCGGCGAGGCTCGAGCAGAGCTCCACGAGCATCGAACCTTTGCGTCGGTTTCTCATGGCAAGACCTCCTTGGTCGACACCCATCCGGTCAACTCGACCGAGGTGGGCATTCCAGGCCTCTGCCAGTGAATCTTCACGAGAACCTTGGTTCCGCTTGGGTCGTCGACCCGCTGGACGTCGAGCTTGCCATCAGGCAAAGCACTTGCGACGTCCTCGGATAGCTTGACCTGCGCGATGCGTTGATCGAGTCCATCGAGCCCCCCTGCGCTGAGCCATCCGATCTGATTGGCCGCCTCGTGCAAGGCCAATTGGTAATGCTTGGTGTCTTTGGCGACCCCGAGCAGCCGATAGTTCAGTCCGACAACGCCCGTGATCACGGCCCCCAGAAGCAAGGCTGCGATGACGACTTCAATCTGCATGAGGCCACGCGCTTTTTTGCGGCACCTGCTATTTGTCTTCTCTCGGTTCATGCTTTATCTCCAGTTGGTATCTGTAGCCAGCGCGGATACCAACCCGTACAAGCTTTCCAATACCGCAGAGGTGATCCCAAGTACGGTGAGTCCAAAGACAGCGATCAATAGTGGATGCAATAGCGATTGCCATTTGGCCCAGCGGTACTGCTTGGGCGAAATTCGGGCGTCTGCAAAACTCCGCAAGACCCACGCTTGGTTCTTGGCCGACTGATCGACCAACGCTTCTTTCTCCTTGGGCGTCAGCAAACCGACCGACTCAAGGGCTCCGATCCCATCGGATCCTTGCTCGATTTCGTTGCGTGCTACCAAAAGGTTCTTCCGAACACTCGCGTCGTGATGGAACTTGGCCAGCGTCGAAAGTGTGCCGGCTGTAGGACGCCCGAATTCGATGCTATTGGCCAACATACGAAGCAACGCACTGTGGGTTTGCTGGGAATTCGCGGGCCGTCCCAACAGTCGCCCCATCCAATTCTTTAAAGTCTCCGACCAGTTTAAAACGAGTGCCAACGCGGTCAATCCGAGCGAAATCAAGGCGGGGAAGATCGCGTAATTCAGGACTAGCTTGAGCTTCTTGTATCCAGCTCCTCGCAAATCGAACTCTTCCATCATTCTCAATAGCGTCGGGACGATGAAGAGGTTGAATAGACCTAGCAGATAGAACATCACGAGCGAAGCGGCGAACCAGTAGATCAAGGCTGGTTTCAAGATCGAAGGCTCCTGTTCCAATAGGGCGACCGCGTTTTCGTGACGCAGTTGCTCAAACGTCGGCAGGACAATGCCCCCTTGAAGGCCGAGCCTGAGTGCAAGCACGGTGTCCGACGGCAGGGCGTCTGGAGTTTGCTCCAAGGCCTCGATCCACGGGACGCCTTGATCGAGCAAACTGGACAATTTAAAAAGTGTCGCGCTGTAGCGTCCGGGGTACTCCGAAGACAAAGCGCGAATCAGCGGCTGCAACGGAACCGAATCCCGCGCTGAAGCATGAAGCACTGCCAACAAGCTCGCTTGCTGCTCGTTGAGCCGACTGCCCGGAATCAGCGTGGTGCTGAGCCATCGGAATCGCGCCGGTCTTTGTGTCGGTTCGGCTCGTTGGCCCTTGTTGGATCGGATCATCGCTAGCCTCTCTTTCAACCGCTCAGTGATGTGATCAGGCTGATCAAGGGGAGGAACAACGCGAGCACCAGGAAGAACACGAATTTGGCGACGAACAAGAGGATGATTGGACCGAGCCAATCGTAGGACAAGTTCGCACGGCAATTCCAACGCTCGGCATAGCTTTGGGCTAGCTCGCGAAGCACTCCCGTCGTATCGGTCCCTTGCTGGTGCATTTCTAAAGCAGCGATCGATGAGCCTGCAAAACTCGTCGAACCGCCTTGTGCTCTCCAAGTGGTCGTGGGGTTTGCCTCGAAGGCTTTCGAGAGCCGTTGGGATTGAAGGTTAAGGTAAGGCCGTTGGCTGGCTATTCCTGCCGTCGCGACGGCTTGAGCCGCAGGCGCTCCGATCGCAAGAAGCTCGGCCATGGTCCCTGTCCATCGGGCCATGCTGCCAAGGCTCTTCTTGGTCCCACGACGATAAAACGAAACGAAGGAACTCCCCTCGAATCGATCCATCAGGTAACTGTAAAGCTTGACCAATCCATACACGGCCAGGATCCCAGAAAACAACGATGCCAAAAGCGAAACCGGTTGGTAAGCGATGAAATCGGAAGTCTGAAGAAACCATTTCGTCAGGGAGGGCAATCGGAGTTCGAAGTCGTCGAACATCGCTTTGAAGGTCGGAACGATCGATACCGCCAGGAAGTAAAACAGCAGCATCGATGCCAACGCAATCGAAAGCGGATAGTAGAACTTCGATACCATACCCAAGACCCCCGCAGGCTCCTTGAGCAGTAGGCGGTACCATGGCTCCAAGACACCAAAACTCTTCAAATCCGATGATTCCCGAATCGCCGACGCCCGTAGAACCATCGGTAAGTAGGGAGCCAACAAGGGATCTTGGACCCACCGCTTCGCTGCGACTTGGCTCTTGAGCGACTCGATGAGCAATAACATTCGCTTCGAGAGAACCTCGCCATCCTGCGACGAACGCCAAATGAGCCAGTCTTGAAGCGGCTTGCTTTCGGCGACCGCTTGGTCGATACGTCGAAGGTAATCTTCCGATTGGAATTGCCGTTCGTTGCTCATGGCCCGGGGGCTCCGAGTTTCGTGAGTAGTTCGACCATCGGCCAAAACACCGTGATCGCAGTGAACCCTGTGATCACCCCCCCAAGGACAAGGTAGGCGACAAAAAAGATGCGAGCAAAATAGCTCGGTAGACTCCAGTGCTTGGCCACATCTCGGAACCAAAAACGCCAAATGATCGGGATCGCGATGAGCAATACGCTCATCGCCAAGGCCATCCAACCGAGATGACCGTAGAGCCAATCCATCCAACGGTAACCAGGACCCAGGAGCATCCCCGAGTTTTCGTAGAACTGTCGAAGCTTCGGGTGCATCACCCAAACCGAGTGAATCAAGACCAACGAGGCGACCAACGCCACCAACCAGAGCCAAAATGCGTAGACCTCAGATCGACCCACAAGCCGATCTCCGCGCAGCCCCGTCTTGACCCAAGGGTCCAGAGCACTCAGGTCCCGAGACGAATCGCTCGCCTCTGGAGCACTTCCAAGCCATGCCGAAAGAGCTTCCAGATAAGCAGGTTGGACCGATGAATCGGACTTGAGCGCCCCGGAAAGACTTTGCCCAAGCCCGACATTGACCGCCGCGCGATGGCTGATCCCCTGCAACCAATCGATCACCGACGTCGGAGCACCTGGGAAACGGATCGGCACTCCGGCCTCAATCAATTTTGCCACCTGGCCATTAAAAGCCAGCAGATCGGATATCTGGAGACTCTCGAGTCGGTCGTAGGTAGGACTGGGATTCGAACGCATGGCAACGGGTCGATAAGGGAAAACCAAAGCAACCGCGGTCGAGCGAAAGCCCGACTCGCTACGTTGGTCTACCTCACCGATGCGCCACGTACCCGGATTTATTCAATCGACGAAAAAATTTATTTCAGGCATCGGTTTCCCCTATCGGCCCGAATTCAAGGACGGAGCAAACGCAATTGCCCCGCCGCAATCCCCGAATCGTTCGGCGGGATCCGCCGATGAAAAAGGGCTTGCCATCCGGTTCGCCCTAGCCGATCGCTGGCAAGCTCGACGAGCAACCGATTTTGAAAAACTCCACCGGTCAAGCCGACTCGCCGAGACTCGGCCCAAGGCGAGTCCAAATGCTCCAAGGTATCGACGAGCAACTGGGCGATCGCTCCATGAACCCGATACGCTATGCAGCCGACTCCAAGCCCATTTCGAAGATCCTCGAGCAGCCGAGACAAAATCCCTCGCCCATCGATCTGGTAAAGCGTTCCTGCCCGTGCGATCGTAAAGCGATACTCTTCGGCGTCCTGTTCGATCCGGCCCAGGCTCCTTAAACGATCCAGACCCATATCGATCGCGTAGCGTGTCGCACAATCCTCGAGCATCATCGGTGCATGCCCCTCGTAATGGTTCACATGGACCAAACCCAACAACGAGCCGATCGCATCCAGCCACCGCCCCATGCTGCTGCTCAAGACGCTGTGGGCCTGCGATGTGGCCACATGTACATAGTCGCTACGCTGAGACTCAGAGAGCAGCGCCCATGGGGACCTCTGAGCCCAATCGCAACTTGCTCGGACCTCTTCGAAACCGATCCCCGCATCCGTCAGCAACGCAAGGGCCGAGCGCCATGGGTTCCTTGCGGACACGTCACCCTTGGGCAACCGAAAGGGTCGCAAATGCCCAAGGCGGGTCATTTCATGGCCCTCGATGGCTATCAACTCCCCACCCCAGATCTCTGCTGGGCCACCGTATCCGGTCCCGTCGAACACAAAGCCCAAGAATCGCTCTTCGAGGGGGATGCGCAAGTCGACTGCTAACGCGCCCAAATGGGCTGCATGGTGCTGAATCGCAGTGCAGTCGACTCTAGGATCGACTCTAGGATCGACTCCAGCATCCTCCCTGGTATCGCCCCGCGAGAGCTTGGCTCCAAGTTGAGTCGTTTGATAACCCGGATGCCTATCGGTGACGATCCTTGCGATACTCGCATTGCTTGCGATATTCGGATTGCTTGCGATACTTGCATTGCTTGATTGGGCGACCAAGGCGTCTTGGACGGATCGCTCTAACCTTGCGTAAACCTCAGGGTGGCTCGCATCACCCAAATGCTGCATCAGTCGGATCCCTCGGGAATCGCTCTGCGCCCAAGCCGCCTTGAGGTCGGCTCCCATCGCGATCGCAGGACGGGCCAAAAGTGGGCTAGACGCAAGGCTGGCGATTTCCAAACGGCATGGAGCGTTTCCACGTCCAAGTCGCACCGGGATAAGCCCTACGGGG
>JAJTFB010000135.1 GCA_021300015.1 Pirellula sp. | reverse complement strand
TTGGCGCATTGGTATGCGGGGGGATGCTGTCTTTACCATGCAGTAAAAGTGAAGCGGCAGTGATGACGCCACCCTTTGCTACCGACACGTTCCCATCAGATTTTGATGTATGTCTGTATCTTCATCCAGCGTACATCATGCAGCAAAATGAGGTACTAGTCAGGGTCAAAGGAAGTGACTTCCCCGGCACTTCAACGACCGTACGCCGGGAGGTCAACGCGACCCCTGGATTCTTCGGGACCGACACGGTTAACACCGAATTTGTGTCGATGCACTTAGCCGGCGGCGTCGTTACCCCTGGGGGTTTCTTTGGAGCTCCAGTGCAGTTCAAAGTGGGGCAGAACAACGGATTTCGCCCAGGGCTGGGACGTTCGCCGGGCCAAGTCGCGGAAAACGCCATGACACCGCTGAACGGTCAGTTGGATGTCTTTCCCGCCAATAGCGTCTTTGACTTGTTTATCGACGTTTGGGTTGACATTAACGTCGATGATTTAGTTCAAGACGGAGAGGTTCTTCGGAATTACGATCAATCTCTACGTATGGCAAACCCTACGCTAAGAGGATTCCCTCCGCCGGCAGGCGACTTTTATGAGTTAATCGGGTGGGTAGATCCTAGCGATCCTAAGCTAGGTGAGTTTGGAGCTACCGTAAACACAAGTCGTATCAACTTTTATGTTGTCAATCCTGACGGAACCACTTCCAACTTTCTAGCGGCCCAAATCGATCCACTAGATGCAGATTGCCCGCATACACACACCATAACTCCCGAGCCTACCAGCATGGTGTTGTTTGGCGGCTTGATGGTCATGCCTATCTTGCGAAGATTCCGTGCTGGCAACCGCACGCTGCCGGTCTGATTACTCCCCGGGTGTCAGGGGGATCTTAACGCTTTACGAGGCAGGTTCTCATGTCCACGAATTCTTTATGGAAACGCATCAAGTCTCGCGCCTTGAGCGTTTCAACCGATGAAGTGCGACTTGTGCGACGCCGGATTGAGCCCAAAAATCCTGCAGCCAAGGTGCAGTTGGAAAACGTAGGACTCGCATTCCTCGACGGTTACCACTGCGGTTTGAAGGACCACAATGCCAGGGAACTTGTTGGTGAACTCGAAAAGTTTCCCGCCAGTCTGCGTGGTTTTTCTTACGAAGGAGCTGCGATGGCCATTTGGTTGCTCGATGCGACTTCGGTCTTCTCCAGGCACCGCTGGGAGCGGTTTTACTCGCTGGCCTCGATATCCCAGCCTTACATCGTTCATGTCGGTGTGGGATGGGGCATCGCGCGTCTTCCATGGGCCAAGCGCAATCCGGAGGCTTATCGACGATCACAGTACTCACCCTATGCCAATCGAGTTTTCGACCAAGGCCTAGGGCGTAGCTTGTGGTTCGTCGACGGCACCGACATCGATCGCATCGCGGCGACGATCGAGACTTTCGATCCAGATCGACGTGAGGACCTCTGGAGCGGGGTGGGTTTGGCGTGCGCCTACGCAGGAAGTTACAGCGTGCAAGAATTGCTTTGCCTTATGGACTATGCCCAGAGGCATCTTCCAAGCTTTCGTCAGGGCATCTCGTTTGGAGCCGAAGCTCGAGTTCTGGCCCAGCTCCACGATGAAAACACCGAGAGAGCCTGTCAAACCGTTTGCTCCATGAGTGCAGAACAAGCCGCTCTGTGGACACGCAAAGCTCGACACGCAGTGCAGCAGTCCCCGGAGACGAGCGATCAACCTCGTTACGAACTCTGGCGGTTGCAATTGCAAGAATGCCTAACCCCATCCCAAACCGAAGAAGTTCTCCTATGAACGCCAACCCGCAAACGCCACCAACCCCTCGCAACAACGGTAGTCCCTTCTTGGGATTCCTAGGAACTCCGAGCACCGTGATCTGGGTGGCGATTTTCATGGTGATCGGTGTGTTCGTGCTGACCCGAGAACCGAACGTCAGTCCAGCCACGATCGAAACACTAGCCAATCGATTCCAATTCGATATCGAGCCGATTGAGTCAACAACGCATGCTCCTCGTGCTCTCCTCTCTACCCGCGAGGTCCATCCGAGTCTTGAGCGCATCAGTTCCTGGATCTCCGGGACTGGAGCAGCAGCCACGCTTGCAGACCTCGATCGCGACGGCCTGTACAACGATTTATTGCTGGTTGATCCGAGACTCAATACGCTCTTGATCCAGCCGGTAGAAAACACCGGCGAGCGTTTCGCACCGTTTACCCTAGACCCGACTGGAGTGGCGTTCAACCCACGAACCATGGCCCCCACAGGCTCTTTGGTCAGCGATTTCAACGAGGATGGTCTTCAGGATATTTTGGTCTACTACTGGGGGCGCACGCCGGTTGTATTCATCCAGAAACCGGCCACCGATGCGGATTCGGAATCTAAAAAAGTCTCCTTTCGATTCCAACCTCAGGAACTCGTTACTCCTGATGCCGATGGTCCCAAGCGTTGGTTTACCCACGCCGGTACACAAGCCGACATCGATGGTGATGGACACCTTGATTTGCTAATAGGAAACTTTTTTCAAGATGGCGCTGATATCCTCAATACCGAGGGAAAAGGCGTGGCCACGGTGATGCAAGCAGGCAAGTCCAACGCTCGCAATGGCGGTGGTGCCAAGCTATTTCTTTGGACGTCGCCGGAAGATAGACACGAAGTCAGCAACCCCTATCGGGATTATTCGGAAGCATTGGAAGAGCACTGCGGCAAAGGTTGGGTATTGGCCATGGGAGCCGTGGACCTTGACCCCGACAACACTCAACACCCAGGTCTTCCGGAAATCTACATATCCCACGATTTCGGGCCCGATCGATTGCTCCACAATCGCTCGCGACCCGGGCACCCCGAATTCGCCTTGTGCGAGGGCAAGAGGGATCTGACCACCCCCAAGTCGTTCGTGCTAGGCCGAGACTCCTTCAAAGGTATGGGGTTAGATTTTGCAGACATTAATGGCGATGGATTGTTCGACATCTATGTCAGCAATATCGCCGATGACTTCGCACTTCATGAAGGGCATTTCGTCTTCGTCAGCACTGGACAGACACAGGAGTTTGAGCAAGGCATTGCTCCCTACCGCCAGCAGAGTAGCGATTTGGGGTTGGTGCGTGGAGGTTGGGGATGGGATTGCCGATTCGCAGATTTCGATAACGACGGACCCATGGAAGCGATCCAGGCGACCGGCTTCGTCAAAGGCACGATCAACCGATGGCCGGAATTGCACGCGCTCGGGACGACCAACGATCGACTCATCAGCAATCCATCGATGTGGCCCAAGTTCCGCCCACCCAATGCGGACCTCAGCGGTCACAATCCCAATCCATTCTACGTGCGAACCAGTTCGGACGGTCGTTTTGTAGACATCAACAAATCGCTCGGCATGGCTGAAACATGGAACACACGAGGACTAGCCATCGCCGATGTCGACGGGGATGGGTGGCAGGACTTCGTGGCAGCGAATCAATGGGAACCGTCGATCTTTTTTCACAATCAAAGCCGAATGAAGTCGGGCCAAAACTCGTTTATCGCCCTGCATTTAATCATTCCACCCGAGGAAAGTGCATTGTCCGAAGTGCGTTTGCACGAAGGACATCCGACGAAAGATATCCTCGGACGACCAGCAATCGGTGCCATCGCCTCGATCAAACTATCCGGCGGTCAGAAGCGAATAGCGTTTGTTGACGGCGGTACTGGCCACTCTGGAAAACGTTCTCCGACCATCCATTTCGGATTAGGGCCTCAAGCCCCTGCCCGTATCCCGGTCACACTGCAATGGCGGGATCGTTCGGGTCGCATGCAAACAGAAACACTCGATGTCCCGACGGGACAATGGTCTACGCTAGAACTCGGAAAAAAAGGCTAACCCATGTCGAATTCCCAACAGATCGCAACGGTTCAGTACTATCCAAAGGCAAGCTCCAATCTGCGATTATTCGCACTTTGGTATTTTTTGGTGCTGATGACCATTTGGAATATCGCCGGACACACGTTCCTGGGCTTTGAACAAGCTTGGATCGCTCCGATGATCGCTGTGACAGCCGCAATGT
Organism: Pirellula sp.; assembly: GCA_021300015.1. GTDB lineage: Bacteria > Planctomycetota > Planctomycetia > Pirellulales > Pirellulaceae > JBKCUI01. The sequence goes on along the minus strand of JAJTFB010000135.1, from coordinate 4,487 downwards.
TCACGCAGTTGTTACTCGAGTGGATCGATGCAAAAGCCACAGGCCGTCAGGCTCGCTTCTTGGGGAGCTTTGCCAACCTTGCAAACTTTCTACCCCCTGCCATGATCAGCGGCTTTGCCTGTGGCATGTTGCTCTATCCCAACGACCGAATCATGCCCTTTGTGTTTGCGGGGGTCATCTCGATCGCTTCGAAGGTACTATTTAGAATCCGTCTCCAAGACGGCCGCTTGACCCACTTCTTGAACCCCTCGAACTTCGGGATCCTCGCCACCCTCTTGCTGTTTCCGTCGGTCGGCCAAGCCCCTCCCTACCACTTCACCGAGAACATCACTGGGCTTTGGCATTGGTTCTTGCCCATCGGTATCATGTTTTCAGGGATCGTTGTCCACGGGTTGGCTACAGGCCGTCTGCCGCTATGCATCGCTTGGCTATCTGCGTTTGTAATTCAAGGCGTGACGCGCTCGTGGATCAACGGGGATTTGGAGCACTGGTACGTTCCCCTAACTCCGATGTCAAGCGCAGGCTTCATTCTGTTTACGCTGTACATGATTCCAGATCCGGCAACCACGCCGATCAAATTCAGTCGCCAGATTCTCTTCGGGGCATCGGTCGCCTTGATGTACGCCGTTTTTCAAATGAATCACATCGTTTACGGATTGTTCCTGGCGCTCGTTTCGGTTTGTATCATCCGCGGTGGACTGATCACTTTATTGTTTCGCCCAACGGCTGTGTCTGTTCCCAGTAAGCAAACCGATAGTGCATCGGAGCCTCGACGAACCGGTATGCCCAACAAGCCCCCCGCTACGAAACCCTATTCCGATGCCCAACGACCGGATTCCAAGGTCCTGGCCCCCGCAAATACCGAACTTGCTACGGTGAGTAAGTCATGATAACACCGATCTCCTCTACGTTGGCTGATGTTGGAGTTACGCATACGACCGTACCGAGGGTCACGTTTCAAGACACCAATATTGTTGGGAATGTCTACTTCTTGACCTTTTTTCGCTGGCAATCCGAATGCCGCGATGCTTGGCTCCGATCGGCCATGCCCGACGTCTGGGATAGGTTGCGCACCGGAGATGCAAGGTTGCATGTGAGCCACTGGTCCAATCGCTTTGAAGATGCCTTCGGAGCGACCATCGGCGACCGCATATCAGTCGATTTGCATGTCCAGAGCCAAGACCAAAGCCAAGACCAAGACCGTGTGCTGCTGTCGATGGAAGTCTTCAGACACGATGGCCAATCGAGATCTCGATTGGCTTCCGGGAGTATGACGCTACGGATCGACTTGGACTCATCCGATACGACACGTGAACTTGACGATAGCCAACTCGATACGCAAGTCGGACCAAGCTACGTGATGCGTCTACAGACACCGGTCGATCGTGATCTGCACGCGATCGATCTGCTGAGTTGGCAAGGGAAATGCCGTGAACTTTTTTTGGAGGATCAAACCGCTTCGATCATGCATATGGTCACGCAACGGGAGTTGATCCTGCAAACCACCTCGGCTTCGCTGGATTGGTCTCGGCGAATCCCAGAGCGAGACCAAGCGGTACGGATCGAAATGCGATTGGAGTCGCTCAAGTGCGGGCAGATGGGGGTGAGTTTCCATTATGCCATCGATCAACCCGGTGAATCGCAAGGGGTGCCCTTCGCGATAGGGCATCAATCGATGAGCAGCAAACACATGGCAGGGGCCAACCTGCTGCCTTGTCCGCTACCGAGCGAGTTGTTGCACGCGCTGCGGGAGTATACCCATCTGCCGCGACTCATCGGCAAGATCGAAGACATTCTTCGCTTCGCCGAACCAACTCGCTTGCCCTAGCTCCAATTGGCTCGGTAGCACTGATTACGCCAAGTTGAATTCTGGGTTTTCACCTGATCGTGATCATTCCAAAAGCGGCTTGGAAACACAGAGTCTCAGAGAACACAGAGGGACATGGCTCTGTGCCCTCTACTGTCTCTGTGTTTCAATGTCTTTTGCGGCTCTGTGTTTCAATCTCATTTTTTACCGTTTGAGGTGGCGATCGAAAAAGTCGATCGATGTCGCAATGCCTTTGGCATCGACAAACGCCATGATGTGGGATTTGCCTGGGAGGACCAAATACTCGCATGCAACTCCACACTCTTGAAGCTTTTTGTGCATCTTGGACGCATAGGCGATCGGAACGAGTTCGTCGGCATCCCCGTGATACAACAGAATTGGGGGATCGTCCGAACTGACATGTTCAATCGGCGAAGCCTTGGAATAGACATCGCTCAGTGCCCTGCGTGTTCCGCCAAGGAATCCGGCTAAGGCTCGCGAGTCCTCGGGGATCATTCCCAAGTCACACGGTGCACCACCAGCGACGCACACGCGAATCGGAGGGTCTTGCGCCCGGCGATCCGTTGCCATCAGTGCTGCTAAATGGCCGCCAGCCGAATACCCCCACACCCCAAGCTTGTCCGGGTCGATGTGGTACTCTTGAGCATGCTCATGCAACCAACGCAACGCCTCACGGCAATCATCGATCTGCGCAGGATGCTTGTGCTTGGGCGCCAAGCGATAGTTGATCGCCATGACCACATAGCCCTTTTGCGCCATCTTGCGGCAATGCAACGCATCAAACCGCTTGTCCCCAGAAATCCAAGCCCCACCGTGGATGGCAAGGATGGCGGGAAACCGAGGCTGATGTTCTATGTCTCCAGCCGCGGGCATGTAAACATCGGCCAATTGCAATGGGTCCTTTTGCTCGCAATACGAAACGTCAAAATGGACCTTCACCCCCGTTTCCCCAAGCCGACTCGGTCGCTTGGTAAACCCCCTGGAATCCGTTTCGAGTTTGGATTCTTTCGGCGAACTCGTCGGCGAACTCGTCGGGGGACTCGTCGGCGGCTCAGCGGCAGGAGGTTGGCTGGCGGGTGGTTGGCTGGCGGGTGATGCTTGCTGCGCCTCAAGAGCCCGGCCCTGGGCCAAGAGGACCCAACCAAGAGCGATGATCCTTAGAGCATTCCTAACGGATCGATCACCGGCGCGATCGACCCCTTTTTTATTTGCCTGCATGGTGCACCAGATGGGGTAATTCGGGAATGATCAACTTCTCCATGGCCAATTGTACTCCGGCAGGCGAGCCAGGCATCGTCAGGATCACTTGTTGCCCTCGTCGCCCACCACTGGCTCGACTCAACATCGCCGCCGAACCGATCTCTTGGTAGGACAGCATTCGAAAGAGTTCGCCGTAGCCTGGAATCCTAGCATCATAGAGCCCCTCGATCGCTTCGGTCGTCTGATCGCGGGCTGCCAAGCCCGTGCCACCGGTGACCAACAATGCATCAACCCCATCGCTGTCTAAAAGTTTTCCCGCTAGCTCGCGGATTACCAGGCATTCGTCCCGAACGATCTTGCGATGGGAAACCCGGTGGCCGGCTTGCTCGAGCAAACTTGCAATCAAGTTTCCTCCGAGATCGTTCTCGAGCGTCCTTGTGTCGCTGACGGTCAATACCGCAACGCTCAAGGACTGCTCGGCTTGGTCTCGATGCTCTCGAACGCTCATTTTCGACTTCGCTTTCTATTTTGCTTTTGCTTGCTATTTTGCTTTTGCTTACCAGTTCGCTTTCGAATCCGTAAGTCGAACGACACGGCGCACTCATTACGAATGCACTGTACTCAGGGTGATGACAGCCGATCAAGTCCCTGCGGGAGGAGAACTGCAGGGGACTTGAGGAAAACACTTCATTTTCGAAATAAAAACCTCTTTGGCATGATACTTGTATCTCCTGGGGGTAGCTGAAGGTAGTCGGTGATCGAAATCAGTGCCAGAACCAATATCAGTACCAGTATCAGAACCATCGTTTAGGAAACCCAAGAGGTCGCATCGTGCTAAAAATGATTCAACAACCGATCGCAGTGGCGATTGCGATCTTGGCGCTAGCCAATGGAGCTTTGGCTGGAAACCCTTGGTCTTCGGCCATCGGAGAGGCTGCTGCGGTGCAGCGTCGGGCCGAGGACATCGCCAATCGGATTAAGAAAACCGCACCCCATGGCCACTTGGTCCGCCATGCGATGGCCCTGGACCAATTGTCCTGCGGGCTTCTGGAGAGGATCAAATGCGGAGCGTCTCCGAATCAGGTCGAGGGACTCTACCGTCAACTCGAAGGGAATTGGAATCAACTGCGTGTGGCGATCTATACCGATCCGTGCCTGTGCAACGATCGGCATTTGAAGTCGCTCTCCGACGGGATGGACGGTCGGATGAGGAATCTTTGCAAGGCGATCGAGCGGGTGATCGCTCGCGAGTTTCGGTGTGCCCCATCGTTTGGCTACAACGCCCCATCGTTTGGCTACAACGGGCGGGATACGTACCGCTTTGAGAGCCACGGCTACGAAAGCTACCGAGTTCCGCTTGGAGTTCCCTTCGGAGTTCCGTCGAACTCCATTCGCTTTGGCGTACCTGCTTACCCACAACCCTACCTGCCCCCCAGCCTGCACCGGCTGGGACCTAATC
>JAJTFB010000027.1 GCA_021300015.1 Pirellula sp. | reverse complement strand
ATCCATTTTCGGAGTTCTTCGATGGATTCCGGGGTACCGTGATAGATCTTCAATAGTGAGGCAGCATCGTGGGTGGCATACCAATTCGAATCCGGGCCGATGTAGGACGGGTCGTTTTGCATGACCCATCGGAACAGGTAGGTCATGCCATTGATCGAGCCTGTAGGAGTCAGGACTTTGGGGAGATCTTTGACGTTCTTGAGGTCGCTTTGCAGATCGATTGCCGTCGGTAGGTCGCAGGAGTAGGCGATGCCTTGGATGTGGTTGGTCAGTTGGCGGGCTTCGATTTGCTCGAGCACCGGCGCGAGAATCAGTTTTCGGAACTCGTCGATGGAGATCGAGTTGGCATTGGGGATATCGTTGAGGATGACCACGTTGCGGGCGGGGATGTCCCGGAGTAGGCAGTAGTGGTTTGCGAGGGTAAGGGAGTTTTGGGATTGGCCGTTGACGACAAGGATCCATTGGCTTGCCGAGGTACCGCCGAGGGCACTTTGGGCAAGAAGCAACGCACAGAGGCAGCAGGTAAGAAAGGGTTTGAGCATTTTTGGATTGGGCATGAGTTGTTATTCGACGATCAGTTCGACCGGCAGGGAGGTTGGGTTGCCGTCGACATTGCCTCGCAGGTGGAAGACCCTTCGTTGGGGTTGGACGATCGGAGCGGCGGTGATGAAGACTTCTCGGGTCGATTGTCCGGCGGGGATCAGGAGTCCGTTGAGACCAATGTTATCGACAAAGCAACCGTGGGGAAGATTCCGACCGCTGTCATCGCCGCCGAAGGCGATATCGCCGGCGAGTTCTCCGCGTTGGATGACGAGTTTAGCCGAGACGGTTTGACCGGGACGGATATGGAGTTTTTCGATCGGTGGTGCTTCATCGGGATCGTCTTTGCCGACGATTTTGAGGGTCATGGTGGGCTTTGGGTTGACTTTGATTTTGAGTTTGGGCTTTTGGTCGGCGATGCGTTCTTGATTTCCGAGTTGGCATTTGGCTTTGAGGGTGATTTCGAATTCTTTGGGTAATTCCGAGAGCTGGTTCGACAGTGCGCGGATTTGGCCGATGGCTTTGAGTTGTCCTTTTTCGATCGTCAGGGGTTGGATCACGCGGATTCCTTCGGGGAGATCTTCGAATTCGATTTGGACGTCCTCGTCGAGTCCATCGAAGCGGTCGATCGAGACGATGAACTCGGAGCCCACATCGGGGCGGAGGGTCAGTTCGTTGGTTTCGAGTTTGAAGTCGAATCTGGGGTTCGGAGGTACGATGGAGAGTCGGTAGTGGTAGTCGGTGCCAGATTGGCCTCGGGTATCTCGGAGTCGGATAAGGAAACGCCCGTCGTAGGGGGTGAGGAATTCGATGCTGGAGTCTTTCCCAGACTTGCGCATGGGGTCATCATCGTTGGAGTAGAAGATAGGAAAGACTGGCAGGCCGTTGGACACCGGGGGTTGATCGGGAGCCAGTTCGCGTACGATCCAGGCCGGTTCGTTCAGAGCGTGAGCGATCGGCGAGGTACCGAAGTAGGTGAAACGGTTACCGAATCCTGGGTAGACTTTGAACCCTGAGTCTGGGCCGCGAGGATAGAGCCAGAGTCGGACGACTTCGCCCCCTGAGTAGAGCCATTCGTTCAATTGCATGTCTTCCCATCGATGGAGTCGGAAATCGTCGATCGACAGCGAGTCCTTTCCGCGGAAGGTGTAGTAGGATTCGCGGACGGCTTGGAGTCGCGTGCGCAGGATTGGGTTGGCTTGAGGGTCGGTGATTTCCAGGTAGCTATCCAGGGGGCTTTTGTCTTTTGCGGCGGAGACAGCGATCGACCAGACTTGACCTTTTTTGCTCTCGAAGGCATACCAGTCGCCTCCTTGGGCTAGGTCCTGTGGTTCGAGGGTGGCTTGGACTCGGACTGGTGGTAGGACGAGCTGTGGGTTTTGGATCGAGCGAGGTCCTGCGTCGGATTCTTGGATCGAGGGTGCATCGGGTTGGATTGGGGGTAGCGTGCTTTGTGGGGGGGGCGACGTGGCTTGGGCCATGGAGCGTTTCTTTTCTTGAAAGGATCGGATTGCATCGGCGATCGAATGCTCTTGGATGGAGCCTTCGAGGGTGGTCCATTCGATGGCAGTCGAGTCGTGGGTCCAAGCCAGGGAGGTTAGTAGTTCCTTCGAGGGTGGGAGGTCATCGATGAGTTGCCAGTCTTGGGTATTCCAGACTTTGATGGTCCCGTCCTGAGCGGCGGTGCATGCATAGAGGTGGTTTGGGGAGAGGGCCAGTTGGTGGATGGTCGCTTCGTGGGCGAAGACCGAGTGGAGCATGGGGCTGACGGAGGGTTGATCGAGTGAGGGGAGTCTCCATTGACGGATCCGGCGGTCGGCGCCGGTGGCGATAAGGCAAACCGAGCGGTCGTTTTCAGTGGGGTTGTTGGTTGTGGTAGGATCCAGGAATCGGACTCGAATTTGTTCGGCTTCGCCTTGTCCTAGAGTATCGAGCCGGAGGCCTGAGTCGGTGCGCCATACTTTGATCGTTTCGTCGGCGCTTGCGCTGGCCAGGACATCTCCGGAGGGATCGAAGTCCAGGTCATAGACAGCGCCGTTGTGTCCTTCGAAGCTGCGCAGGAGTTTTCCTGAGTTGTAGTCCCAGAGTCGAATGGTCCGGTCGTAGCCTGCGGTGGCGACCCAGGGTTGCTTCGGGTGCAACGCGGCGCAGTAGAGGACATCCGAGTGGGCTTCGATTCTTTTTCCGGAGGAGGAGTCTTGGTCTAGGTTTGCGATTCGATCGAGTTCCAGGACATGGACGATACCCCCGAGTCCGGGGATTCCGCCTGCGATCGCGGCGTGTTTGGCGTCGCGGTCCAATCGGATTTGAGAGATTTTTCCGAGGAACGGGACCGAAAGGATACGGGTGGGATTCGAGGGGTTATCCGACCGTTCGACGAGTTCGATCTGTGCGAATTTCCCGACAAGCGATTGCTTGGGGTTCAGGGGTGCAGCGGCGGTGATCGCCGAGTTCGGTTTGGAGTTCGGAGCGATTCGTTTCCATCGGTCGGCAAGGGAGTTCGACGGATCGCTCCCGAGGGCACCTTGTTCGATCCATCGCTGGATGGTTTCGATCTCTTCGGGGGTTGGTTGAGCGGAGTCTTCGGGGGGCATCTTCGGTTCATCGAGACCGAGGATGCGTCGCAGGATGAGGGACTCGGAGGGTTTGCCTGGGATCAGTGCGGGTCCGGAGTCTCCGCCTGTGATCATGGAGGCCAGGGAGAGTAGTTTGAGGTTCGACTCAGGTGCGTCGTGGCTATGGCAAGCGACGCAGTATTTAGCCAGGATGGGTTGGATCCGATCGGCATAGGGGTTTGGGTCTTGGGTTGGCAAGGCCTTGGAGGGCCCTGGATTTTCAGGTGGATTTTGGGCGTAGGATCCTTCGGTGAGGATCAGGGCCAGGAGTGCCAGGAGCAAGCCGAGGGTTATCGGTTGAGGAATCCGCGTTGAGTTCAACGCGTTGGTTGGCCAGTGGGTTGGGTTGGTTCGAGTCAGCATCGGTTCAGCGGGCTTAGGTGGGTTGGGGATTGCCACATGAGTATTGGCACAATTCTAACCGAGGATGGTTGTCACATTCGTCCTTTGGATGCTATCTTAAGCGGTTTTGGTCCTCATTATTTTGTCACACCTTCCTTTGGAATTGGAGACTTTGCAAGATGGCACGACCTGTAACTTTGTTTACTGGCCAATGGGCAGATTTACCGTTGAGCAAGATGGCTCAGTTTACCAAGGATGCGGGTTACGACGGTATTGAGTTGGCTTGTTGGGGGGACCACTTCGAGGTCGACAAAGCGCATTCGGACCCAGGGTATTGCAAGTCCAAACGGGATCTTTTGGAGAAGGTGGGGCTTGAGTGCCATGCGATCAGTGCGCACTTGGTCGGACAGGCCGTATGCGACCCGATCGACATTCGTCACAAGTCGATTTTGCCGGGATATGTTTGGGGGGATGGGAATCCGGCGGGGGTCAATCAGCGGGCAGCCGACGAGTTGAAGAAGACGGCGCATGCGGCCAAGAAGTTTGGGGTCAAGGTGGTCAATGGGTTTACAGGTTCGAGCATTTGGCACATGAACTATTCGTTCCCGCCGGTCCCGCAGTCGATGATCGACGATGGGTTCAAGTTGTTTGCGGACCGTTTCAATCCCATCCTCGATGAGTTCAAGGCATGCGGGGTACGATTTGCCTTGGAGGTCCATCCGACCGAGATCGCCTTTGACATTTACTCGGCCAAGATGGCTTTGGAGGCTCTGAAGCATCGGCCCGAGTTTGGGTTCAATTTCGACCCGAGCCATTTGATATGGCAGGGGGTTGATCCTGTGGAGTTTATCCGGGAGTTTCCCGACCGGATTTACCACGTGCACATCAAGGATGCGAAGGTGACGCTCAACGGCAAGTCGGGGATATTGTCGAGCCATATCAACTTTGGCGATTCGCGTCGCGGATGGGACTTCCGCAGCCCGGGTCGAGGTGGAGTGAATTTTGAGGAGATCATTCGGGAGCTCAATCGCGTGGGCTATGAAGGTCCATTGAGTGTCGAGTGGGAAGACAGTGGGATGGATCGCGAGTTCGGGGCTCGCGAGGCGGCAGCCTTTGTCAAGCGGATGGATTTTTCTCCGAGCCACCGGGCCTTCGATTCGGCCTTTGACAAGGAGCAAGCGTGAGCGTGATTGTCGAGCAAGCCGAGTTGTTTTTCGATCCAGGAAACGAGTCCTTGAGGTTCCTTCCTGAGGGGCCTTATCCGTTGGGGCCCGATCGATTTTCGTGGGTAGCGATCCAGCATGGTGCGCAAGCGTCGGTAGGATCGTTGAACATCTACGATGCGAAGTCGGGGGTCAACCAGAGCTATGCTTTGGCGGGCCGGCCTGGATTTGCGTTCCCTACCGATCGCGGGAATTTCGTGGTCGGTTGCGAGCGGAGCGTTGGGATATTCTCCCCGATGGATGGGAGTTGGAGGCCGTTGATCGATGGGGTCGATTCCCATGTCCAAGGGACGATCATCAACGACGGTCTGGTTTGGGATGGGAATTTGATCTTCGGCACGAAGGACTTGGAGTTTAAGACCAAGAAGGCGGGTTTGTATCTTTGGCGGCGCAGCGACCGCAAATTGATCTCTTTGCGAAGCGATCAGATCTGCAGCAACGGCAAGGTGGTCCTGCCGCGTGACGACGGCGCGGTCGATTTGTTGGATATCGATTCACCGACCCGCAAGGTGGTGGCTTATCGGCTCGACATCGCTGCGGGGACCATCGACGAGGGTCGTTTGGTCGTCGATCTGAAGGATCAGATTGGGGTTCCTGATGGGATGACGATGACTCTCGATGGCAAGAGTTTGATCATCTCGTTGTATAATCCCGATGAGGCCGCCTTCGGGCGAACCATTCAGGTTGGGATAGCCAGTGGGATGTTGGAGCGCGAGTGGCAAACCGTCGGTAGTCCGCAGGCGACTTGTCCACAGTGGGTTGAGTTGGGTGGTCAGTTGGTGCTTGTGATCACAACGGCCGTCGAGCATATGGCAAGCGATCGTCGAGTCGGTGCACCCAACGCGGGCTGTCTTTATCGATGCCTAACAGGCGTGTTATCTCGGGATGTGGTTTTGCGCAATTTTTTGCCCGTTTTCGATGAGCCAATCTGACGAAGCAGTAATGGAGATTCCGAGCGAATCATTCTTATCGTTTTGTGTGGATATCAAATGATTCATGGAGCGATGATTGCCTTTCGTTCTATCGATGCGATGAGTTAGTCTAGAGGCGTAATTTTTCGGATGGATGAATGCGAGCACACGGCCATCGCGCTGAGTGCTATCATGAAATCATCTCCGAAGAGAATGCCCCCGGAACAAATCGAGCGTTCTTGGGTTCAACTACATCGAGTTACACGTAATGAAGGCCACGCCTGTGTCTACTGAAAACGACTCCACGGAATTGGGGCTTAGCGAAGTACCTGAGTGCAGGATGCATTCGGATCCTGATGTTGCGTTGATGCTGCGTGTCAAGGAGGACGACGCGGTTGCGTTTGAGTACCTCATCGATCGTTTTCAGCGAAAGATTATTCGGTTTATGAATGGGTGGACACGGAATGCAGAGTATGCCGAGGATTTAGCCCAGGAGGTGTTTTTGAGGATTTATAAGTCGCGAAAAACGTACGTTCCCACCGCCAAATTTTCCACTTGGTTGTATCGGATCGCGCACAACGTGGCGGCCAACCATATTCGGGACTTGTCGATTCGCAAGGAATATCAGTTGTCCAAGGCTCAAAATGGGTCGACATCGGGTTTGTTGCTCGAGAACATCGCCGTTTCCTCCAGCGGTTACCAACCGACGAGAAACATGGATCACCAGGAGCGATCGCGCGTTATAATGTTGGCCTTGGAGGCGCTCGGAGAGCGTCAGCGAACAGCGATTTTGCTCAGTAAGTTCGAGGGGATGAGTTATCAAGAGATCGGCGAGACGATGGGTTTGACTGTCCAGGCGGTCAAGTCGTTGTTGATGCGAGCACGGGTGAATCTCAAGAATCTTTTGGAGCCCTATTTGCACGAGGGGCTTGTACCTGGAAGCGAGCCTGAATCCGATGTGGACGAGTAGCCCGAGCGACGAACGACCTTGGTAATGCCAAGACTTGGTAAGGAAATGGAAGCGAGCAACCGTTAGAGCGGGGAAGGTTTTGGGAAAAGAGTATGAGCGACCGCGATACGGACGCGATCGATGAGGAGTTGACTGCGTATCTTGATGGAGAATTATCGGCCGAGGATTCTGCTGCGCTCGAGGGAAGGCTCGTAGGTCAAGAGTCGCTTCGGATGCGGCTTGCCGAACTTCGGAGGGCTTACGATTTGCTCGACGAGTTGCCTGAGGTGTCGCATAGCAAAAGTTTCACGCAGACGACGATCGAGATGGTCGTGGCCGATGTGAAGCGTTCGGGAGCGACGGCGGTGACATCGTCGGAGAGTCTTGGGGGCAAGTTTCCGATTTCGAAGCGGTTAGAGCGATGGTTTACGATGCCTTATGCGTGGGTCCCTCTGGCCCTTGCCTTGGCGATCGGGGTCGGGCTCGGGGCGACCGCATCTCGGCTTCAGGGGCGGCGTGAGTTAGGTAGGTTGGATGTGGCTTCGAACATGCCCGGGCTCTACGATGCTGGGGAGATGGCCGTGATCGAGGAGTTGGCCAAGGATCGGGAACTCATGGAGTACTTGCAGCAGCATTTTCGAGATGTTTTGATTCCGATGGTACCAAGGTCGTACGATGAGCGGCGGAGTTGGGTACGGAGTCTCAATTCGATTCAGATGGCCAAGTTGGACGGAGCGCGCGAAATGGTGGGCAAGTATCCGCCGGAGGTGCGTGAGCGACTCGAGGCTGTCCAGGAGCAAATCGATTTGCAGCCCAACGCCGAGGATTTGAATTTGGCGGCCCGCATGGTCGGTGTCGTGCTCGACACGATGCCCACGAGCAAGCGTCGGCTTTTGGAGGAGCTCAAGACGGCCGCAAGGATCCGGTTTATTCAGGAGCAGTTATCGTTTCGTGCAGCGACCTTTTATGCAGCGGACCTTCAAGGGGCCGATGCTGAGGTGCTCGACGAGTGGAGCAAGACCATGTTGCTTCCATCGATCATGGCGAATATGCCCTTTTTGCGACGCGAGACGGACGTCAAATCCGCGTTGATGACCTTGAACTCTGCGCGGCCTGTCGAAGAGGGTTTTAGGCTCGACAATCAGGATGCGCTGATCAGCGATTTAGCCGGTCGGCTCTCCTCGTTTCCAAAGCGATTGCTCGAATCGATCGACCAGAGCGATCAGTTGCTTGTGATTTCGACATGGATGATTCCCGAGGGAGTCAACAGCACATCGCGGTTGTTGGAGATTTACGAGCGGCAGCGTCGAGAAACACAGGATGAAATCGATTTGTTGGATCCCAAGGAGATTCGCAGGGTGTTAAGAGAACGCAGTCGCCGCCCTGGGAACTCGAACCGTCCGAATCGTTAGGCAAGAGAATCGATGCATCGTCGCGAACCGATTTGGTTGGAGTTCACCCGCAGAGCCATGGCATGTCAGTTCGACGTGCTGCTTCATCCCGAGCGTCCCGAGCATGGTCCAGAGGTCGCCGTCGAGGCATTGGAGTTGATCGAATGGCTCGAGCGGCTCTTGAGCATCTATATCCCGACGAGCGACCTGAGCCGATTGAATGCCAGGGGGCATGAGACTTGGGTTGACGTCTCGTTGCCGACCTTTGAGATGCTCGAGTTAGGAATTCAGATCCATCAGCAAACGGCCGGTTGTTTCGACATGACGGCGGCGAAGCTATCGGAGGCTTGGGGTTTTTCGAGTCGTCGGGGGCGCCTACCCGGCGAGCAGGAGATTGCCGATTTGCTTTCGGGGGTAGGATCGGAGCAAATCGAAATGGATCGCCAGGGTCGAAGGGTGAGGTTTTCCGGACCGGTGGCTGTGAATCCTGGGGGGATCGGCAAGGGGTATGCGATCGACCAGGCGGTTTCGATGTTGCGGGATCGGGGGGTCGAGGATTTTGCGATCCATGGTGGCAAGAGCAGCATCAGCGCATATGGCAAGCAGTTGCTTGAAGGTTCCGAGTCGGGTTGGAAGATTGCGGTACGTCATCCGGAGCAATCCGAGCGGATTCTCGGTACGCTGGTCCTCAGGGATCGGGCTTTGGGAACAAGTGGACCGGCCAACCAGTTCTTTTATTTTAAGGGGCAGCGGTATGGCCACATCATCGACCCGAGGACAGGCAGGCCTGCGAAGGGAGCTTTGAGCATCACGGTGCTGCATCCTCATGCGGCTTGGGCAGACGCCTTGGCTACGGGGTTGTATGTCATGGGAGTCCAGGGGGCCTTGGAGTTTTGTGCCACTCGACCTGAGATCGGTTTTCTGGCGATCTTGCCCGGGCCCAGGGATGGGGAGGTTGAGATACTCACGAGCAATCTCGATGAGGGGACTTGGATTCCTGGTTTGGGCTCAAGGCCGGGCGATCCGGGTGGGGCGTTGAATTAGTGGATGCGGAAGTGCGCAAGCACTCCGGTGAGCGATGGAATGTCCTCGATATCGCAATGTTTTTCACCGGACGGCTTGCGCCGTTCCGCTTTTAATTCAACGCCATTCGGGGCTGATTCGGCGTTTTATCCCGGGAGTCTGCCGCTTTCGAGCGAGTTTCGGATCGATTGCTTTTCCTGGTGGTAGAAGCTTCGCAGCAAGTCGGTGGAGATTTGCAGTTCTTGGCGAGCGTCGGCAAGGGACCGGGAACCGAGATTTTCGATGGGGATCTGAGCGATGTCGGGGATTCCCATGGATTTGCCAGCTTGGACTCCTAGGTCGAAGACCTGGAGTTTGGAGCCACCGATACGGAAGGGTTCCGGGTACCAATGGGCTAGAGCTTGGCGCATGAGGATTCCATCGTCATCGCGGTATTGCGAAGCATTGCCCATGGTAAAGCCGATAACGAAAGCTTCGTCTTGGTCGAGCAGTCCACGTCCCAAGAGGATGTGGAGGACATCGTGCCGTCCTAGGGTTACAGCGCCCGGCAGCGCGGTGGGACTCGATGGATTTTCCAAGCGTCGGACGACCTCTGGGATATCGGCGTCGATCGCGCCCGGGAGAGCCGCAAGCCAGTCGCAAATTTTGCGATCGTCATTGGACAGGCCGGGGAACCAGTGTCCCCAGTAGCGGGTTTGAATGTTGGAATCGACTTTTTTGCCATCGAGTGTTAGGAACAGCGATTCGGGATCGGCTAGCTTGGCCGTTTGCGAGAGAAATCCGTCGCGACCGAGTTGATGGGAGTCGGCCAAGCATGCTTGGGTTTCCTGCTTGATGATTTCCAAAAGGAGATTGGCGAAAGCATTTCGGGTTTGGTTTCCGGGGTCCTCGGTTATCTCGGTTATGGGGTGGAGGGACTCGAAGCGTTCGAGGGTTTGAACGACCAGGGTGGGGTGTTCCCAGAAGGGTGTTTTGCCTGACGATTCGGCGTTGAGCGATCGGGTATGAAGCGCCGCGATTTCGAATTGGTCTTGTGCATCTCCGACGAGTTCGATGCAGATTTGTCGGTCCCACAGAAGGCACCAGTGGGCCGAGAGCCGCACGGCTTGGGGATCGAGTTTGGCGGTCGATGAGAAATGGTCAAGACGGTCGGTCCAGAAGACCGCTTGGGATTCGGATCGCCAGGGCCAGGTCGATAGCATCGGTGAGTTCCTTTTAGGGAATTTTACGATGTGGCCGGGGTTGGGCCAAGGACCCGGGGGTGCTATCGAAGCAGCAGCATCGATTCGAGGGTTTCGGCCAGGGAGAGTTCGGGTTCGGGGACATCTTGACCGGCCAGGTACTGTCGCCAGGCATCGATATCGCCTCCGTAACGTTTGCCGGTCAGTTCCCCGAGAGCTTGGGAGGCTTGGAATCGCATCGCGATATTCCGGTCGTCGAGTTTGGCACCGAGGAATGGTTTGACTGCATCCGAGTTGTGGCTTCCCAGGGCGCGTGTGGCGGAGAGTTTGACGTTGTTGCTCGGATCTGAGGAGGCCATGGCGATGAGCGTATTGGTGGAGGATTCTGTTTGGGTGTTTCGAAGGGTCGAGACGAGGGCCAAGCGAACTTTTTCGTTCTTGTCTTTGGCAAGTGGGGTCAGGATTTCAAGGGCTTGGGGATTTTGTTTGACGGGGTCGAGAGTCAGGACGGTTTCGCGTCGGATTTCGGGGCTCGTTTCGCTTTTGAGCATTTGTCCGAGTTTGGAGATCCAGTCGTTTTGTTCCTGGGGTTCCATCGAGGCAAATTGGGTGCGTAGGAGGCGAAGTTCCTCGATGCGTTCGGAGAAGACGACGACTTTCTCGCGGTCTTGTTTCCATTGGTTTTGGATGTAGGGGTTGAGTTTTTTGAGTTGGAAGAACGGGCCATCGATGCAGCCTTGCGAGAGGAGCGCAAGGACGAGGATACCCGAAAGGGTTCCTTGGGATGCAAGCCGAGGCTGGTAGGGCAACATACGCACCTGGGGAATCGAATGAAGTGGGGTACGATTGGGGAAAGCTTGGAGGGATTCATAGCAAAAACTTCGGGTCGGACTCCAGGCCAGAAGGGGTCAGGATCGCTTGAACAGTAAAACTTATGCTTTTTTCTGGACTAGGAAAAAGTGGTTAGGTTTTGGTTTCGGAGTGAAGATTTGCGGGTTGTATGACCGAAAAGACCCATAACGATCGTCTGGATTGTCCGGTCGGCAGGGTTGATCCCGTTTGGGAATACCTTGACGGCTACGGAATAGCGACCTAGACTTTTCGGCATTAAAGTCTAACTAGTAAAAGACTTAGGGTGCCTTGAAGTGCGGGGAATTCTGTTGTGACAAAGAAAGAGATCGTGAAAACGATTTCCGATGAGACGGGACTCAATCAGCAGCAGATCAAGCAAGTCGTCCAGAAGACGTTCGACTCGATTGTTCAGACGTTGGTGGAAGAGGGCCGGATCGAGTTGCGGAATTTTGGGGTTTTCCAGGTGCGTCCCAGGGCGGCCAGGAAGGCACGAAATCCGCGGACGGGCAGGCAGGTAGAAGTCCCCGAAAAGTTCGTGGTGAGCTTCAAGCCTGGGAAGGTCATGGAGGAGCGGGTCAATGCCATAGGCACTACACCGCTTGCCCAAGCCATTCGCGACGCGGTAGCATCTGGGCAACTGGAGGTTGTGTCGGAGGATGAGGAGGGGTCTATGGTCGACGAGAGCCTGGGGGAATCGGAGGCAGGAACACAAGGATAGCTTGTTCACGGAGTGAGAACCGATGCGACGTCGAATACTAATGTGCTTGTTGTTGACGATGGCGACCGTACCGATGGTCGGATGTGCCATACCGATTTACTCCGCACTGCCTGGCCGACGGGCTGAGCAGTTGATTTTCACTTCGGAAAACCTCAGGGCGATGGTTCAGGAGTGGGAACGTTTTTGGTTCCTCGATCAGCCTGACCACATGAGTCCTTACAGGACCCATGGCGGGGTGATTTAGAGTTGGCGCGAGTCGGTTATTTGATTCCTTGGTGGATCTGGCCGGTTTGAGCGAATTACGATACCCTATCGGAACGTCGGTGCACCGGAGAACACGTTGCACCTCTTGGCGCAACGTTAGATCTTCGGCGAGTCCATGCCGTTGAGCGATAGGGTGTTGTGATTGGAATGGGATCTAGAATTTCAGTACGGGTGAACCTTCGGGCGAACCGTTTGGCGGACCGACGAGTGATGCCCAGGGGTGTGACGCTCGTTGAGTTGTTGGTCGTCGTATCGATCATGGGCATTCTGGCTGCGCTTCTGTTGCCTGCGGTTCAAAGTGCGCGCGAAATGGCCCGTCAGGCGCAATGCCAGAACAACCTTCGCCAAGTAGGTTTAGCGCTTCACAACTACCATTCGGTGCTTCGGACGTTGCCACCTGGGTGCATGCAGTGGCGTCCGTTCAATGGCCCGAGTTTTCTTAAGAACTACGCGTGGTCTGCGCTGATTTTGCCTTACATGGAAGCGCAGAACGTCCATGCGTTGGTCGATTTCGATCATCCTTTCGACCATCCGATCAATGCCAGGGCGCGCAAGACCAACGTGGCGACCTATGTCTGTCCGAGCGTTCCGACGCTTGAGGGTAAATCGGGCAAAACCGACTATGGTGGGCTTTACGGACAGCGGATCACCACGCGTATCAACACCGACAACGGTGTGTTTGTGTACAACCAGCCGTTCAAGTTTCGGGACATACGCGATGGTCTGACGTTCACCGCGGCGGTAGCCGAGGACACGGGCGGTCCGGATGGTGAGTGGATCAACGGTAGCAACATCTTCGAGCAGTCCGGAGGGATCAACGACCCGAGGGCTTGGGCCATGGACAACGAGATCCGATCCCACCACCGCAACGGCGCGATGGTTTTGTTTGCTTGTGGCCGAACGCTCTTTGTGTCGAATCATTGCAAGCCGAGTGTTTTGGCGGCGATGATCACAAGAAACGGCCAGGAGGACTGGACGCTCGGGGACTAGAGGAAGCGTTTCGGTCGTCTCATGCGTTCGGATTTTGCGAGTCGTGTGTATCCGTCTGAGGGGCTGGATTATCCGTTGGAGAATCCGTGGCATTGAGCCAGTTTGAGCCGGCCAGTTCGATCGATTTGCAGCGGCCGCAAGCGTTTTGAACGCAGTCGTTCAGGACGCGTTGGATCCATTGGTCGGCGATTTGGCGATCGGATCGTCCGTCTTGGAGATCGAGTTGTTCGAGCCCCCAATAGTCAGGGTTGCCCAGAAAGACCTTGACCGAGGTGGGCATAAAAAGGGGGCTAACGACCGACTTGCCCATCCTAGCGCCTTGGATCCAGATGGGTATCAAAGGTACGCGTCCTCGCAGGGCCACGAGCGCCGCTCCGGGGCGGACCGACATCCAATCCTGATCCGTACGGTTGATGCGTCCCTCGGGAAACATACCCACAAAGCGACCTTGTTTGGCCAATTCGATCGCGCGTTTGGTCGACGCGGTGTCGATTCCCCCTCGGTTGGTTGGGATGCATTGAAAGGATCGAAGCAGTTGACCGACAAGAGGGACTTTAAAGTACTCGCCTGCGACCATCCAGTGGACCCGATCGCCAGCGGCTAGTTGGATAAAGCATGGGTCGACCGAAGAGCGGTGGTTGGCCACGAGCACCGCGCCACGATGCTTGCAGGTACCGAAGTAGGGGTTTGGGTTTGCTGGATTTGGTTCGAGCAGGTCGGACGCATCGGCGATCAGGCATGGCGAGGGTTCCCATTTCCCGGTCGCTGGATCTTGTCGGAAGATTTCGGCTTTCCAGAGATAGCGGGCCATCACGTAGATCGGCCCGTAGAGAATACGTTCCCAAGGGGAGTACTTTCCGGGGCGGAGCAGTAGCCAGATCAGGAGCAATCCGATCGCACCCAGGATCAGAAGTAGTACGTTTAATGCCGTAATGGCCATAATCAGGCTTTCGACCCGATGTAGCTTAAGTCCATATCGGGTCATTGGTTAGGGAGTCTAGAGGCCGACGGCCGGATTGGGCGAGGGTCGATTTATCAATAAAAATGCTAGCAAATCGCTCGGGTTTTTGGGGGTTGCGGGGAGAGAATTCGGAAAAAATAGGTAGTCAATCTGCCCCCCTTTCGGTTATCGTAAGGGGACAAACTACAGCTCGAACCCCAGCCGGTCGGGAGGTGGGATGCTTGGACCATCGAAGCGATGTGAGAGGCTTTTTTTGGGTAGCAACTGAGTCTCGCGGCCACGGGCTCAGAGCGTCAACTTCCTGAGCAGAGGGGGTTGCCCGAGAAGCGCTTAGCACGCACGCTCGAAGAGGATCGAACTTCATCGGTTCGGTTTACCAGCACGGCGCGTTGAATGGAATATCAGAGTGCATGCTGCGATGGAGGGAGCGGTGGAATTGATGCCACCGGGACCTTGAAACCCAGTGCATCTTCCCCGACCGGCCTTTTTTTTCTTTTATGCCTTCGATCCACATCCCAGTACTACTCGAACCGATTCTCCGCGAGTGGCTTGGGGGATTGAGTCCTGAGATTCCAGGCCGCGCCCCATTGGTGATTGTCGATGGTACCTTTGGTGGTGGTGGACATACGCTCGAGATCGCCAAGCGACTTGGCTCGGGGGATCGGATTCTTGGGATCGACCGCGATCCTGGAGCGATTCGCGAATTTGTTTCTGCGCATAGTCAGTACCCTCGGACATCAGTCGGTGGAGTTATGGATCTCGGGGAGCGAGGTCGATGGGGGCTCGAGGATCTGGAGCTACCTTCGGGATGTCGATTGACGTTGGCATGCGGCTCCTACTGCAATTTAGGGGATTTGCTCGGGGGGCTTGGGATTCCTCGGGTGCATGGGATTTTGTTGGATCTTGGGTTATCGAGCGATCAGTTAGCCGACACGCAGCGTGGTTTTTCGTTTCGGCTTGATGCTCCATTGGATTTGCGTTTCGACATGACGGTGGGAGTACCGGCTTGGAAGTGGTTGCAGCAGCACAGCGATACGGAGATTGCCGATGCGATCTATCAGTTTGGTGAAGAGCGTTTGAGTCGGAGGATCGCCAGGGCGATTGTCGAGCAGAATCGCAGCGAACCGATCATGAGCAGCAAGCAGCTTGCGGATTTGATCCATCGCGTGGTGCCTGGTCGGGTGCATGGTCGGGTCGATTCGGCGACGCGGACGTTTCAGGCGTTGCGGATCGTGGTCAATCGGGAGCTTGAGCATGTCGAGGCTGGATTGGCCAGACTACCAGGGTTGCTTGCGGTTCCCAGCCCGGAAGTCCCATCGGCCGAGTCGTGCGGGGTTGAGCCTGCCGGTAGGTTGGCGGTTATCTCCTTTCATTCTCTGGAGGATCGGATGGTCAAAAATGCGATACGCGACGATTCGCGGTTAGAGAATTTGACAAAAAAACCGTTGGTAGCCACGCAAGCCGAGACCGATGCGAATCCTCGGAGTCGATCTGCCAAGTTGCGTATTGCGCGACGGGCGTTTGAAAACTAAGTTCTTCCTAGGGGCACTTTGGACTGCTAATTCTGTATGAAGCCACCGGATCGAGTATCAGGCGATACGCCAAAGTTTTCTGATTGGATTGGCGGTTTTGGCTGGGGTCCGTTCTTATGCGTGATGGCGGCGGTGCTATGGAGCACGAGCGCTTTCTTTGCAAGATCGCCGGAGTTTGATCGATGGCCCTTGGAGTATCGCGGGGCGACCTTAGCGTTTTGGCGAGCGGTTTTTGCGCTGTGCATTTTGGTGCCGTTGGTGCGCCGGGTGACATGGGTATGGCAGTTGTTGCCCATGACGATCTGTTTTGCGATGATGAATTGGACCTATTTGACCGCGTTGGTCAGCGGGCCCCCGGCCAATGCGATTTGGCTACAGAATCTAGCGCCGGTTTGGGTGATGTTGGCGACGGTTTATTGGTTTCGCGAGCCGACGCTCAGAAGCGATTGGTGGATGTTGGGATGGTGCATCGCAGGGGTGTTGTTTCTATTGGTCATGGAGATGAGTTATGCACAGTCGAGTCCATCGGATCGGTGGTGGTCGCCTTGGTTGGCTCTAGCCAGCGGTGTGCTTTATGCGGGGGTTATATTGTCCTTGCGATCGTTGAGGCATTTGGATTCGGCTTGGCTCATCGCGTTGAACCATCTGGTGACTGCTTTGGTGATGTTTCCGTTGGTTTGGAGTTTTGGAGTGGAGCATCCGACTGGATGGATGTGGCCGCTTTTGATTGGGATAGGGGTCTTGCAGATGGGGATGCCTTATTGGCTTTTTGCGCAGGGCTTGCGAACGACCCCGAGTCACATCGCGAGTTTGATTACACTTTTAGAGCCGGTGTTATTGCCGGTGTGGGTGCATTGGGTGCGTCATGGGGATCCGGACTATCGGGCTCCGAGTTGGTGGACTTGGGTCGGTGGTTTGATGATTCTCGTGGGCTTAGGCATAAGGTATTTTCCTCGTCGTGGAGCAGACGGTCATGAGTCAGACATTGGATAAACAGCGTCAGGCGATGCACGATGCGTTTTTTGCGGATCGGGACCAGGAGCTCTTGGAGTTTCTTGATCAAGTTCAACTCGGAGAGCAGCAGCAGAGGCAAGATGCATTGCAGCAGGCCGCAGGGGTCAAGGATCCCGAGGTGCTCGCGCGGCTCGAGCGCCTTGGGGTGGGCCCCTCGGCGATGACAGCCTTTGCGCTTTTACCGTTGGTCCGTTTGGCATGGGCAGACACGAAGGTTTCTCAGGGGGAGTTCGCAGCGTTGCTCAAGGCGGCCGAGGAGGATGGGATCGTCTATGGGACCCCATCGTACCGCTTGCTCAGCCGTTGGCTCGACGAGCGTCCTAGCGAGTCGATGGTTGAGGCTTGGATCGCCTATGCCGAGGCGCTTTCCAGGGAGCTCGACGAGTCGAGTCTGGAGGTTTTGCGGCAAGCGACGATCGAGCGAGCCAAGCGCATTGCGGAGGCTTCTGGGGGTATTTTGGGTTTAGGAGATCGGACCTCGCACGACGAGCGCAATGCGTTGTTGGATCTGCAGCGAGCCTTGACCAAGCAGGCTAGAGCATAGAGGCTAGAGGAGCCAACGTAGCTTGGGTCTCCGACCCGAGCGAGTCTATTCCTGCCAATCTCACAGGCGGGTCAAAGCCCCGCCTTACGCTCAGGCCTCGCGTACGATCAGTAGTTTTGGTTGTTTCCGGTGGTTGTATTGTGCATGACGATGGGTTCTAGGCCGAGCGAAGCGCGGGCCGGGTCGAGTAGTTCTCGCGTGCGGCTCGAACCGCAGCGAGAGACTCCCAGATCTCGGACGGCCAGGAGGGTAGCCAGATCGCGTACGCCCCCGGCGGCTTTGACTTGGACCTCCGGAGAGACGTGAGCCCGCATGAGTTTGAGGTCCTCGATGGTGGCTCCTGAGGGGCCGTAGCCGGTGGAGGTTTTGACCCAGTCGACGTCTAGCTCGCTACAGATGCGGCAGAGTTCGATTTTGTGGGAGTCTTTGAGGTAGCAGTTTTCGAAGATGACTTTGATTTTTTGGCCGGCTTGGTGTGCCAGATCGGTGAGCATCGCGATTTCGTCGCGGACGAAATCCCATTGGAGGCTCAGGACTTGGCTGATGTTCACGACGACATCGAGTTCTTGGCAGCCGTCATCCAGAGCGGCGATGGTTTCGAGCCGTTTGATCGAGGGGCGATTGGCGCCGTGAGGGAATCCGATGGTTGTCGAGGATTTGACGTTGGAACCGGCCAAACGGTTCGAGGCGCGTTTGAGGTAGTAGGGCATGATGCAGACGCTGGCGACATCGTAAGCGATGGCTAGATCGATTCCTCGCTCGAGGTCCTCGATCGTCAAGGTGGGGACCAGTAGGGAGTGGTCGATCATCTTGGCGAGGTCTAAGTAAGAATAATTGGCCATAGCTTCATCTTCTGTTTCTTGAATTGGATCGACAGGTTAGGGTATAACAGGTCGGGTAGCTTGGGTAAGACTCCCCTGCCCTGTTGAGAAGAAATTTCCTAGAGGATTTTATCATGCGACCGCGAATTTTTGGGACCCGAAAAGACTGGCAGTTAGCGGAAAAATTCGTCGCAAGTCGCAGAGATTTTTTGATGGCTGGCGGGAGTCTTGCGATTTTGCCATTGGCATCCCAGATCGCGCCAGGAGCGGTTCGATCCAGGACCGCTTGGGCAAGCGATCCGTTTACCTTGGGGGTTGCATCGGGGGAGCCGAGCAGTAGCGGCATGGTGCTATGGACGAGGTTGTTGATCGATCCGGTGAACATTGGGGGAAACCCCAAGGGGCCGATCGAGGTGGTTTGGGAGTTATCCGACGATCCATCGATGAAGACGATTCTCAAGAGTGGCAAGGTCTTGACGACCGAGGCGTTGGGGCATTCGGTGCACGTTCAGGTGCATGGATTGGAATCGAACCGATGGTATTGGTATCGGTTTCACAGTGGGGATGCGAGCAGTCCGATCGGAAGGACGCGAACGACTCCTGGATCCGAGCAGATGGTCGACGAGTTGCGGTTCGCTTTTGCCTCGTGCCAGCATTACGAGTCGGGATTGTATACGGCTTACGAGCACATGGTCAGCGAGGAGCTCGATTTGATTTTGCATTTGGGGGACTACATCTACGAGGGGGCACCTGGTCGGAGTTCATTGCGCACGCACAACAGTCCGGAGATCGTCAGCCTGGATGATTACCGCAATCGCTATGGTTTGTACAAGTCCGACGAGCAGCTCAAGGCCGCTCATGCTTATGCGCCATGGTTGGTGGTATGGGACGATCATGAATTCGACAACAATTGTGCGGGTTTGATCTCCGAGGAGTTGTGGGTCGATCCTCG
Source organism: Pirellula sp. (assembly GCA_021300015.1). GTDB lineage: Bacteria > Planctomycetota > Planctomycetia > Pirellulales > Pirellulaceae > JBKCUI01. The sequence goes on along the minus strand of JAJTFB010000027.1, from coordinate 37,493 downwards.
CGAGTTTGCACTTCGCCGCGCCAATGCGTATCAGGCCTATTATGAAAACCAGCCGCTAGGAGTTGGTTCCATGCCTATCGGTGCGGACATGAAGTTGTATCGCGACATCGCTTATGGGAAGTTGGCGAGTTTTGCGATGCTCGATACCAGGCAGTACCGATCCGATCAGCCCAATGGGGATGGTGCCAAGAAGCTCGATGGGGGAGCGATGCATCCGAGGTCGACGATGCTCGGCTCGCAGCAGGAGGCTTGGTTGTTTGCGCATCTTCAGGAATCCGAAGCGCGTTGGAATGTACTGGGCCAGCAGGTGATGGTCGGTCGTGTGGGGCGCAGTTCGGGTGAGTCGAAGCTTTACAGCATGGACCAGTGGTCTGGGTACGATGCGCCGCGCAAGCGGCTTTTGGGTCATCTCAAGCAGATGGAGCAGGCCAATACGGTGGTCCTCACGGGCGATATTCACAGCAATTGGGCCAATGAGCTCTATGAGGACTTTGATAAGCTCGATGCCGCTCCGGTGGCCGTGGAGTTTGTCGGGACGAGCATTTCATCCGGGGGCAACGGGTATGCCAAGAGCAAGCAGGAAGACGAGTTGTTTCGGGAGAATCCGTTCATCAAGTTCCACAATGCGGAGCGCGGCTATGTTTCGTGTAGGGTGACCCAGGGCCAGTGGCAAACCTTTTACCGGACTGTCGAGTATGTCGACCGTCCAGGAGCGGAACTTCAGACCCGAGCCGAGTTTGTCGTCGAGCACAATAGGCCGCAGTTGATACGTTAGGTCACCATCGCATCGCGTGCAGGGGGCTAGCGAAATCGTCGGTCCATATTGGTCGGTTCGAGGTGGTGCTACCCGAGGAGCGGATCGAGGGGGCCAGTTGGTCCCGAGCACCGGGCCAGGCCGGTAGGGTCGCGTCTTGTGGGAACAATAGCAACCAGCGGACTTGTCTGGTTGGAGGTTCGAAGGGTGAGAGTTTTGATTCGACCAGTAGGGGTTTGAGGGCGGCTTGTTTAGCCGTCGCAAACAAGATCGGTGCGAGGTCGAGGTTTCGGTTGGTGATGTTCAGCGCCAGGATTCCTTCGGGGGCAAGGCGTTGTTTGTAGAGTTCGAGGGCTTGGGTCGTCAGCAGGTGGATCGGAAGCGAGTCGCTTGAGAAAGCGTCGACAACGATTAGGTGGTGTGCCGGTGTATCGGGTTTGAGGGTTTCGCGTTCGAGGAGTTTTCGGCCGTCACCGACTCGGATTTCGGTCAAACCGCGATGGGAGCTTAGGTAGCGAAAGTGTTTTTCAGCCATTTGGCATACTGCGGGGCTGATTTCGTAGTAACGCATGGAGTCTTGTGCGCGGGCATAGAGCGATAGCGATCCTGTGCCGAGTCCAAGGACAGCGACGTTCAGTGGTTGGGAGAAGTGGCTCTGGCACCAGCCGAATGCGAGGGCTGCCCCTGAGTCGCTTTGGTAGTAGGTGGTTTGGTCGGTGTGCAGGGGGCCCTCGAGGGGCTCGGTGCCATGTCGGATACGTCCGTGGAGCATGGCACGGATTCCTTGTTTTTGGTTTTCGATAACGGTCACGACGCCGTAGAAGTCCCTTTTTTTATCGATGCAAGCTTCGATGCTTGGGGTCCCCAGGAGCATGGACATGGCGGCCAGCAGGAGTGTTGGGCATAGGATCGTCAGGGGCCAGGAGAACCGGCGAGCCATCGGATCATGGAAGAGTTTGGGGTAAAGATCTCGGGAGTGGAACCAAGCAAGAGCCAGGGCACCTAGGGCGATCCCTGCATGGAGTTCGTAGTAGTCGTTCATGCACCAAGGAGCGATCACCGAGGCGAAGAGCGAGCCCAGCGCTCCGCCCAGAGCGATTTGCAGGTAGTAGCCGGGCATCGATTCGGCCGAGGGACGCAGTCGGTAGATCAGTCCATGGCATGCAAGAGCGATGCAAGCCAGTGCGGCAATGCAGCAAGCGACCAGGCCGTACCAGGGGAGCCACAGTTTCAAGACAACGGCGCTCAATCCACATAGGGAGCCAAGGTAAAACAGGCCTGTTTGAGCGATCCAGGATTGAAAGATCGGGTGCCAGAAGGCCAGCCACCAGGAGGCTAGGTAAAGCGCAAGAGGGAGCACCCAGAGCCCCGGCACGATCATGCCGGCTTGGCTTGCATGGTTCGTGGTCGCAGCCAGAACGATGGAGGAGCAAGCCGACAGGCTGAGGCAAAGCCAAGGGGTTCTTGGTAGGTTTGCAGGCGATGCGATCGGATCTCGGGGCAGGATGTCTTTTGAGCGACGGGCGATGTTTAAAGAGTGCAGGATCATGCCCAGGGCGAGCAATCCGTAAAGGAGCATCCAGAGGTTTTGTTGGCTCGAGGAGGCGATCGAAGGTTCGATCGCGATGGGGTAAAGCAGGCATGCGGCCAAGGAGGTCAGGTTGGCAAGGGCGTACCAAGCGTAGGGGTGTTGGGTGTGTGAGGTTCGGAAATGCCAAGCCGAGAGGAGTGAGCTGGTGCTGGCCATCAGAAGGAAGGGTAGACCGATGCGCAGGGTCAGTTCCAGGAGGATAGCCAGGGTTGGAAATTCTGTGAGTTCGGGGAGCATTGTGGGGAAGAAGGCCAGAGCGGGGATGAGGGTCGCGGAGATTGCCCATAGGGCTGCGTGGAGGGTGGCTTGGGCCGAGAGGCTCGGTTTTTTGTCGATTTTCCAAGCGTAGAGATATCCAGCCAGCAGTGCGGTTTGAAAGAACAGCAGGCACGTGGTCCAAACGTGTGCCGTCCCGCCCCATTTGGGTAGGAGGGATTTGCCTAGGATGGGTTGGATGAGGAAAAGGAGGAAGGCATTGCAGAGGATCAAGATACCGCTGTGCATTTGACGATTGTGAAATGAAGAGGGTGCCGAAATGGTTGGGAGAGGGACTATAATTGGCCCCCCGTGAGTCGGTAGCCGATCGGCCGTTGTTCGCCGGAGCATCGAGGCCGGCGGTCAGGTCCTAGTGTTGGTTTACGATACCTTATTTTTGTCGCGAGATGGCATGATGGCACAGCAGAAGTTTTCTGGGTTGATACCTCCGATGATCACTCCGATGACGGGTCGAGACCGTTTGGACACCGAGGGGCTCGGGCGATTGGTTGATCATTTGATTGAGGGTGGGGTCGGTGGGGTATTTGTATTGGGTACGACCGGCGAGGCGCCGAGCTTGAGTCATCGGATGCAGCAGGAGGTCGTTGCCAGGACGGTCGAGGCGGTGGCTGCTCGGGTGCCGGTTCTCGTCGGGATCACCGATACGTCGTTTGTCGAGACGGTGCGATTGGCTGAGCATTCGGCCGCGAGTGGTGCGTCGGGTTTGGTTCTATCGACCCCTTATTATTTCCCTGCCGGTCAAACGGAGCTCAAGTATTACGTCGATCAATTGGTTCCGGAGTTGCCACTGCCGGTGATGCTCTACAACATCCCTTCGCTGACGAAGGTATGGTTTGAGATACAAACGCTCGAGGCTTTGAGCGAGCATTCCCAGATTGTTGGATTGAAGGATAGCAGTGGGGACATGGATTACTTTCAGCGTGCCGTGGGGCTTAAGCGATTGCGCCCCGATTGGTCGATCATGATTGGTCCTGAGGCGTTGTTGGCCAGGGCTATGGAGTTGGGAGCCGATGGAGGGGTCGCAGGGGGAGCGAATTTGTATCCGAACTTGTTTGTGAGTCTGATCGAGTCGGTTGTTCGAGAGGATACAGCCGGAAGTCGATTGTTGCAGGGGCAGATCGAAAGCTTGCAGCGGATTTATGACGTAGGCAAGTACGCATCGAGGCACATCAAGGGGACCAAGTGCGGAGTATCGCTGCTGGGGATTTGCGAAGATTTTCTGGCCGATCCGTTCCACCGATTTCGGCCTGAGGATCGCCAAAGGGTAGCAAAGGTGCTTCGGGAGGTCGAGGCGGCTAGGGACGGATGGCGACTCGGATATTCCGTGGGTCTTGAGCCGAGTTGATCGCGTTTTGGATCTCCTCGAGCCCGTAGGAATGTTCGATGAGTTGTGCGAACGGGAAGTCCCGGTGGTGCTTGGTCATGAATTCGACGGCGGCCAGTAGATCTTGGCTTTGGTAGTTATGGACGCCGTGGATCGAGAGTTGTTTGCGGACGATGGTTTCCAGGACGATTGGAGCCGGTTGGGAGGGAAAGACGGCCCCGACGAGGATGATACGTCCACCGGTACGAGCAAGGCGGAGGGCTTCGAGGGCACCGTCGTTGGTACCGGAGCATTCCAGGACGACATCAAAACCGTAGGGGATGATCGAGTCGTTTGGATCGAGCGTGATGGAGTTCGGTTCGGCCGTGCTCGTCGCACCGAATTGTTTGGCCAATTGCCGGCGATGGGGGTCGCGTTCGATACAAACCACATTCCAGGGATATTGTCTGTTGGCAAAAGCGCAGGCCGTCAGGCCGAGCATCCCGGCTCCTAGGACGAGGACCGTTTCGTGGCCGACGAGGTTTGCGGTACGGATCGCAGCGGCGATGGTCGCCGTTGCGCAGCTTAAGGGTGCAGCCGATCGCTCGTCGATCTGCTCGGGGAGTTTGACGATATGGGTTCCGGCCATGAGGGTGCAGTGGGAGGCGAATCCTCCGTGCCATGCGCTATCGTTTTGGACTTGTTGATGTCCGTACTTGTATCCATGGATGCACTTTTGGGGCAGGTCGTGTTGGCAGAAGAAGCACTTACCGCAGTTGGCGACGATGGTCCATACGATGCGATCTTCGATTTGAAGGTGGTTTCCTGCCAGATCCGTGCGTGGGGCTAAGGGTCCGAATTGGACGATTTGGCCGACGATTTCGTGACCTAGGATTGCGGGTGTCTGGGCGTGTCGTCGGCCGCAGATGGTATGCAGGTCGCTTCCGCAGATCGAGCACAGCACGACTCGGACGAGGATTTCGGAGTTCTCGGGTGTTCTTCGAGGAGCGGTTTGGATTTCCCAGGGAGAGTTAGGTCCGTGAAACAAGGCAGCTCGGGATACCTCTGTTGATTCCTCTTGTGATTCCTCTCTCATCGGGCTTTCCTTGGGTTGTGTGGTTGCGTCGTACTGGTGCTCAGTGAAACGGTGCTCGTGCTCGTGCTCACAAGGAGTTCAGCATCGGCAAATAGGAGTTTGACAACGAGCACGAGCACGAGCTAAATCCCGCATGGTCGGTTGATGGTTATTTGGATGGGGTGTGGGTTTATGGGGATGTGGAAAATGGAAACAGGAGAGCTTAGGGGAGATAGGTAGAAACGAAAAAACCGCTGAGAGCCTTGGGCCGCTCAGCGGTTGCATGGATTGAAAAGAGACTCCGCCAAAGCGGAAGTCGTACTTAGAAGAGCAACGCGATTACGAAGGGGTCTTCGTGGTGGTCTTCTTCACAGCAGCCTTCTTCTTGGCTACTTTCTTCTTGGTAGCAGCCTTCTTAGGAGCAGCTGCCTTCTTCGCAGCCTTCTTCTTGGCTACTTTCTTCGTTGCAACCTTCTTGGTTGCTACCTTCGTTGCTCCAGCTTTTTTCTTGGCCACGGTTGTGTCCTCCAATAAACCAAACATGATGATTGTCGCGACACCTTTTGTCCGAAGCAGCAGACTCAAGGGGTCGAACCCGACAACCGAAACAAAACGTCCTTCGCCGCAAACTTTCGATCTGGTCGTATGACCTATCGATCCGTGACAGGATCGAACGTTTGAGCTATGGACACCATAGTTCCAAGTAGTTGTATAAAACTCGAACTTGAATGCAACATCTTTTCGACAATTTTTCCACAAACATGAAACGATTTTTTTCAGGATGTTGAACCTCAAGAGGGCATGTGGCTTGGACTCTAGAGGCCTTATCGACTGGATATCAATAGAAGGTTTGTCGTGTCTGAGCTTCTGTGCGAACAAGTGTTAGGTTAATCGCTATAAACGTATGTTCGCAAAACATGCTTTTTGGTTTTGCGATTGCTTAGGAGCCAGGGTTGCGGTTTCGCGTCAGGGTCGCAAGATCTTTTTCGTCAACGAAAATAAAGGGTGCAGGCAGTAGATCGGTCCTTAGTCCGGAAGCTTCAACCGCACGCTAAGGGGGAGGTTTTTCTAACAAAACGTTGCGCTCAAGCCTGTAGTGCGGCGCTTAGGATCGGAGGGTTCTGGATTGGTTTTTTGCGATCGATCGAGGGATGCTTGAGCGATCGCTTTGCGTACGCTCGAGTGCCCTGCAAGAGGCCGAGAATGGGTTGCTTCGAGGTCAAAAAAATTTTGATTTTTTTTCCGCGATCACCATCCTGGAGGACCACCGAAGCGTTGCATGGCTTGCACATTGTTCATCGCGAGGGACAAAAACAGCAGCGCGTTGATCGGGTTGCCGCTTTGGAAGAACCACCAAGCGACGAGGAATCCGACTCCAGCGCCGATGAGGTAGGCTTCGTTGTATCCGTCGGTCCTGCGAAGGATCGCAGCGGTATGCTGCACGACATGTCCTCCGTCGAGGGGATAGACCGGAAGCAGGTTCAGCAGCGGCCACCAAATGCTTACTAGGATGTAGAAATTCAGCATGGTGTAAGTCCACGGATTGCCGATGCCCAAGTCCCCTTGGGTCCATGGATTCTCGACGCCACGGGGTTTGATCCACTCGACGAAGTCTGCGGCGCTTGGGACAAATACACCCATGGCATAGGCGATCGCTGCGACCAGGATCGCCGATGCGAACTGGAGCAGTGGTCCGGCAAGTGAGATCACGATGTGGTCGATGTGCTTGAGGCGGTAGCGAGCCCCTGAGCGATTGAAGGAAAAGCCGGCCGTGGGGATCGCTAAGCCCCCCATATGGTAGAGCACGATTTGCGATTCGATCCCGTAGTATCGGAATGCAAGTGCGTGTCCGAGTTCGTGGATCAGGACCGAGACCATCACGCATGCGACCCAGATGGCTAGCAGTGGCGCGATACCCGGGGATTGGCCGATACGCGAGAAGAGTTGGTTGGCGCTCATGGCGATGCTGTAGCCCAGGGCTGCGGTGATGAGCCAGAAAAGCCAAGTCACGCGAATGGGGAATCCCAAAAAGTTAAATCGCCAATCGTATTGGCTCGGGGGTGGTTCGCCGATCATAGCTTTATGGTTGTCCTTGGATGGAGTAGGTCGTCGATGGATCGCATTCGGAACCCTAGGATTCCTCGATGGCCCGGAGGATGCTTCGAGCCGCCATCTCAAGACTGGATTCTTGAATCAGGAGCGATGGGATCGCGGCGATACGGTTTCGTTTGGGGCCTGTCAGGTGGATCAAGACCCCTTGGTCGGCGAGTTTTTTCACGACTTGGAATGCCAGTTCGGATCCCGAATTCGGAAAGTTCTCGAAGCTTACACAGCAGGCCAGTCCGGAGCCCAGAGTCACAAGCGGTTCGGGCAAATGGGTGCTAAGCAGACTACGAAAAAAATCCCCCTTGCGTTCAATATCGGATCGGAGATTTGGCGTTTGGAGAATTTCGAGTGTTTCGAGCGCCAATCGGCAGGCCATGGGATAGGTAGGATTCCGCCTCCGAGGGACTTTCCTAGTACCAGTAGATCGGGTTCCCAGGCTTGCCCTTTGCACAGGAACATCGGGCCTGTTCGGCGAAGTCCCATTTGGATTTCGTCGGAGACGATGGCCAGGTCATAGCTTCGGGCCAAAGCGACAAGTCGTTGCATGAAGGCTGCCGGTGCGAAGTAGTAGCCTCGGGCACCGATAGCCGGCTCGACAAAAAGGATCGAGGCTCGTGACTTGAGCTTCTCAAATGTCTGGCTTGCTTGTTCAAGGGCCCGCTGGCATTCGGCGCACAAGGGGCTCTTTTCCGCATGAGCTTCCTGGGGATTGCTGCTGGCATCATTGCAGGCATCAGGCATCAGGATGGGAGCACACAGACCATGGAGGTGGCGTGGAAATGGGATTGTCGCATGGTTTTCAATCGACCCATGCGGACCGAACGCTTCGGAGCGTTCGGTATCGCTCAAGAGGGCGCTGGCCAACGAGCGTCCGTGGTAGGCCAGATCGAAACCGATGGTGCTTCCTGGTCGTTTTGCGTAGGCGAGTTTCCACGCGATCTCGATGGCTCTTGCACCGCTGACGGTCAGCCACACTTTGGAGTACCGATGGGGCTTGCGACCTGGGGGCGTGTTTTGGTCCCAGAGGCTCCCGAGGGTCTCTTCGAGTCTGGACCTCAGTTGAGATTGCCCTCCGTGTGCCCACGTCAGCTCCGAGATTTGCTCGCACACTGCGGCGGTCAGTCGGGGGTGTGCGTGTCCGAGGTTGCAGGCCGAATAACCGCAGATCAGATCCAAGTACTTCCTGCCTTGCTCATCCCAGACGTATTCCCCTTGGCTCCGCAGGAAGACGAGGTGGCTCAGTGGGTCATAGCTCCGATGGCTACCGCGCGGACGTCTAGGATTCATCCGTGGAGGGAGCTTTTACCCGTTCGAGCAGGGGTTGGATAATCGCCTCAGGGACGAACTTTTCGAGCGACCGGCCATGTCCTAAGCTTGCGATTTGTTTGATCAGGCTGCTCGAGACGTGGACGAATTCCTCATCGGCCATCAGGAAGACGGTTTCGAGGTCGGCATCGAGTTGTCGATTGGCCATCATCATCGTGAACTCGCCGGCGATATCCGTCAGGGGGCGAACGCCCCGGACCATGACTTTGGCTCCGAGCTTGCGGACAAAGTCGACGGCGAGTCCATCGAAAGAGCAGACCGAGACGTTCGGGAGGTGCTCAGTGACTTTTTCGACGAGCCTTAAGCGTTCCTCGATTTCAAAAAGGGGTTTTTTTTCTTGGTTGACCCCGATGCCGATGACGAGTTGGTCAAACAGCACACAGGAGCGTTCGATGATGTGCAGGTGTCCGAGGGTGATCGGATCGAATGACCCGGTATAGACCGCTTTGCGAGCTGAGAGTTTGGTCATGGAGTGCTCGTCTGCGTCGAGAGTCGTTCCAAGGTCGAAGGTTTGCGAAGTTGCTGGAAGCCGAACATGTAGACCAGGAAGGTGGCCAAGAGACTGACCCCGGAGCATCCGAGTAAGGCATATTTTGCGATTTGCATGATCATATCGATATCCTCGGCTCGCATGTTGCCGTTGGGTTGCTGTTGCTGGGCTTGCTGAATGCCCGCTTTGATGCTTTCGATAATCTGCGGAGAAAGAACATAGGTCAGGATTGCGCGGGGGATGGTAAGGAGAGCCAGGGCAAGGGCTAACCACGAGAGGTACACGGCAGCAAAACGTTTTCGTTGGAGCACCATAATGCTCAGCACTACCAACGGGATCGAGAGCAAGATGTCAAAGATGCTCAATCCGATTTGAATCGCGTTGAGTTTGAGTCCGGCGGGTGGATTGGCTCCGGGAGCAGGCCCGCCGGCCATGGTCGCTAACGAGGCTAAAAGCCCGATGATTCCCATCAATCCGGAGAGCCCAAAAATGAGCATAAGGATCGTGGCGATCATCGTCGCAGTCGAGAGCCCTTTAGGCTGCTCAAAGGATCCGGAGGTATTTGGTTCCAGGGGGGACTCAAAAGAGTAAGAGCTCATGGCGTTTGCGATCGTAAGAATAAGGGGGCGGACTTCATGGGAGGATTTTAGTCGATGCCACCTGAGATTTGTAGCCAATTGGGATTTTCCTCGGCATGCTCGGCGATTTCTTCCCAGATCGAAAGTCGGTCGCGCAACGGTTCCCAATCCCACGTTTGCCGTGCCTTGTTGGAATCTAGGACGATCCAAGGTGCATCGTAGGGGCGAGGTTGGTCGATGCGTTGGAGTTCGCAGGCCGCTCCGAATCGGTCTGAGCCCCAGCGCCGTAGGCACCATTCGTGGAGCTCCTGTAAGGAGAAGGCCGATTCGATCCCGCCCGAGACATTGACCGTGATAGGTTTGGATCGGAACGATGGGTGGTTTTGAGCGGGGTGTTGGGTTTGCAGTCCCTGGGAGGCACTGATTTGCCGATGGATCAGACGCGCGAGGTCTTCAGGGTGCAAGCAGTCGCGGACTTGGGCTCCTGAGCCTTGGAAACCGAGCATTCGGAGTGGATGTCGGTAGAGGAACCGATGCATCCAATACGTGATGATGCCTTGGTCGGCTTTTCCGAACTGGCCTGATCCGGCAAGGATTCCACAGCGGTTGATCCACAGGGGGAAATCGAAGGCGCTCGAGTATTCCTTGGCCAACCACTCCGAAGCGAGCTTGGTCGCTCCGTAGAGGGACAAGGGGGGCTCGACGCTGAAGCGTTCGTCGATGCCCTGGCGGCTGAGTCCGGGGATGAGGTTTTCCGATTCGATGCGATCCCAATCGAACTCCAGCACGGAGTTCTTGATCTGGTGGGGAATGCCCGAGAGTTCCCGGATGGAGTAGACTCGCGAGGAGCTCAAAAGGACCATCCCGGCGCGATGCCGTTTGCAGTACTCTAGCAGGTGGATCGTCCCCCCGAGATTGTGATCGACGAGGGTTTGCGAGGGACTTTGGGTTGCTTGCGAAGGGGTGCTCGGTGGGGCACAGAGAGCCGAAGAGCCCAAACCAGCAAGCACACTGGGGTTCGCTGCGCAGTCGATCACCCAGTCGCAAGCTGGGAGCGATTCGACGAAATCTCGGTGGCGAAGGTCTCCGAGGATGACCTCAGCGCCTAGGCATTCCAGGGGTGCGCGATTGGTCTGGCTGCCTGGTCGCATGAGATTGTCGACCAGGGTGATTTGGAGCGCTGGGGTGAAGCTTCCGGAGGATGCATTGCCAGAACTTGCAGGCCCATTGGCTAGAAACCATTTGGCGATTCTCGAGCCGACAAAGCCGCAGCCGCCGGTGATGAGCAAGTGCATGTCTTTGGAGGATTTCCTTCGGCTGTCGACGGCTAAGCTTTCGAAGACTTCGCTTCGAAGACTTAGGAGACCTTCCAATTGGCCAGGAGTTGTTCGGCCCCTGGGCTCAGACGTCGGACTTTGGCAATGATGACAGCCTTCTCGGATTTGCTGGCTTTATCCAAGCGTTTCTTCAAGAGCGTGAGCTTTGCTTTGCGTTGTCGGCGTCGGCGCAGTTCGGTGGGTCGTTCGTTGGCCATGTTGAATCCTTTGGAATTTGGAGGCAGTACGGTGGATTTCCAGAGCGAAACGATAGTCGAAGCTCCATTTTTCGTCAATCTTGGACCTGTTCGACTCGGGTCGCTTATGGCAAGATATCCCTTCCCGGGAAAGCCTTGCCTTACGCGATCATTCGACTACGAACCCCTTAGAAACTCTTATCAAAGGCTTGACGAGCCCCCAGGTGACCATGAACCCTTCGGAAAACACGGATTCGGCGGCAAAAATCGATTCGGCAGAAAGCTTGTCTCGAAATGCGGGAGCTTTAGGTGGAGCCACGGCCATTGTGATGGCAGCCGGGAAAGGGACAAGGATGAAGAGCGATTTGCCTAAGGTTCTTTTCCCGGTGCTTGGTCGCCCGATGATTCATTGGGTGCTCGATGCTTTGGAGCAGGTTGCTGTGACTCGGGTTTTGGTGGTCGTAGGCTATCGTCACGAGGATGTAAGGCGAGAGCTTCAGGGGCGGAAAAACGTTGAGTTCGTCTTGCAAGAGCAGCAGTTAGGAACTGGCCATGCGGTCCAGATGTGTGTCCCATCGCTTCGAGCACAGGCGGACTCTGTTGCGGGCCCGGTGATGGTCGTAGCCGGCGATTCACCGCTGGTTCAGTCTTCGTCGCTTGGCGAATTGCTCCATGCGTTTGGCTCGGGGGATTTCTCCTGTTTGCTCGGTACACTGATCAAACCCGATCCGCAGGGGCTCGGCCGCATCGTTCGGGATTCTCAGGGTGGCTTTTCCAGGATCGTCGAGCAAAAAGACGCATCGGCACAGGAGGCAAAGATCCAAGAGGTCAACATGAGCACGTATCTGTTCAAGCAGGATCGGCTGATTTGGGCTCTTGAGCGGCTGAAAAACAACAACGCGCAAAACGAGTACTATCTGACGGACTGTCCTGCGCTTCTCAAGGAGCAAGGGGACCGGGTCGATGCCCTAGCGGCGTTGAAGGCTTGTGAAGCCCTCAGCATCAACACCATCGAAGAGCTTGAAAAGGTTGAAGACAAGATGAAAGAGTTGGGCTATCGATGCAAGAGTTAAAAATTTTCAGTGGACGCGCGAATCTTCAGTTGGCAAAAGAGATCTGCGATTTTTTGCATCTCAAGACCGGCGCGATCCAATTGGGCAAATTTCCCGATGGAGAGAACTTTTGCAAGATCGACGAGGACGTCCGAGGTCGGGACGTGTATCTGGTCCAACCGACCTGTCCGCCGGTCAACGACAACCTGATGGAACTCTTGATCATGATCGACTCGTGCAAGCGTGCCAGCGCAGCGAGGATCACTGCGGTGATACCTTATTACGGCTATGCGCGCCAGGACCGCAAGGACGAGGGGCGCACTCCGATCACGGCCAAGTTGGTTGCGAATTTGATCACCCGAGCCGGTGCCGATCGGGTCTTGGCAATGGACCTGCACGCCCCGCAAATCCAAGGCTTTTTTGACGTGCCGGTCGACCATTTGTATGCCGCTCCGGCCTTGACGAGGTATTTCCAAAATCAAAATTTGGACCCCGAGGACATCGTCGTGGTAAGCCCCGATGAAGGCAGCATCAAACGGGCCTTTGGGCACTCGAAACGCATCGGTGGCAAACTCGCCATTATCGATAAGGTCCGAGACAATCCGCTTCAGACCAAGCAGCGGAACATCATCGGTGGTCCGGTCGAGGGGAAGATTTGTTTGATGTTCGATGACATGATCAGCACAGGCGGTTCGATCTGCGGGGCAGCCAAACTTGTTCATGAAGCCGGTGCCAAGGAGATTCACTTAGCCGCGACCCATGGAGTGTTGTGCGGTCGAGCGATTCAATCGATCAAGGAAGCACCGATCAAGAGCTTGGTGATTACCAACACCATCCCCTTGCCCGCCGAGAAGAAACTCGACAATATCTTTGTGCTCTCGGTGGCCCCTTTGCTGGCCGAGGCCATCCGTCGAATCCATTCGAACCAATCGATCAGTTCGATGTTCGGTGCCGGGGGCTCGATTCACTGAGACAACCTGTGACTCACATAGCCCGCGATTGACATAGCCTGCGATTGACACAGAAGGACTTGCGAAGCGATCCGAAGTGCTGGACAATCTTGAAAGTCACTCCACACCTCTCGAACGATGTTCTTCAAGGGCCCTGCTCCGGGCCGGTTTCGGAAAGCCTTGGTTCTAGCGATGATCACCCATGCAGGCGGCCTGACTTTCGAAGATTTGAGCATCGGTGATCGATGGCAAAGTGAACCGCGAACGATCGAGATTCGCGATATCGAGCAATTTGCGCAGTTGACAGGGGACCACGATCGGTTGCACACCGATGAGGAATTCGCCAGCCAAGGACCTTTTGGTAAGCCCGTAGCGCACGGGATGTTGGGGATGTCGATTTTGGCGGGACTCAGTTCGACGGCTCCGCTTGTCCAGACGGCCGCCTTGATCGAAGTCCGCAATTGGAGTTTTTGCAAGCCGATTTTCCCAGGCGATACCGTAAGAGCCGTCACGGAAGTGGTGGACCTTAAGTCGCATGGTCGTCGGCATGGCCAAGTCCATTGGTACCGACAGTTACTCAACCAGAAGGGTGAAAAGGTACAGGAAGGGACTTTGGTGACCTTGGTGATGCGAGGCAAGCCCCTCTCGACGCGTCCGGTGCGAACCGACTCGGCTCATGGGGATCTGATGACTCGGGCGGCTTTGCCCCCTGTCGGTCCAGACACTCCCGATTTGGCCTTGGTGGATGCGGCCCCTGTTGAATCGGCTACGGGAGTATCGGCTACGGTGGGATCGGCCACGGGAATATCGGCCAAGGTAGACTTGGATTCTGTTGACTTGGCCGATGAGAAATCGGCCCCAGGGGGCGGCTCGGTACTCGAATCGGTATCGATTCGATCGGAGTGAGATATCGAGCCTGGGGATTTTCATTCGCAGGCTGGCTACGGGTGGGGATGGAAGGTTTTGGGTGCTATAATGGAACTCCCCTGCCCCCTTAGGTCTGAGCCCGAATGGCGTTGAATTAAAAGCGGAACGGCGCAAGCCGTCCGGTGAGAAACATTGCTATACCTAGGATATTCCATCACTCACCGGAGTGCTTGCGCACTTCCGCTTACACTAATTCAACGCCATTTGGTCTGGGCCCTGCGGGTCTTGGCCGTTTGTGGCTTGCCGTTTGAATCCCGCCTGTACATCCTCCTGACCTGTCTGAATTACCTATGCGATACCGATCGATTTGGGTTCTCTTATCGTGCGTCTGTGTTTGGATCTTGGGTCCCTTGCCGAGTTGGGGGCAAGATCAGGATGTGGAGTTTTTCGAGAAGCGTGTCCGACCGATCCTGGCGCAGCGTTGTTGGTCTTGTCACAGCGGAGAGTCCGGGGAATCCAAAGGGGGGCTTCGGCTCGACCATATCGATTGGATCAAAAAGGGAGGGGATTCGGGTCCTGCGCTCCACGGTGGTGATATCGATGGGAGTTTGATCTACCAAGCTGTCAGTTATCAGGGCTATGAGATGCCCCCCGATGGTCGGCTTCCCAAGGACCAGGTGGAGGTGATCAAGGAGTGGATTGCGCGTGGGGCTTATTGGCCAGACGAGCCTTTGCCTGAGGACAAGCAGCATCAGGATGCATTCGATTTAGAGGCGAGGCGTCAATCGCACTGGGTATGGAATCCCGGACCGGTTCCTAACGATCGTCCATTGGCACAGGATCCGTGGTCGAGCGGAAGTATAGATACGCTGGTGATCAGCAAACTGCGTGAGCAGGGTTTAGAACCGAGCCAAGCCGCTGCGCGTTCGACGATTGTGCGGCGGGTTTACTTGGACTTGATTGGGATTCCACCGACTCCCGAGGAGCTCCAGGAGGCTCTCGGTTCGAGCGATCCGGACTGGTACGCTAAAACGGTCGATTCGCTTCTTGCGAATCCTCAGTTTGGAGTTCGTTGGGCGAGGCATTGGCTCGACTTGGTCCGTTTTGCGCAATCGCGAGGTCATGAGTTCGATGAGGATATCCCGTCGGCGGAGCCTTATCGGGACTATGTCGTTCGGGCGTTGAATGCCGATGTGCCTTATGATCAATTCCTCGTCGAGCATTTGGCGGGAGATCTGTTGAAGACGCCTCGGGTGCATCCGGCCCTTGGTTGGAACGAGTCGGTTTTGGGGACGGGGTTTTGGCATCTGGGGGAATGGGTTCACTCGCCGGTCGACACCCGCAAGGACGAGACGGATCGATTCGACAACATGGTCGATGTATTCAGCAAGACATTTTTGGGCGTTACCGTCGCATGTGCGCGCTGCCACGACCATAAATTCGATGCGATATCCCAGGAAGATTACTATGCGATTTACGGGTACTTAAAGAGCAGTGACTATCGATTGGTTCGCTTCGAGACCGACGTACAGCATCGAGAGATCGCCAAGTTCCGGAACGAGAAAATGGAGCTTCTCGAAGCGACACTTCAGAGGGAACTAGGCCAGCAGATCGAGCGCGTAGAGGCTAAGGATTTCGGGGTGTTGAAGGATACCCCAGCAGAGGTTCAGGCCGTTGTGGCTAGGGCCAATGCGATTGCAAACTACGCGAGGTTTGCCGAGTCGATGATTCCCAGCGAGGATCCGAGGGTTGTCTTCGATGCACGGCGTCCCGATGGGATGCTCTGGCAATCCGATAGCGTGATCTACGGTTCAGGGGCCAAGTTGCCAGGTTCGGTCAGTTTGGTCGCTGGCGCGGGGGCTTCGGTATGGAAAGTCCATCTTTTGCCCGAGGCGTGGCGGGATCCTTTTTGGAATCCGATGACGCAGACTTCGCACGGGGTCAATCGACAGAATCGCCATCCGCAGATCAACGAGGCCGGCAAGATCATGCCGACGTCGAAGTTTGCATTGAAGACTGGTAAAGTGTCCTATTTGGTTCGCGGATCCTTCCGAGCCTTTGCAAGCGTCGATTCGCATCGGTTGATCGCTGGCCCTTTGCATGGCGAGACCGTATTCGAGAATGGAGGGGACGACAACCAGTACCGCTGGGTCACCCAATCGTTGGATCGGCATCAAGGCAAAACGATCCACATCGAGTTATCCCCCTTGCAGGACAAGCCCTTTGGGTTGGTCCAGGTCATCGAGGGGCCTGCCCCAGCGATAGGACCTGTGCGAGGTATCGAGCCGCCCGAGGCGTTTGCAATTTGGAATGCGACGAGGGATCTCGCATTGCAATCGTTGCAGAATCCTACGATGGAGCTAAGCACCAAGCAGCGTGCAGAGATTGCGGCTTGGGCCCAAGAAGTACTCGATCGATCGGAGGGGAATGTTTTTGTCGATTTGTCCAAGCAGGCCAGCGGATTGGATGCTCAGTTGGCTCAGAGCATCGTTTGGCATTCCCATTTGGCTCTAGCGATGCGAGACGGAGACGGTATCAACGATGCGCTTTTGATCCGCGGCAATCCATCGAAGCCTGGTGCGGAGGTTCCCAGACGCAACCTGACAGCACTCGGTGGCAAGCAGACGATTTACCAGGGACCTGGCAGTGGTCGATTGGAGTTGGCCGAGCAACTCGTTGACAAGGACAATCCATTGGTTGCCAGAGTGATTGTCAATCGCCTATGGCATCATTTGATGGGGCGTGGGATCGTACCGACGACCGATGATTTTGGAGTTCTGGGGATGCGTCCGACCCATCCGGAGCTGCTCGACGAGCTGGCCTCGGAGCTCATCGCTAGCGGTTGGTCGGTCAAGTCGATGATCAAGAGGGTATGTCTTTCGAGTGTGTACCAGCAGGATTCCAAGTCCAGCGTGGAGTCTCGGGAGAAGGATCCGGATAATCAGTGGCTTTCGCATGCACGGGTAAGGCGATTGGAGTCCGAGTCGATTCGCGACACGTTATTGGCGATGAGCGGTCAGCTCGATTATCGCGCGACGAGTCTGGATGCACCGAGTGTACCGGTCCACTTGACGGAGTTTCTTGAGGGACGGGGGCGTCCGGGTCGCAACGGACCGTTGGATGGTGGGGGCAAGCGCAGTTTGTATTTGGAGGTGCGAAGGAATTTCCTCAACCCGATGATGTCGACGTTTGACACACCGAGTCCGTTTAGCAGTATGGGTCGGCGCAACGTTTCGAATGTACCGGCCCAGTCCTTGATCCTGTTGAACGATCCGCTGGTGCATCAATTGGCCGACCGTTGGGCACAGAGACTCGTGCAGGATGGCCAGAGCGATACCGAGCGGATTCGCACGATGTGGATGGTCGCTTTTTCGCGTGAGCCGACGGGTCAGGAGCTCGAGTTGATGGATCGTTTTGTCCATTCTCAGGACTTTGCTAGCCCGCAGGATGCTTACCGATCGTTGGCTCACATGCTGATGAACAACAAGGAAGCGATCTATCGTTTTTAGCAGGTAGACGTATCGTTGGTGCGTCGATGGTTCGATCGTCGAGTTTTTGCAGTCCCCTTGGATCCATTCGGAGCGCATCGTGTTGAGCTTAGTCTTTCGGGAGCGATCATTTCTTCGTAGGTCAGGATCCATCCGCATGCTGCTCATCGGCCTGTGCTGGGCCTTGTTTTCAAGAACCATTTGCGCACAAGCGACACTCCCGGAACAAGGCCCGCTGATGGCTTATGTCGGGACCTTCAGTTCCCCACTGACCGAACCATTACCGACCCAGGTCGATTTGCCTCCGGGCAATGGGCGAGGGATTCATATTTTTCAGGTGGATCGCAAGACCGGGCAAGCGAGTCTCAGGGGGGAGTTGGTATTGGGGACGAGTCCTAGTTGTCTAGCGACCAATGCAGCCCAGACAATTCTTTACAGCGCCAACGAGACCGATCGGGTTGAGCCTCAAGGGAATGCTACGGGTAATGCTACGGGGGATAAGCAAAAGCATGGGACGGTCAGTTCGTATTCGATCGATCGCAGGACCGGGGAGCTTAAGCATTTGAACACGGTCGATTCGGGCGGGGCTGGGCCGACGTACGTGTCGGTACATCCGAGCCAGAAGTACTTGTTGGTGGCCAACTATTTTGGTGGCTCGATCGCGGTATTGCCGATCGCATCGGACGGAACGCTTGGGAGTGCGAGCGATGTGAAGGTCGATTCGGGGGAGATTGGTCCGACGCGAGCGGTGCATGCGGCGCCTGGGAGTTTTGCGTTCAGTGGGCATGATCGGACCCATGCGCACATGATCAGCGCCGATCCGTCGGGGCGATATGTGCTGCATGTCGATTTGGGATTGGATAAAATCTTTATTTGGAAGTTTGATTCTTCGAATGGGAAGCTCAGTGCCGCCGAGCAGCCCTTTGTCGCCTTGCCGCCGGGGGATGGTCCTAGGCATTTCCATTTTCATCCTGATGGCCAGTGGTTCTATTCCATTCAGGAAGAGGGCTCGACGGTCGCTGTTTATGATTGGGATTCTCAGGTGGGTCGACTGTCGATCAAGCAGACGATATCGACGCTTCCGGCAGGGTATTCGGGAAGCAATTTTTGTTCGGAGATTTTGGTCTCACCGGATGGTCGGTATGTGTATGCGGGGAATCGGTTGCACGATAGCATCGCGATTTTTTCGGTAGGGTTGGATGGTACCTTGCGCTACGAGACCGAGGAGTGGACGCGGGGGAATTACCCGAGGAGCTTTACGTTCGATCCGACAGGCGAATTTTTGTTCTGTTGCAATCAGCGGGCCGACCATGTTGCGGTGTTTCGGGTCGACCGAGCGATGGGCCGATTGCAATTTACGGGTCAGTATCTGCCGGTGGGCAATCCCTCGCATGTGCTCTTTGTCGACCTGGGAAAGAATTAATGGAGTGGTTGATCGAGGTGAAGTTGCTAGACTGATCGCTCTGGCAGGCGCACTTCAGATACCATCTCATTTCGTGAATTCAATCAAGGTTATCCGTTTCTATGAATCCCAAGCGATCTTTTTCGCTAGGTGCCACGTTGGCGCTTGGTCTATCGTCATTCTTTTCGATATCGGTCGAAGCGCAGTATGAGGGAGCCACTGCACCGCCGGAGGCGTTGCGAGCGGGTTTTGAGTCGATCTCTTCGCAGCAATGCGAGGAATGGTTGAACATCTTGGCCGGTCCTGGATTTGAGGGACGAGGGACCGGACAGGAGGGTTATGTCAAAGCCGCTTCATGGGTTTCGGGTAAGGTGGCCGAGTTCGGTCTCAAGCCCATGGGGGATGCTGGGACTTATTTTCAGATGTTGCCGATGAGTCGCATGCATGTCGATGCGGTGCAATCGAAAATCACAGGTCCGGATGGATTTTCCTTGGGGTTTGAAAAGAATGTTGGGTTGGACCGCTTTATCGAGCAACCTGAGTTTGCTGGAAAAGTCGTCTTTCTGCAGATGTCGGGGGAAGGGGCCAAGCTGGCCGACGATGTGATTCTTGAGGATCGTTTTGTGATTCTTGTGGCCGATGACAAAGCCGCAGGGGCCATTGCGCCTCGACTGAGTCGAAAGCGAGCCTCGGTCGTTTTGCGTGTGGTCGAATCGGAACCGACCTCGACGTCGCAGCAGCAGCGACCCGATGGACGTCAGCGAGGCAATGGGATTGGCGGGAGCATTCGCAAGGATGCGGCCAAGGCCATCTTGGCAGCCGTCGGGGGCTCCGAGGAGTGGTTGACCGTCCCGGAGGAGAATGCGACCGATGTCCATTCGACCGAGGTGGAACTCAAAGCGGAGTTGCGGATTCGCAAGGAGCCTATCGCCGTTCCGAATGTACTTGCATGGCAAGAAGGATCCGACCCGGCCTTGCGCGACGAGTATATCGTCCTCGGTGCCCACTTGGATCACCTTGGGGCTCGCGGTAGCGAGTACTTTCCTGGAGCCGACGACAATGGCTCTGGCTCGACGGCGATCTTGAGCATTGCCAAGGCGGTGGCGGCCAATCCGACGAAGCCCAAGCGGAGCATTCTGTTTATGTGGTTTGCGGCAGAAGAGATCGGTCTTGTCGGCTCGGCTCACTACGTGAACAATCCGATTTTGCCTTTAGAAAAGATGATCTGCATGCTCAATGTGGACATGGTCGGGCGGAACGAAGAGAAGCAGAACGAGCCGGCTAGCGAAAACGAACGATCCTTGCACTTGGTCGGTAGCCAAAAAGGGGATCAGTCGTTGCACGCGATGATTCTCGAGGCCAACAAGTCGATTAATTTCGAGTTTGAGTTTGATGAAGAAGGGGTATTCGGTCGCAGTGACCAAATCAACTTCTTCAAGAAGGGGACCTCGGTAGCGTTCCTGTTTGGTGGGTTTCATCCCGACTACCATCGCACCAGCGACACGCCTGCGAAGATCAACTATGCGAAGATTGCATCGGCTGCGAAGCTTTACTTTTTGGCTTGCCATATGGCCGCCGAGCATGGTCCGTTTCCAGCGCCCAAGGAAGAACCACCGGAGACAAAGTAGCTGCACGATAACAGGGGGTTATCCTAAGCAATCGGGAGCTGTCCTCTGATAAAATGGATCGATTGAGAGGACTTTGCTGATAGCGATGCGAGAGGATCGATGGGCAGTCATTAGGGTAAGACTGCTCAATGGTTCCCAATTTTCTTTCAGTTGCAAATCATTGATACGTTCGGTTACTTTTTTGGTATATGATTCGAGAATAGTTTTGTTTGGGTTCGGCGATTGCCGAACTCAAAACAAAGGCGTCGATGACGCCGTCGAACCTCAAACACTGAAGCCCGGTCGGAGAGATTTTGAGTGCTCGGCGTGAACTGCCCTCCTCAACCTTCCCCCCTTCGCTCGCAAGATGATTTCGCAATGTCAGCTTGTTTGAAAGTGGTTCGCGGAACCGGTCCCGCTGCGGAATACCCGCTGAATCGAACCGGAGAAAACTTGATCGGGCGCGGAGTGCAGTGTTGCATTCCGATCGCTGACGAGCGGGTATCCTCCATCCATGCAAAGATCTTATTTTCCAAGGGTGTTTGGTCGTTGATCGACTGTGGCTCGGTCGATGGGACCTGGGTCAATGGTACGAGGGTTGAGTCACGGGTCTTGATCCCTGGAGATCGCATTCGAATAGGCAATGAAGAGCTTGTTTTGGTCGATTCGCAAGATGCGGCCGGTCAGCATCCTGGGGCTAGCGCATCGGATTTCAGCGAGTTGATCGGCAAGAGTGAATCGATGCTGGAGCTCAAGAAGCGGATTGCGAGGATCGCGAAAGCCACAGGATGCATCCTTGTTCGAGGCGAGAGCGGTACGGGCAAGGAGTTGGTTGCCAGGGCGATCCACAGAAACAGCCTTCGCGCAACGAAGCCGATGCTCAGTGTAAACTGCGCGGCTATTCCGCACGACCTGATGGACAGCCAGTTGTTTGGGCACATCAAGGGGGCGTTTACGGGTGCGGATCACGACCATATTGGTTACTTCCAGCAAGCCAATGGAGGGACGTTGTTTTTGGATGAAGTAGGGGAATTGAATCTAGAGGGTCAGGCCAAGCTGCTAAGGATCCTTGAGGGACATCCTTATTTACCTGTGGGTGGCACGAAGCAGATCAACGTCGATGTGCATGTGATCTCGGCCACGAATCGCGACCTGCGGGAGTTCGTTGCCGAGCGTCGGTTTCGAGAGGACCTCTATTATCGGCTTAGTGTTTTTGAGGTCGAAATCCCACCCTTGCGTCATCGAGGGGAGGACATTGAGTTGCTGGTTCGATTTTTTCTTGAGCGGTTCAAGCAGTTGAGTGCTCGGGACTATTTGGGGATGAGTCCTGAGGCGATGCACTTGCTGCGGAATTACGATTGGCCGGGGAATGTCCGCGAGCTTCGAAACGTGATCGACTCTGCTGTGGTGCTTGCTGAGGATTGGTTGATTCGCCCCGGGGACCTCTCGCTACGGAATGTCAATCGTTCGACGATCAACTCGCTGATGCTTCGAATCGACCCACCTTCGGTGAAGCCGGGTCCAACGAATTCGAATTCTGGAAATGCCTCATTGGGATCTGTAGTTAATGGCCTCGGCGGTATGCAAGCCGGACCTGATGGGGACCAGAGGAGCCAGTCGCCACAGGAGCCCAAGCCTGCCCAGTCGGATCCATCCTCGGAGGGTATCGACTTTGACACGCTCAATGTTTCGATCTGGGAACAGCGTCTGATCAAGGAGGCTTTGCATCGCACGCATGGGAATATACCTGCTGCTGCGGAATTGCTTGGCATAGCCCGCGCTACACTCTACCGCAAGTTGGAGAAGGGTTTTCCTGCCTCTCCTGAAAACCGAACCGATCGTTCGTAGCAATCCTAGATTGCGACTGAACCTCTGCGGCAAGACGTCTCAGAGGTCTCACAAGTAGACGCAGCGAGACAAGCTTGGAATCGCTTTTATGATTCAAGCTAAGTTGGGTTCAGCAATGGAAATAATTCGCGAGCGAGGTTGATTTGCGTTTCATCCATCGATTTGATGGGAATAAGCCAGCAAATTGGCTTACGTAAAAATGCACAATGGATCAAATCGTGAAAATTAGGGTGAGGAGTTGGCACGTATTTCGCTTTGCAGTAGTGACGTTCGATGCGGGGGTCGCTGGACGTTTGGTCCATGCGGACGCATCGATTCAAGGTTTCTTTTTTGGAGTTTTTATTATGTTTCAGAGCATTGCTGCAAAGCTGATCGGTCGTTTTGTTCGTGATCAACGCGGAGCGACGATGGTTGAGTATGGATTGTTGGTCGCGTTGGTTGCAGTCGCGGTGATCGCTGCCGTCACGACCTTGGGTGGTAGCATCAATTCCTTTTTCCAAAGTGCAGACGACGGGCTCAATGGAGTGTAGTTTCTCTTGATTTTTCGATGCTGTCTTGTTGCATCGTAGAAATGCAAGAAGCGCTCGATGGATCGCAATATCGAGCGCTTCTTTTGTATCGGTAGTTGTGTTTAACGGCGATGAGGGTGTATGACTCTGCGTACCTCGTTGTTTTTTCTGTTGGCGATCTCCAGTGGTTTGCTGGCTGCGGCGGGAGTAACGCAAATGCGTTCAAATTCGTTGGCCAGCGAAGTTGCCAAGGTGTTGGTTGTTAAGAAGTCGATTTCCCGTGGTGTTCGGATCGAGTTGGAGCATTTGGAGTCGAGGGATATTCCAAAGGATTTCGTTCATGTGGGTATGGCAAGTTCCGTGGATCAGGTTGTAGGTCGCGTTGCGATCGCAGCGATGGTCCAAGGAGAGTTTGTCATGAACAGCAAATTGACAAGCAGCAGGGCAACTGGAGGGATCGCCTCGTTGATCCCAGCAGGGATGCGAGCGAAAAGTATTTCCGCGGTCAGTCCTGCGGATCGGGTATCTGGATTGCTCGATGTTGGGGATCATGTGGATGTTTTGTTGACACGGTCGATGCCGGGGGAGTCGCGAGGTATGGTCGGTGTTGCCGAGACTCTTTTGCAGAATATCGAGGTGCTCGCGATCGACCGTGTTTTGGAGAGTAAGAATTCGAAGTCGACCGTCTCTCCGCCTAGCCGAAGTGAGCCCAAATCCTCCTCGATTACGTTGCTTGTAACTCCCGAGCAGGCGTCCTTGTTAAGTTTAGCGCAGCGCGAGGGTGTACTCTCTTTCTCGCTTCGAAATCCGGAGGACGAAATGGTGATTGAGGGGAATGATTCGACGAATCGTCTGCAACAACTGGTTTTTGATCGCGGTGAGGAGTTTGCGTTGAGCGTCGATCCGGAGGTTGATCCCAAGGTAGCTTCAGGCTTATCGGAGGCTCCTGAATTTGAGGCATCTGAATCGGAGTCCAAATCCGAGGAGTCTTTGACGATCTCCGATTTGCAAGCGTTGATTTCCGATGGGGATGGAACGGGTCGTTCGGTCCCCCGTTTTGGAGCGATACGAACGATTCGTGGCTCGCGTACAGGGGTTGTCCCCATACGTACCAAATCGAAATAGGCCGATGGCTTCGCAGAAGGGTTTTTATGAATTGGTTCAAGGTTCCGAACAAGCCGACTCGCGGTCTGCCATCGGGTCGTGTTGATCTTAGACCGGATCCGACCCCATTACCGATACCAGCGACCAATCCTCCGGTGGAGTCCCCTGCACCGATTTTCTTAGCCGAGCCTCAAGCGTGGCTCAAATCGCTGGAGCCGAAGGGAAACCCACAACTTGTGGCCTTGAAGCGACAATTGCATCAGCGGGTCATCGGTGGACTCGATATCGGATCGATGGCCAAGTGGAATACCGATACGCTCAGAGTGGAGGTGCGTCGAGAGGCTGAGTTAGCGTGTGGGAACGCCGATTTAGAGGGGCTTGATGTCAGTCAATCGACGTTGGTCGATGAAGTGCTAGACGAAGTATTTGGACTTGGACCTTTGGAAGCCCTTCGTGCGGATCCATTGGTATCGGACATTATGATCAACGGTCCAAAAACGGTTTATGTGGAGCGGCAAGGTCAGTTGCTCAGGACGCCTATTATTTTTCACGATGACGAGCATTTGGTTCAAATAATTCAACGGATCGTTGCAGAGGTTGGACGCAGGATTGATGAAACGACTCCGATGGTCGATGCGAGGCTATCCGACGGTAGTCGATTGAATGCGGTGATCGCCCCGCTAGCGTTGGACGGAGCGTTGGTGTCGATTCGAAGGTTTGGATCCAAGCCATTGACTGCGGATCGATTGATCGCCAATCAATCGATCACGGAGGAGATGGTTGAGTTTTTGTCTGGTTGCGTTAAAGCTCGAATCAATATGTTGGTCTCTGGGGGGACAGGAAGCGGTAAGACCACTCTATTGAATTGTTTGTCGGGCTATATTCCGGAGAACGAGCGGGTCGCGACGATTGAGGACGCCGCGGAATTAAGGTTGCAGCAGCCCCATGTGGCGAGGATGGAGACACGGGTTGCCAATGTCGAGGGAAACGGTGCGGTTTTAGCGAGGGATTTGGTTCGCAATGCACTTCGGATGCGGCCCGATCGGATCATCATCGGCGAGTGTCGAGGCCCGGAGGCATTGGACATGCTTCAAGCGATGAATACCGGTCATGAGGGGAGTTTAACAACGATACACGCCAACACATCGAGAGACGCGATTAGCCGCTTGGAGATGATGGTTGGGATGGCCGGATTCGATCTTCCGATTTGGGTGATTCGCAAGCAGGTTGTTTCCGCGGTTCATATGGTCGTGCAGGTCAATCGATTGCCTGGGGGAGTAAGGAAAATCACCCGTATCTCCGAGATCACCGGGATGGAGGGTGATATCGTCAGCATGCATGATATTTTTGAATTTCGGCAGATGGGGCTCAACGAACATGGGGTGACGAAAGGGCAATTCTGGGCGACAGGAATTCGTCCTGTGAATTTGGATCGACTCAGCGCTTATGGTGTCGAAATGCCACCCGGGCTCTTCCAATCCCGGATGCTGATGGATTGCAAAGGAAGGGTTTAGGGATGCTCTATCTCTATATTTCGCTTGCTTTTTTTGCTGGGTTTGCCTTTGTCTCTGGGCTGAATTTGCTTGTGGCCGATGTCATCGAGGATCGTCGCAAGCATCAGGCCATCCGAGTGCGGGAAGAGTTGAGGCTGCGCAGCGCCGAGCGAGCGCGGGCCGAATGGAAAAAAAGTGAAACGCAGTACCGGATCGCTGCACAACCGTCCATTCGGGGAACGGAACAAGGCGGCCTGCTGAGCCGTTGGCAACTGGTTGTTTTGCAATCCGGAATTGCAGGTATTGGACCAGAGGCTATTTTAATCCTCGCGGTTTGCTTGGCGATTTTTGGTGCCGGGTTGACCATGTTTTTGACGGGCAAGCCCCTTTTTGGAATCCCCGTGGCAGTGGTTTTAGGGGTAGCCCCAATCCGCTGGGTGTTTCATAAACGCAAGCTCAGGCAAAAGAGACTGCTTAAGCAGTTGCCGGACGCTTACCAAATGATTTCCCGAGGGTTACGATCGGGGCAAACCATCGGTCAGGCGATGCGTGCGATTTCCGATGAGGTTTCGTCCCCATTAGCCGAGGAGTTTGCATACTGCTGGGAGCAGCAGAATCTGGGTCTAACCCCTGAGGCATCCCTCAAGGAACTTGCGAAACGAACGGGAATCCTGGAAATCAAAATTTTTGTCGTCGCATTGACGATCAATGCATCCTCTGGGGGAAACCTATCCCTACTGCTTGAAAAGCTCTCGGTGGTGATACGCGAGCGCGATAAGATGCAGGACAAGGTCATGGCGATGACCGCCGAAGGTAGGATGCAGGCCTATATGCTAGTAGCGCTACCCTTTGGACTCGCAGCGATGATCAGTGTGGTAAATCCAACCTATATCCTGCCGTTGCTCGACTATAAATCGGTCGTAGCGGGGATGATTTTGTGGATGGGGGTTGGAGTCCTGTGGATGCAGCGTATTATCAACTTTGATCAATAGTAGGGGTGCCTGATGGATGCCACAACACTTTTCGTCATTTCGGCCGTTATGGTGATGATCACCGGTGGCTTGTATTTTCTAGTTCCTTCGAAAGCCGGTAAGGATACGAATCAAGCTTCCAAAGTTCCAACCGGTGGGATCGAGCGGCAATCGCTCAAGGATTTGCGAAAGCAACCTGGACCAAAACAGGAAAGTGCGCAACTGCGGAAACGTCTTGTTCATGCCGGATTTTATGGAAAAAACGCACTGCTCTGGATGTCGATCGCAAAAGTCTTATCGCTGTGCATTCCGCTTTCAGTAGCGATGCTGGTCACCTATCTGACATCGATGTCGATCCAATGGACTGCATCGATCGCTCTTGGATTAGGTATCGCTGGGATGATCGGCCCTTCGTTCGTTCTTGATCGTATCAAAAGGCAGCGGCAATTGCGTATTCGTCGGGCCATACCCGATGCATTGGATGTTCTGAGTATTTGCTTGGAGGCAGGCATGAGCCTGCCGGCTGCATTGTCAAAGGTATCTCAAGAGTTAGCCGGTGCGCATCCGGGGCTTGCGACGGAGCTTGCGATTGTCAACCGGGAAACCCTCTTGGGGCGCAGTGTTGGAGAGTCGATGAGGGCCTTGGCCGATCGATTCGATATCGAGGAGTTACGGAGCATGTCATCGGTGATGGTGCAGGCCGAAAAGTACGGTTCAAGCTTGGTCGATGCGATGGAGGTATTCGCCGCGACGATGAGGCAGAAGCGAATGTTCATCGCCGAGGCGCATGCGCAGCAATCCGTCGCGAAAATACTCATACCTACGGTCCTTTGCATTCTTCCAGCACTTTTTCTAGTCACGATGGGACCCGCAGTGATCATGATCATGCGAGGTTTGGGGAAAACATGAGATATCCAAGCCCTCTGGCGGGAACGTTCACGCATGGGGATTCGCGAAAGCAGGCTCGTTTGGTTGCATCACGCGGAGGTTCTGTGCTCTTTGAGTTCGCCGTAACCCTGCCGTTGATGATGTTGTTGTCGGTTGCGGTCTTGGACCTTTCCAAAACAACCTTTCTTCATTTTTTAGTTTCGGATGCAGCCGGTGCGGCAAGTCGCTACGCATCGATGGTACCTGTTGACTCCGATTCGATGGAGATGTGGCAACAGGGGCTTGAAGATTCTGCGAGGGGATCGCTTGTGGGATCACCTTGGATCGAGCCCTCGGATCTGATCATCCCAGTTGCCGACATGGTGCAAGTCAGCCAGGACGAGCGACGTATTTTCATCCGCGTTGAGTATCCCTACGAAGCTTATGTGCCGTGGTTGGTCCTCTCGGCGCAGTCGATCATCGTCCACGAGGTGACCGTTTATGGCGCGAACTAATTTTTCTTCACGCAACGGTGCCACGACACTCGAGTTCGCACTCGTGATTCCGATCTACCTGACCATTATTTCAGCGGTCGTCATAGGTGGAGTAAGCATTTTTCAGAAGCATCAGTTCACCTTGATGGCCAAATACCTTGCTCGCCAAGCGATCGTTCATGGACAGTCTGCCGACCGAATAGGGAGTTGGGGGCCTGGTTCGATTCAAGGTTCCCTCGGGGATGGCAGTCTCATCGGTACGTTGCTTGCCAACAAGTTCAGTGATGGCCAAGCGACGGATATCTACTATCGAATGAGATGGCCCGATGGGGGGAACGATGCATCCCGAGGAGATCGAGTCGAAGTGACCATCGCGTCCTTCAACCTGTCGGATCCGTTCGATGTCGAAATCGGTGGCTCGCCGGATTTAAAAAGCCGCTTGTCAAAAGCGTCGGCGAGCGTCACGTTCACCATCATGCATTAGATTCACGGTATTGTTCCTATGGCGCGAGCCTCTCGTTGCGGACCGAAAAAGTCGTGTAAAAAAACGGCAAATCGCCGGGGTGCTTATCTCGTGTTGTTCGCATTGAGCATGACGCTCTTTCTTGGTTTTTTGGCGTTGATCCACGATTTGGCGTTGATCAACTATGGTTGGAGGCGATGCCAGAACATTGCCGATGCGGCGGCACTTGCCGGGGCTCGGAAGCTCGGTTCGACACGATCGCCCAACAGCGCCAGAAATACCGCACTGACTTATCTGACCATTTTGAATCCAACCGATTCGAGGCTTGCAGATATACAGACCCCTCCGACGAACGGCGAGTATGCTGGACTCCCCGGTTACATCCAGGTCACCGCTCGACGGGAAATCGGGACTTGGATGCTCCGTCGGTCTTGGTTCAGCAGCCCATCGATGGAGGTGACCGCCCAGAGCGTTGCCGGGGATGAGATGTTCATTCCTGAGCCGAGTCTCTTGACCCTCAATCCCCAAGCCCATCCTGGTTTGGCTGTCAGCAGTACCTCGTCGCTGCGCGTGCACGGTCGAATCATGGTCAATTCCGAGGGAGGAGGCTTGGACCAATACGGCAATCCTATCGGCAACGGCAACAGTTCCACGGCGATCTCCGTAGGACTACCAACTTCAAACTTTGGGATTTTTGCTGATGTGGCCGACAGTGTCGGCGGGGTTGACAACCCCACGGGGATCAAACCTCGCGTTCTGGACGCCATCTCGCCGGTGCGAACCAAGGTTCCTCCCTTTGCCGACCCATTCCTTTCGCTGGCCACTCCGAGTGCCAGCAACGGGGTCGATAACCGATTTCGAGGATCGGTCACCGTGACAAGTACCTCCGTCAACGGGCTTGCCTACGATACCTCAGGTCTGAATCGAGTGGCCATGAACAATGAGGTCATCGCCGGTGGACTTTATACAGCAAGTGCTGGGGACATCATTCTTCATCCTGGTGTTTATACGCGTATTTGGATTTCAGGAGGTAGGGTCTACTTTGTTCCTGGGATTTACGTGGTCACTGCGCGTGTGGCGTCCCCTGAGGTCATTCGAATCACGGGTGGAAATGTCGTTGGTGACGGTTTGATGTTCTATTCGACGGGAGCAAACTACGATGCGAACACAGGAGCCCCTGATCGCGACGACGCAGCGATGACGCCACCGGCGGTGGCCTCGACGACCTTTGGGCCGATCTGGCTCGTCGCATCGCTTCGATTCAACCCGATCGATACGCTGAAGTACGACTATGCGTCGCTTTACCCGGGAGCCAAAGCAGTGGCCTCGGAGTTCAATGGGATGACGTTCTATCAACGCCGACACAACCAGCAGTACATGGTCATTACGGGGAATACCAACCAACCGAACCTATCAGGGGTCTTCTATGGCAAATGGATGCCGCTGCGGATCTCCGGGACGAGTGTTCTTGGTACAAAATGTGTGGTTTCAAGCTTGAATATTTTGGGCGGGAGTTCGATCGAGATCCGAGCGCCCGCTACGGACAGTCAAGCCATCGGACGATCGATTTTCCTCGTTCAGTGATTGCGATGCACGACGACCTTTTTGTTTTCTCTCTCAAGTCCTCCATGGTGCTGGCGATCACGACTCTAGTCGCATGGGGCGATCTTTTGCATTATCGTATCTCCAATCGTGCGGTATTGCTGACGCTGATGATGGGATTGGTCTGGAGCGCAAGCAATACGCTTTGGACTGGTACTGCTATGGGGCTTTTGGGCGTTCTGGTCGGATTTGGCTTGCTTATTCCTTTTTATGCTATGGGCGGAGTTACCGCCGGAGATGTCAAATGGCTGGCTGCGTTGGGTGCATGGTACGGCCCTCGTGGCATTGTCGGTGTGTTTCTCGTAAGCAGCATCCTACTGGGAGTACTCTGCTTGGCATCGATAGCCTTCAGGTACATCGGCATGGTCCGACAGGCACCGCGAGCCGGTCTTGCCATGGAAATCAGAGGGATCCGGGAGCTCGGCTCGAGCGCGGTTTGCAACAAGGCACGGATCGATGATATTTATGGCTCAGCGGATCGGCGATCGGTTTTGATACCGTATGCGGTTCCCGTCGCGATCGGGGTCCTGATGATCGAATCCTACCGAGCTATGGGAGCCTGAGGCTGCGACGATTCGTAGGAGGCTTGGATAACCTTGTGGGTCTTTTTGGCGACCTGGGATCCTTGATCGCTTTGAGCCGCGTGGCCTATCCAGTATTCGGCGGATTGGACATCTCCATCGAGCAACAGCACGTGTCCGATGTTTGCCCAAGCCTCTTGTTGGTTGCATCCCGAGGCCAGGAAGCTGGCAACGGCAGGTTCGAATTGGCGTTCACGGGCCTGGGCGAGCCCTTTGATGTTGTGGTACCTCTGAAAATAGGGGGACTTTTTTAAGCCTTGATCAACCCAGTGCAGAGCGTCTTGATTTCTGCCGTTTAGGTAGTGCCAATAGGCATAGTCGGCCAGGATCGAATCGTCCGATGGAGACAACTCCAGGGCGGTTTCAAAGTGCTCTTTGGCTTGCTCGCTCGCGGACAATCGGACGGAAATCAGGGCTAGTCGATGGTGTGCCATCGTGTTTTTCCGATCCATGGCGAGGACTTCTTGGTATTTTTTCATCGCCTCTGGATCCTCGCGTTTTGCTTCAGCCTGTTCGGCAGCAGCCATCAGCAGATCGATTTGCGCTTGGCGTGTGTCAGGCTTTGCACCGAATATCCCTAGAGGCTTCTGAGCGATCGAAGATTTGGATTTGGAATCAGGTGTGGCTTGCCAGGATCGCCAGGAACTGCAGCCTGAGATTGCAGGCCAAACGAAGACTGCAGCGAGAAGCACAAGTTGTTGGAAGGTATTTCGCATAGGTAGAGTAGCCGTCCTTAACGAACACCCGATTGAGGAAGACCTGCGGGCGATGCGGAATTTTGGTATAACGGTGCCCCGCCGACCGGACTGGAGATGCCCTGCTGGTAGCGTCGTATCGCCTCTGCGGCTTGGATTCCCATCGGACGCTTTGCCTGTCGGATATCGACCGAGGAGATTCCCGCAGCAAGTACTTCGGGATGTTCAGCCAACCACGCGCGACGCTGGTCGTTCAATTCGGCGCGCTCGGCTTGCTCGAATTGCAGACCGGTTCCATAAGCTTGAGAGACACATAGGGCTTTTTCCAGTCGTTCAAGACCCTTGGGGGTGAGCATGTGGGCTTGTGGCGAATTTTCTGGGTAGAAGTCTATTTGATAAAGGATCGTTTTTTCGAGGGCTCCATCTCGGATATTTGCCGAAAAAGCGTTTCGGTTTGCAGCGCCAAATGCATTTTTCTGAAAGTGCTCTGGATAGCCCCAATGGCTCTGCTGCATGCTCCGTTTCCATCGTTGGACGGCCGAGCTCTGGCAGTCCTCATTGCGGCAATCGCTGATTCGATAAGGATTCCCGTAGGTGCTCTGGAAGGCAGGGTAGTCTTGCATTTTCGGGACGCATGAGCCAATGTTTTGGCAGCGCGAGCAGACCGAGGGTTCCTGAAACGCAAAGAGTTCACGATCCGGTGCAAAGACAAGGATCACGGCAAGCCCGATGGATTGCGCCGCAACTCGATTCCAGTTAGGTTGTTTTCGCATGCGATTACCTTGAAAATCCTACAGGACCATGAATACACTGACGCTCGAGCTTCATCCTCTCGACGCAGTTCCACGGGTCCTCCCAAGACTGCGTCGTACCGAAGGAACGCCCGGTCTTTCCCTCGATGCGACCTAGTAGGTAAAACTCCAAATCGTTGGGCTCTAGCAGATCCGAACCCGGTAGCGCAAACTGCTCGCAGTTCGGACTTGCGGCGACGAAGAATGGCGTGACGAGCACCAGCAATTCCTTCTCGACACGCTGATGCGTGGTGTTGCTGAAGAATGGGCCCAGGTAAGGCAGATCGCCGAGTCCGGGGATGCGGGTGGTTTGCGCATCGATAGCGACTTCGAGCAAGCCGGCCAGCGCAAGCGTTTCGCCCTCTCGCATCTCGACGGTCGTATTGACTTTGCGGGTGTTGATTCCAGGAGTGGGGATACCGCCGGGTACCAGGGTCGTTCCTATCGATTCGTCGATGGTGCTGACCTCGGGCGCAACATTCAAACGTATCGTTTCCTCATCGATGATTGTCGGAGTGAATCTCAATTGCACACCAAAGTCCTTGTACTGGATGGAGACCTGTCCCCCTAGCCCGCTTACGACCGGTACGGGAAATTGACCGCCCGCTAGAAAACTAGCTTCGTGCCCGCTCATGGCCACAAGGTTTGGTTCTGCGAGAATCGACAGCAAGGCGTTCTTTCGCAGAATTCGCAAAAGTACGTCAAAGTTGGCACTTGGGAATATTCCGAACGCAGTCCCGTTGGATCCAAGCACGTTGCCGGTGCCGGACGAGGAAAGCCCATTGCTTCCGACCGTACCCTGGGCCGTCACCACATTGCCGCTGATGTTGGTACCGATGACGTCGCCGTTGTTGGATGCGAAAATCCAATCCGCGCCGACTTCACGCATCCCTGTACGGTTGAGTTCCGCGACTCGAACCTGCAACATGATCTGCTGCGTGCCGGGGACTCGGAGCAGATTCAGAATACTACCGGCGGTGGCTTGACCGCTCGACGGGGACCGATTTCCCACTTCCATCCCTGCAAAGTCCTGACTCGCTTCAGGAGTATTGGGGTCGGGATCCACGGTCGCTTTCTCTTCGATCGACTGCATGAGCTCGGCCCCTTGCCGAGCCCCACTGCCCGATGCGTTTCTTGATGTTCCTGAACCTTTGGGCATCCAAGCTTCGGCGATCGCAACAATTTGGGCCGCAACCGCAGCGCTGCGCACTTGTCCCTCGAGAATCAAGCTTTCTCGCAACTGGGAAATTTTGATGTCGGCATCGGGGAATCGCTGATGCACCTGAGCTTGTAAAAGCTCAAGATCGTACTGCACAAAAACCTGAAGGGTCAGACTCGAATCGTCCGCCAAGATGATCGTCAGGTCCGTCACCCCAGCACGCTTTCCCGATAACCGCAACATACGAGGGTTCGGGAGGATTTCGAAGTCCGCAATGCTCGGGTCTCCCACTGCGACCACTCCGACGACCTTGCCCTCGGCGATCGGTTTTTTCAGCGTCAGTGTCCGAGCTTGTCCAATGAAAAGCTCGAGCTTGGCGTCTGCGTTCGAGAGCGGGTAGATCAAGTCCAAGACCGCAGAGGATTTGCCCTGAGGCTCGGAGGCTGGGCTGGGCGATCCGATCGGCCTGGGGAGCACCTGCGGGACCGTTGGAAGCTCTTGTCCGAGGACCACTCCGAAGGAACCTAGAACCCAAGCAAACGCGAATCCTAGGACTCGGATCGACTTGCGATGGATTCCTAAAGACCGTTTCGGATCGAGCGCGTAGGCATGCTGTGTCTTCGCTACGATGCCTACCATAGACTCCCTTGTCTTCAAAACCGTCGCAACCAGCAAATCCGTCACCATCCTTACAATCCGTTTCAGTGTCGTCGGCCTGCCTCCTACCGAGACTTTAACGTTCCGTAGTACTTGTCGGAAATCAGGCCCCGAAATCAGGTCCCGTCGGCTCGAAAAGAGGGGTTTTGTGCTAGCAATTCGAAGACGGGTGGCGAAGGGCAGCCCAAGTCTAAATATTCAGCGGTTTCTAGAGTGTTCGAGCGTGGATGATGGTAGATCGATTGTCCCCAATCGATCGGAGCCCGAAGCCACCGCAGCTAGTAAGGCAAACAGCCGAACAGCCGTAAGACGCCGCCGCTAAAGCGTCGTGTAGAGCCATTGGGGACAATGGCTCTACACTGGAAAAATCCTCCGCTGGCCGTCGGGAAGCCGTTGGGGACTTCCGCCTGACCCTGAGCTCCTCCGGTATCCCCGAGTAGGCCAAGGCGAGTCAGGCTGCTGCTACCAAATCCCCTTAGGAGCCGAGATCTTTAGCCTTAAAACCCACGTTTCCTTGAAACGTTCTAAATGTCGATTTGACGGTCCTGGGCCTGTGGGGAGTGGCTGCTTCGTTCTGTCGCGTGAACGGGGCTTATCGATGGTTCTTTGGAAGGCTGAAGCGTGCTAGGAGCCAGAAAACCCAAACGCTCGTGAAGGCAAGGAAGGTGCCCATGAGAATCCAGAATCCGACAGGTTCGAGGATTCCACCGTTGGTATTGGCGCGGAACGTCAGGTGGTTGATGCCCATAAAGAACAGCGAGAGGCCGAGTGAGAAGACGGCGGTGTTTCGAGCGATGAATTGGATGGCGGCATCTCGGCGATCGGGATGGAACCAGAATTCGCGGTGAGGGATATTGATCAGGGAGGTCGGGATGCGGTAGATGGCGTATCCCAAGCCGATGAACATCAGCGGCATAAGGGTTTGGAGGGCCATCATGGTCATCGTCGCGTTATCGCGGCTCATCCAGCCGTCGGGTTTTCCCGAGCCGTTGAAATGGGTTGCGACGCGTTCGGGGAGGTAGTGCCAGTAGAAGCTATTTTGTGCAAGTGCAAGCAACCAGAGGACTGCTTGGCCGATCGCGATATTCCGCAGGCTCAGCATTTTGGCTCTCCCGCAGAATGTGAGGGGACTCGTACTCGAAAGTCGGCTTCGGGACCGATCGGGTCAATTTCCCGACTGCGGTTGGACTAAATGCGTCTGACAAAAACGCCGCATGCTTGGCCTTGGGTGGAGTAAGCCACGTGGGCGAAGGCATGTCCTGCGGGGTCTGAGGATTTCGCGACGCGGATTGGGCATTTTGGGTCGACGGTTTTGGTGTTCAGGACTGGGAAGAGTTGTTGGTGTTCGAGGGCCAGGAGGCTGGCGATGATCTCGACCGAACCGGAGCCTGCACCGAGGTTCCCGAAGTAGCTTTTTGCGGCGGTCACGGGGACATCGCGATCGCCCAGCGCATCGCGGATTCCGGCCGCTTCGCTCGCATCGCCTTGGACATCGCTTTTGCCGCAGCCGTGGAAGTGCCATTGGTCGGGAGCCAAGTCGACACCGGCTTTGGTGGCTTGGTCGAGCAGGTTTCGGGTAACGTTGGCGATCGCGGTTCGGATATGATCGCGATGGGCATTTTTTCCGGTGACATCCCCGACTGCGGAGCTTGCACCGCCGACGATTTCGCCCCAGATTTTCGCGCCGCGAGCCACAGCGCGATCGAAGGATTCGAGGACCAGGGCGCCGGCACCTTCGCCGACGAGGTTTCCGTCGCGGGTCAAGTCGTAGGGACGGGCCATTTCGGCGGGGTTATCGCGGTGGCTGGCCATCGGTTCGGTGGACATGAAGTTCAAGGCCCGCAGGGGTTCCATGCGCGAGCCGGTGGCACCTGCGATCATCACATCGGCGGCCCCTCGTCGGATGGCCGAGACGGCTTCGACGATCGAGGCGGCGCTGGAGGCTTCTCGGATCGTCACGGAGTTGCTTGGTCCTCGCAGGTCGTTGTAGATCGCCACGTGGCTTGCGGGCATATTGGGAAGGTACTTCAGGAGCCACAGCGGGTTGACCTGGGGTCGACCGGTTTGGGGCCACATGGGCATTTGGAATTCGTGGGAATCGTCTCGGCAAGCGGCGATACCGTCGCCGAATTCTTCGGGGCGGGTGATGATGTAATCGCTGCCGAAGACGATGCCGAAGCGGTCTGGGTCACGGAGTTCGGGGTTCGCCAGACCGGAGTCATGCAGGGCGAGTTGGCAGGCGGCGACCCCCATTTCGATTTCCCTGCACATGACTTTTTGGTTCTTTTTGATGGACCGTTGCAGGTTTTTGTCGAGGGGGCCGAATTCGGAGATTTCGCCGGTAAAGCAGGAGGCTTGTCCGCCGAATTTGCAAGGGATAACGTCCAGGGGCAAGCTGGAGAGGGGGCCGATCCCTGATTTTTGGAGGGCCAGGTGGTTCCAGAACTCGTCGAGTTGGCGGCCTAGGGGGGAGATGACGCCAAGTCCGGTGATAACGACGCGGTGGGTATTGGACATTGTGTGGAACTAATTTTGATCGCCTTGGACGCTGGAGCGTGGTAGGCGAGAGCCTTGGGAAAAATCTAGGAAAAGCGGGTAAAATGGGCGATGGGTTGAGCCGCGAAAGCCGAACAAAAGGATACACCTCTTGCGTCGGCTGGGCAACCAAGGTCGAGGGTATCGATTCGGCTTGGACTTGACAATCCCGGTCCGAGCCAGACAATCTCGGGTACGCAAGAAAAGCGGGCGGTTAGCTCAGTTGGTTAGAGCGCAACGTTGACATCGTTGAGGTCGTTGGTTCGAGTCCAATATCGCCTATTCCTAGTGAAAAGCCAGCGTCGGCCTAAAGACGACAGATCGAGACAAACCCAAGGGATTCCTTGGGTTTTTTCGTTTCGCAGACCCGCTTTCGCTAGGTCGGGTTCTTTAGGGATTTTTGGGCCGGTGCGCCGTCGGAAAGCGTGCGAAACTCACCGCAAAGGCGCGAAGGTCGCCAAGTCCAAGAGCTCGGAATAAGGCTTGAGCATCGCGCAGCCGAGCGGAATTTTGAGATCGAATCGTGGGACTGGCATGGCGACACCTCGGTCGCGCAGCAATGCAAGGTTCACACAGGTTGCGTTGATGGGCTAGGAGATCGACGATTTCCTGGACACTGAAACCGCCAATCTCGACCCCCTCAATCATCGAGGCCAAGCGAGGAATCGCCCTGCTTCAAGAACGCCGTACGGCACTGATCTGAGCCGCCGTTTCTGGTAGAATCCAATCGCAAAATTTGACTACCAAGGAGGCACGATGATCATCACGCTGAAAATTACCCTGATTCGAGCTTTGTATTATAAAAATGGATGGTCGGCCGACATCGAAATCGATGAATCATCGACGCTCGAAGACCTGCACTACGCCATCCAAGACGCTGTCGACTTCGATAACGATCATCTCTATTGCTTCTTCATTTCGAGGACCGATAGAAGCCGTAGCCGCACAATGTTCGATGACGATGACGGTCGAGTCATACCCAAAAAACTCAAAGACATGTTCCCCCTGCCGCCGGATCGATACCTCTTCTACCTCTTTGACTGGGGAGATGAGTGGGTCTTTAAAATCTCGCGAAGCAGGAAGCGTCCTAATGAACCCGCCAAAGGGACCAAGTACCCAAGAGTCCAAAACCAGACCGGTGAAAAACTCGTGCAATACCCTCAACTGGAGGATGATTTTTTCGCCTTATAGATGCTCAATCGTTCTGCTTGTGGCTGTTTGGTTTTAGCCCAGAGGGCGGCACTTGTCTGCCGGTGTGCATCGGCCAATCGAGGGTGCTGCCTCAAGCCTCCAACCAAGGTAGGTCGGGCAAATCAAAGAGGCCTGAGCTTGGATTTTCCAGAATA
>JAJTFB010000026.1 GCA_021300015.1 Pirellula sp. | reverse complement strand
CCTTTCTACCATCGCTGTGATTGCAGGAGAGTTGTCCCGCAGGCTCGACAAGCCAGAGATTCCCGATAAGGTCAAGCGGGACTTTGGTCTGATTCGCGAGGAGCTTTCGCGATGCAAGGATATCTTGCATCGCATGAAAAGTGGCGCTGGTGAGGCGGCCGCTGAACGTCTCCATCCCGTGGCGTTAAAGGAGATCATCGACGAGACGCTTTCGGCGATGCGCGAGCCGCATCGTGTGGATTTGTCGATGGAGAAGGCTGTTGGGGATTTCAAGGGGATGCTCCCAAAACAGGCTCTGTCGCAAGCGCTTCGCAACTTGCTTCAAAACGGCTTGGATGCCTCGGAGCCTACCTCGTCTGTTTCTTTGTCCTCGACCATCCTCATGGACAAGCCGGACCAACGGGTCTGGCAGTTGCAAATCTTGGATGCAGGAAGCGGTCTGAGCGACGAAGTGCTTCGACGTATCGGGGAGCCGTTCTTCACGACTAAAGAAGTTGGCAAAGGGATGGGAATGGGCGTATTCCTAACCCGCAACGTGATCCAGGGACTCGGCGGCTCGATCCGTTTCGAGCGAGCCATTCCGAGCGGAACGCTTTGCACGGTCAGAGTGCCGATCGAGACTCATTAGATCGATCGTTCGCGCATCGCATCGGATTTCGACGCACTCACACTCGGGCACTGCGGGCCGTTGAGCTTGTGCTATCCGGCCCGAGCAACGCTTGCCTTGGCAATCTCTTCGAGAGCCCGTAGTGCTTGGGTTTGGCGCTCGCTCAATTCAAATCCCCCGACTGCTTTACGGAGATCTTCGCAGGCGCTTTGGGCAAAACCTTTGGCACAACCGAGCGTGTATCCAGAGGCGTCGCTCTGTTTGAGCAGCGATTGAAGTTCGGCCTTGGCGGCTTGGGGATCGGAGTTGTAGAGGCTGAACCAAGCTTGGCGATCGGTTGAGTTAAAATTACCAAGCAGGTAGATCCAGGGTAGGGTCGGTTTGTCGTGTGCGAAATCGGTTCCGAGCGTT
This sequence comes from Pirellula sp., assembly GCA_021300015.1. Classification (GTDB taxonomy): domain Bacteria; phylum Planctomycetota; class Planctomycetia; order Pirellulales; family Pirellulaceae; genus JBKCUI01. The sequence goes on along the minus strand of JAJTFB010000026.1, from coordinate 29,235 downwards.
TTTCCCGAGGGGCTTTGATCGCCCCATACGTCTAGCCAATCGTCGAAGATTTGGAAGGCGAGGCCTAGTTTGTTGCCGAAAGATTGGAGGACATCGCATCGCCATGCTGGGGCGGATGTCGACCAAGCACCCATCGCGCAGCTTGCACCGCAGAGGGCTCCGGTCTTGCACGAGAGGATGTCGAAATACTCCTCTTGGGAGAGTTCCCAGTTTCCGATGGTTTGGTTTTGTCGGATTTCCCCTTCGCAAACTCGCTTGGCCGCATCGGCGATCCATCGTCCGGGGAGAGTCGACTGGCCGGCATTGGCAAGTCCGTAGGCGTGGGTAAAGAGCCAGTCGCCGATAAGGATACTCGTCGGTACATCCCATCGGACATGGACGGTAGGTTGGTGGCGTCGCAGGCCGCTCGAGTCGAGCACATCGTCGTGGACGAGGGTTGCGGTATGGACCATCTCGACGACCATTGCAAGCCTCATGGTCTCTTCGGTGCTAGCTCCGAACAATTCGGCCGTCAGGAAAGTCAGAGCGGGCCGGAGACGTTTGCCACCGAGCCGAGCGACATACTTCAGGACCCGATCGATCTGGGGGTTGCTGCTGACGAGTTGAGAGGAGAGTTCTTCCTCGAAGGATCGCAGGTGCGGGCCGATGCATCGGGCGGCTTTAGAAAACGCTTCGCGGTATTTCTGTTCGTTCGCGTCGGGTTGGGATGCGTTTGCTGGAACTTGATTTTCAAAGCTTCGCGAGGTGTTTGGGAAGGCGTTGAGCGTCGAGGTTTCGGAGGTGTCCATCGCTTGTTTATTCGGCTTTCTGGAAATCGCCTCGGCTTCCCCCGGTTTTTTCCTTGAGGAAGATAGGGCCTATGACCATTGTACGATCCAAAGACTTGGCCATGTCGTAGATGGACAGAGTCGCCACGCTGGCCCCTGTAAGTGCTTCCATCTCCACACCGGTTTTCCCCGTACTTTGGACCGTCACTCGCCATTCGAGAACCTGTTCGGAGATCCATTGATGCTCGACGCTGACCGAATCGATCGGCAAGGGGTGGCAAAGCGGGATCAAGTTCGAGGTGGCCTTAACGGCCTGAATGGCGGCGATGCGAGCCACACCCAACGCATCCCCTTTGGAGATCGCGTTGGATTGAATTGCACGGGCAGCCTCTTGGGACATGGTGATTCTCCCGAGAGCGATCGCCTTTCTTGCCGTCACGGCTTTATCCCCGACATCGACCATCCAGGCATTGCCGGATGGATCGACGTGGGTCAGTTTGGACGGCTCGGGGGGATCGGGTTTCATGGGAAGTCACACCAGCCATAAGGATGCCCGAGAACACTGGTAAAAGTTAACACTTAAGGGTGGTGTTAGCTTTTGTATTCGGCGCCGAAGAACTCTTTGCTTTCGTTCACGCCTGGTTTGATTGTCCGTTTGCCTTCCTTCCAGTCAGCGGGGCAGACTTCGCCGTTCTTTTCGAAGAATTGGAGGGCTTTGACCATTCGGAGAGCTTCGTCGACCGAGCGCCCCAGGGGCAGATCGTTGACGACTTGATGGCGAACGATCCCATCCTTGTCGATCAGGAACAGACCACGCAGGGCGACGGCGTCTCCGACGAGCACGTCGTAGTTTCGTGAGATTTGTTTATCCAGATCGGCGACCAACGAGTACTGGATCGGTCCGATGCCCCCTTGGTCGCGAGGGATGTTTCTCCAGGCGAGGTGAGAAAAGTGGCTGTCGACCGACACGCCGATGACTTCGACACCCAGGTCGTTGAATTCTTTGGCTCGCTCGGAGAAGGCGATGATTTCGGTTGGGCAGACGAAGGTAAAGTCGAGGGGATAGAAGAACAGCAGGACGTATTTGCCTTTGAATTGGCTCAGGCTCAGTTTGGCGAACGAACCATCCTTGAGGACGGCTTCGGCGGTGAAATCGGGTGCTTGTTTGGTGACCAGAACGGCCATAGTGCGGTGCTCCTGTGGGAAACGGGTGGTAATGAAAACTGGGATTGGCTCGATTGGGAGTGGATGATTGGACGTCCCCATCGTCGGCATTGTGTGGGAAACGTCAAGTCTTGGGGTGGAAATGCCAAGACGCCCGGGTGCAAACCCGAGCGTCTTGTGTGAAATGCTCAACGAAATACAGGGGATTATTGTTTTTGAGCCGATGCGTCTTGGGCGTCGGCGCTTTCACCTGGTGAGCTCAGCAGAGCCGACTCACCGGAGGAGGGGAGTTGGTCCCCGGGGCTAGCGTGTGATTCGGTCGCTGCGGCGGCTTGGCTTACCCAGCCGGTGAGCCGCAGAGCGTTTTGGATTTCGTTGTTGGAGAAGTAGAGTTCGATTCCGGTGTATTGGGAGATCATGCGAGGCTTGCTGGCGAGTTCTTCCCAGGACAGGCCGTTCGCGATGTGCCAAGCTGCGGCTTGTGCGGTGTTTTGTGGGACTTTGCCTTGGGCTAACGCTTTGCAAAGTTCTGCGACTTCTGGGTTGGCGTTGACTTCCGAGAGACGCACGATTCGGTATTTCATGCGTGGGGTCGGGTCGGCTTTGCCGTGTTCGAGGCAGAGGGTAGCGACGGTGACTTTGCGGGGTCGGTCAGGTTCGACGCGCATCATGCCGCCCATACCCATGCCTTGAGCCACTACGGGAACGGCTCCGAAGGTTTCTGGGAGGACAACATCGATGGATTCATCGGATTTGTTGCGGAAGATGATGTTGGCTTGTTTGGAGTCCTTGCCGATGTATTCGACGCTGATGAGGCCTTGGTCCATCGCATCGAACATAGCGACGCGTTTGGCGTTTCCGAGTTTGGCCGGTTCGGCCTTCTTGGAGCGAGCCAAAACGTTGGCTTTTGGAGTGGAGATACCATTTTCGGTATCGGCTGCAAAAGTGGTCGAGCCGAGCAACCCTGAGATGGGAGCCAGGGCAAGAGAAAGAGCCAAGTGGCGGAGCAAGTTTTTCATCGCGGTGGCCTCCATCGAAGATCGAAGAGAATGGTTTCGGAGTGGCTAGGGAAAAATCCGGGGGGAACGCCTCGGATTCTATTTTCGGAATGCAAGTGCTGTGCCATTCATAAAAATAGGATGCCTAGCCCCATCAAATTAACCGGATCGATCGGAAAAATCCACTGATTTCGGGTGGAAATAGCTGGATTTGTTTGTAGGAGTTCTCAAGATTTTTTAACGGAACACGGGCGCAAAGTGTTTGTCCAAAGCGTTGCAAGAATGTAGCGGTTTGCTACCCTCAGAGTTCAAGAAACGCGCTCAAGTCGCGAAAACTCCGTCTCAGTGTCTCTAGAACGATAGGATTTTGGTCCATGTCTTACTATGTCGGCGAAGCCTTGGTGGGCGAAGGCAATGAAATTGCACACATCGATTTGATGATTGGGAGCAAGGATGGGCCAGTTGGCATCGCCTTTGCCAATGCGTTGTCAACCCAGAGCAGCGGCCACTCGAACTTGCTGGCGGTCTTGGAGCCGAACGTAGCGGTTAAACCTTCGACAGTGATGATTACGAAGGTGACGATCAAGGGGATGAAGCAGGCTGTGCAGATGTTTGGCCCTGCCCAATTCGCAGTTGCCAAGGCTGTGGCAGACAGCGTCGGCAGCGGCGTGATTCCAGCCGATCAAGCCGAAAACTTGGTGATCGTCTGCGGCGTGTTCATTCACCCTGCAGCTAGCGATGATCGCAAGATCTACGACTACAACTACAAGGCGACGGTCGATGCGATCGCCAATGCGATGAAGGGTCTTCCGACGGTCGCTCAGATGGTTGCCAAGAAGGATACCGCATCGCACCCGTTCAAGGGTTTCTAGATTTCGGTCGATGCTTTGCAATACGAACCAGGGACTCGAACCGGGTCCCTGGTTTTTTCATAGTCGCCTTTCTCCACTCAGCAAATGTCCTTTCTCAACGACTTGAAAGTCCTTTATCATTTGCTCCTGCGTCCTGTGCGTGGAAAAGACCATGCGCAGCGGATGGAGAATTTTTATGCGGGCCAAGCCGAGCACTATGACGATTTTCGCAAGCGGTTGCTCCAAGGCCGACAGGAGGTCTATGAGCGACTCGGACAGAGCCACAAAGGCACATGGGTGGATTTCGGGGGCGGGACCGGAGCGAATCTAGAGTTCATCGGCCCGGCGATAAACAAGTTTGAGAAGATCTATGTCGTGGATCTAGCCGAATCGCTCTTGGGGGTCGTCCAGAAGCGAGTGAGCAAAAACGGCTGGGGGAATGTGCAAGCCGTAGCGGCCGATGCGACCCGATGGAGCCCACCGTCTGGTCAAGTCGATGTGGTGACGTTTTCTTACTCCTTGACGATGATTCCCGATTGGTTTGGAGCGATTGAAAATGCGCTTCGAATTTTGCGTCCAGGGGGAAGCATCGGAGTGATCGATTTCTATGTGGCTCGCAAGTACCCTGCCCAGGGGCTGGCCAAGCATGGTTGGTTCAATCGGACCTTTTGGCCGGTTTGGTTCTCCGGAGACAATGTGTTTCCAAGTCCAGATCATTTGCCTTTCCTCGAGCAGCACTTCAAACGCCAGTGGCTTGAGGAAAAGCGCGCCAAGGTACCTTACATGCCCTTGGTCCGAACGCCTTACTATCAGTTCATTGGAACCAAAACGTCGAGCGATTGACGGCTCGGATCGGGTGACTTTCATGGCTTTTGAATTCACTTGCCCGTTTTGCTTGAGCCGCATGCAAGTCGCCGAGGAGTTTCTCGGAATGAGTGGGCCTTGCGCCGAGTGTGGAAGGCCGGTGGTCATGCCTACGCGCGACGCTGAGCGACGGTTGGTGATGGCCGTTCAGACGGGCAAAGCCTCCCGGCAGAAGCCCGTGGGCGAATCCTCGGGTCGTGGGGACAAGGCCGATCGAGCTTTGCTAAGAGCCATCGTTGGAATCTCGGGGGTTTTGCTCGCGACGATGTTGCTCGCTGGTCTTTTCGTAGGTTTGCCGGCATTGCGTAGGCAGATGAAGATCGCCGATCGCAACAATGACTTGACCCGTATGAAGGCGATCGCCACGGCCTTAAACGCCTACTGCGATCGCTATGGGACCTATCCTCCAGCGAGTCTTGTCGATTCGACCGGCAAGCCCCTGCTATCGTGGCGAGTGTTGATCTTGCCGTTTTTAGGTCACAAGGATCTTTACGACGAGTTTGCATTGGATCAACCTTGGAATAGCCCGCTGAATATGTCGTTGATGCAGAGGATGCCCGAGGTCTTTTGCAGTTCGAATTCCCCGGATGCTTATGGGACCAAGCAGCCGAATTTCGTGCTCTTGACCGGTAATGCAACGGTGTTTCCTCCAAGTGGTCCATTGGGTCGGACGCAAGTCACCGATTCGCCGACGTTGCTATTGGTCGAGACCGGCAATGGGATTGTCGCTTGGACCGAACCGGGCGACATAGACGTGGGTGTCTCAGGGGCTAGGTTTGGCAGCGTGCCGATGGCGTCCATCGGTGGATTGCATGCCGAAGTCGCTTTAGGGATCGACACACGGGGCAATGCGATGATCCTTCCCAAGACGACCACGATTGCCGAGCTCGACGCCTTGGTCAGCCCCAACGGAGGCGAGGCGATAGCTAGCAAGGACTGGACCGTGCATCCTTAGGGTTTGGATCGGAAAAAGAAAAATTCCAATCCTAGAGAAACCAAGTCGACTGATGTTGACTTGGGGGATTTCGATCGAAGATACTCTTTGCCCCAAACGCATGGCTCACCAAGGTGGGTCGAAATGGTCCTTTCGACCATGATGTTGGAAATACCAAAAACTCTGCCCGCTTGTAAACACCGGATTTTCCATGAGCACGACTTTTGACAATCAGACCAAGGAGCGAGTCCGGCTGGCGGTCAACATTGTCGAGATTATTTCCGGGTATTCGGAGGTGCGGCGCCAGGGTCGAAATTTTGTGGCTCGTTGTCCGTTCCATGACGACCGTCGTCCGAGCATGCAGATCAATCCCGAGCGACAGAGTTGGAAGTGTTGGGTCTGCGATGTTGGGGGCGATGTCTTTAGTTTTGTGATGCAGCGCGAGGGATTGAGCTTCCCAGAGGCTTTGCAGTACTTGGCCGACAAGGCTGGGATCGTGATCGATACGGTCGCATCGAAGGCCCAGGGAGTCTCGGCCGAGGATAAGCGTACGTTGTATCGGGCTTTGGACTGGGCCGTCGGGGAGTTTCGATCGTGTTTGAAACAAGCTCCCGAGGCTCATATAGCTCGGGAGTATGTTCAAAGCCGGGGGCTTGAGGCCTCCTATGTGGAGCGATTTGGTCTTGGGTATGCTCCCGAGTCTTGGAGTTGGCTTGCCGATCGGGCTGTGGCTGCCAAGGTTTCTTTGGATGCGTTGGAAAAAGTCGGTCTGCTTGCCCGGGGCACCAACGACTCGCGGTACGATCGGTTTCGCGATCGATTGATTTTCCCGATTCACGATCCGCAATCGCGCCCCATTGCCTTAGGGGGGCGAGTGCTTCCTGGGGCCCCGAGCGATTCGGCCAAGTACATCAATTGCAGCGAGACGAGGCTCTATCAGAAGAACCAAACGCTCTATGGGTTGAACTTGGCCAAGGATGCGATCACCAAGGGGAGAGTGGCCGTGGTCGTCGAGGGCTATACCGATGTGATGATGGCCCATCAGTATGGAATCGACAACGCGGTGGCTTGCTGCGGCACGGCCTTGACCGAAAACCACATCCGGTTGCTCAAACGCTATTGCGATTCGGTCGTGTTGATGCTCGACGGGGACCAAGCCGGTCAGAAGCGAACCGGGGAGATCCTTGAACTGTTTCTTTCCGAGTCGATGGATTTAAGGATCCTATCGTTGCCCGAGCAGCTCGACCCTTGCGACTATCTGTTGCGTTACGGTGGGGATGCGATGCGGGAGCTTATTCCCCAGGCGGTCGATGCTTTGGAATATAAAATTCGCACGGCCTGTCAAGGTTTTGATCCACTGCTCGATACCCATCGGGCCACCACGGCGCTCGATAGCGTCCTGAGCTCGCTTGCCAAGATCCCAGAGTCGAGTCAGTCCGATTCGAGGACTGGTCTACGTATCGAGCAGATCATGTCCAGACTCAGTCGCCAATTCGGCGTCTCTACGCCCCAGCTTCGACTCAGGCTTGAGGATTTGCGCAAGCAATCCAAGCGTTGGTCGGTCCGTTCCGATGCGATCGAGACAGAAGGAGTCGAGGAGCGAAAGCCCCAAACGATCGAGTATCGCTTTAGCGAACTTTCGCCTAGCGAAGTTGAGCTCATCGAGATCTTGGTCTTGCATACCGATTTGGTTCCGATGGCCATCGAGCGAATTGCAAGAGAGCACATGTCCTCGCCGACCTCGTTAGCTGTTTTTCAACTTTATTTGGATTTGGAACTCGATGGTCACGCTTTGGATTTTCAAAGCGTCTTGACCGCAACCGAGGAACCTGCCCTTAAAAACATCCTTGTGAGGATTCAAGAGCAAGCCATCATCAAGGCAACCAAGTCGACCATGGATGCCCATGCGCGACTCGAATCGCTCTGCGAGCGATGGGCGATCCAGGATGGATCAGACCCTGTGCGATCGCAAAGAGATGCCTTAGAAGATCGCTCGCTCGATGACCAATCGCAAATCGATCTGCTCGAGTCGCTCATACGCCAAGCGCAACTCAAGCATCGGATCGAGCAACCGTAGACCCAGCGACTGGACATGGAAGTCTGGTCGTCGATATTTTTTCCGAAATCCAAAGGAGTGGAGCAGATGGAAAGCCTAACAAAGGACCTTAGTCAACTCGTCGAGTTGGGACGTAATCAAGGTTATTTGACGTATGAGCAAGTCAGCAATTACCTTCCTGACGAAGCCAGCACGGCCGAAAAACTCGATGAGTTGTTCGTGGCCCTCGACCGCATCGGGATCGAAATCGTCGAGGCTTCGGATATTCCAAACAGCCAGCCACCAGGGACTCCGATCCCAAATCGAAATCCAGGTGTGCTCAAGCCGCTGAAGTTGAGTGTCTACCGAGGTGAGGATTCCGAATCGAACCTGCCAGCTCTTGAGGCAAGCCCCGCACCGAGGGCTTCGATGACCAGCGATCCGGTCCGTTTGTATCTCTCTCAGATGTGCCAAATTCCGCTTTTGAATCGCGAGCAAGAAATCGCGTTGGCAAAGAAGATTGAGATCACCAGGCGCAAGTTCCGGCGAGCGGTTTTGGGCAACGACTATGCGCTCAGGCACACCGTCGAGATTCTGCGCAAGGTCGCTGCGGGTGTTTTACCCTTCGACCGCACGATCAAAGTTTCGCTGACCGAGCAGTTGACCAAAGAGCAGATCAGCGGCAGGTTGCCCACGAATCTGGGGACCTTGGACCACCTGATCGAGCAGAACCGTCGCGATTTCCAAACGGTGGTCCGCAAAAGCTCTTCCGAGGGTGCCAAGGCGATGTGCAAGCTCCAGTACCAGCGAAGGCGGAACAAGTCGCTGGTGTTGGTCGAAGAGCTCTCGCTGCGGTCCCGGCGCGTGATCCCTTTGATGCGACAACTCGAGCAATTCTCCCAACGCATGGATTATCTCTCTGAGCGGATCGCCGATCTGAGAGAAAAAGGAACCCAACCGCTGGAGCTCGATCGATGCCTTGGGGAACTCAGGCAACTGATCATGACGACACAGGAGAGTCCCAGGTCCTTGCGTCGGCGTGTCGAAGAGTTTCGCAAAAGCTACAAGGAATATGAGGCCGTCAAGCGTCAGCTATCCAGTGGCAACCTCCGTTTGGTCGTGTCGATCGCCAAAAAGTATCGCAACCGTGGCATGAGTTTCCTGGATCTGATCCAGGAGGGTAACACCGGTTTGATGCGAGCCGTCGATAAGTACGAATATCGCCGTGGCTTTAAATTCTCGACGTATGCGACCTGGTGGATTCGCCAAGCCATCACCCGTTCGATCGCCGATCAAGCTCGTACGATTCGAATCCCAGTCCACATGATCGACATGCTCAGCAAGCTTCGGCAGGCACAGAAGGTCCTGACCCACGAGTTTCAGCGAGAGCCCACGGCGATGGAGCTTTCGGAGTTTTTGGATCTGCAAATCGAGGATGTCCAGCGAGTCATGGACATCGGACGCGGACCGGTCAGCCTTGACCGGCCCGTCGGAGAAGGGGAAGACAACTTTTTGGGAGAGTTCCTCAAGGATCCTTCGAGCGACAATCCTGCCCGGAACGCCAACAATGGAATCCTCAGGGATCGGATCGACTCGCTGCTGAAAACCCTCACCTACCGCGAGCGGGAGATCATCCGTTTGCGTTACGGGCTGACCGATGGTTTTTCCTACACGCTCGAAGAGGTTGGCAGGATGTTCAAGGTGACGCGTGAACGGGTCCGGCAGATTGAGTCCAAGGCGGTGGCTAAGCTGCAAAATCCCGTTCGTGCCGGGATGCTCGAGGGGTTCCTCAAGAATGTGGCTTGATCGCCAAGTGCTCAGGTCACTCACAAACCGTTAATTTCATTGGGGAATCTTGATCGCGGACCTTTCCGGTCCTATTCCTCTCGCTTATGCTTTAAGGTCAATATCTGGCCGATGAGCATCTTCGTCGGCGACTTGGACGATCCCGCGATTCCCCAATGAAAGAAACATGAAAGACGCGCCGTTTAAGGTTGAGTTTGCACCCCGAGTGCACCGGCTACCGCCCTACCTCTTCGGTCGAATCAACAACCTGCTTTACCAGAAGCGAAGGTCTGGGCAGGATGTGATCGATTTAGGGATGGGTAACCCCAGCGATCCGCCCGATCCATTGGTCACCGAGAAACTCGCCGAGGCGGCCTCGGATGTTCGAAATCACGGCTACTCGAAAGCCAACGGGATTTTGAATCTCCGTAGGGAATTGACCAGCAAGTATCTGCGCAAGTACGGAGTGCGTTTGGACCCGGAATCCGAGGCGATCGTGTGCCTAGGATCCAAGGAGGGCTTCTCGCACATGCTCCTGAGTCTCATCGGGGCGGGCGATACTGCGATTATCCCAGCCCCATTTTTTCCCGTGCACATGTACGGGGTAATCCTGGCTTCGGGCAATGTTGTGGCACTGGACGTGTCCGATACGGATCGGTACCTGAAAAATATCGCTTATACCTGTGAGCATTTTTATCCCAAGCCCAAGTTGTTGATTATCAACTATCCGCACAATCCGTCGACCGTGACGGTCGAACCGGAGTTTTACGTCGAGGTCGTCAAGCTGGCCAAGCGTTATGGGTTGATGGTCATCAGTGACTTTGCTTACGCGGATGTCGCATACGATGGATACGTCCCTCCGTCGTTCCTTTCAGCTCCTGGGGCCAAGGATGTGGGGGTCGAGTTTACGACCATGAGCAAGGGCTACAACATGGCCGGCTGGCGGGTCGGGTTTTGTGCGGGCAATTCCGAGATGATACGGGGCTTGGCGACGATCAAGGGATACTACGATTACGGGATGTTCCAGGCGATCCAAATCGCTGCGATCGTCGCGCTTCGGGACACCGAAGCGACCGTCGAGAAGCAATCGCGGATCTATCAAGGACGACGAGATGTACTGCTCGAGGGGTTGAGACGCCTAGGCTGGGAGGCACCAACCCCTCGGGCTGGTATGTTTGTTTGGGCCAAGATCCCTGAGCCTTGGGCCTCGCAAATGAACTCCATCGACTTTGCGATGATGCTACTGGAAAAAGGGAACGTTGCAGTCAGTCCAGGGGGTGGGTTTGGTCCATCAGGTGAGGGCTATCTTCGGATGTCCTTGGTGGAGAACGAGGCTCGATTGCGACAGGCCGTAAGGCATATTGCAGCTTGTTTGGATCGAACGGCGCCGGCCCAGTTGCAGTCGGTCTAGCTCATGGGTTTCTTGGTAATCTAGTAGGAAGTAAAGGCGCAAGACGATGTTACCCAAGGTTCAGATTTCTCTCGATTTGACCAACCTCGAAGAAGCTTTAGCGACGGCCCAAGAAGCGATGGCCGCTGGGGTCGATTGGCTCGAAGCCGGCACGCCATTGATTTTGGCCGAGGGGCTTCGTGCCATCCGAGGTCTCCGGGAGCGATTTCCAGGGGTACCGATCGTAGCGGATCTGAAAACCATGGATGGCGGTTATCTAGAGGCCCAGATGATGGCCCAAGCCGGGGCGACCCACGTGGTGGTTATGGCCAGGGCTCATGAGGAGACGATCAAATGTGTCGCCAAGGCAGGCAAAGACTACGGGATCGGAGTCATGGGGGATAATCTGGGCTGTGAATCGATGGTCGACGGTGCGAAGCGTTTAGAGGATCTCGGTTGCGATTATGTCATCCACCATATCGGGTATGACGAGCGTCGAGGGATCGCCGCATCGGGGCGCCGAGCCCCCAACCCCATGGATCAACTCCAAGAGGTTGTTCGGGCCGTGTCGGTTCCAGTACAAGCAGTCGGCGGATTGACCTTGGAACAGGCGATCAGCACTCCGAAATTCGGTGCCCCGTTGGTGGTTATCGGTGCACCGCTGGTGATCGATAGCGATCGGTTCTCGACGGCTTCGAACGATCCGATGGGCGTCTTGCGAAAAATCTGCCAAGAAGTCCATGGATTTGGGGATGTTCCAGTCCGGCGGGAACGCACCTAATTAACTTGAATGAATTGCCTTCACTGATTTTCCGATTTGGGGAATGATTTTCGATGTTCGATCGCGATAGTGACTACTCCTTCAATTGGAAGGCGGTTTTGATCAGCTTAGCCTCGCTTTTGGTCGTTGGATCCGCCTTTTTTTTCGTGCACCGAATACAAATCGGGCGACTCGAAAAACATCTGCTTGGGCAAATCGAATCGGCCAAGGAATCGGGTGATCAGGAAAAAACCATCAAGAGTTTAAATCGATTCATGGTCTACCGGCCAGATGCTCCTAGGCAGAAGGTGGAGTTGACCGAATTGATGGCCGATCCTGATGCACCAAAACTTGGTTCTGAAATGTTGATCCCCATGCTCTACCAAGCCATTGCGTCTTGCGAGCAGAATCCAGAACTCGAGGACAAGCTTCCGAGTCTCCGGGGAAAACTCTTAGATAATCTGTCCCGAGCGATGCGATCTGGGGAGGCCATCGAGCAAATTGCAAAGTTAGCTACCGAGCAGATCGATCCTGATTTGGACAAGAAACTCGCCTTGACCCGCTACCGACATTTGGTCGTCGCAGGGGAGGATCCATCGATTGGGCGAGTTTTGACCGGCACAGCGTCTTGGGTTGTGAATCAATGCAAACTCGATCCGGTCGACCATCTGCAGGAGGCGCTCAGGAATCTCAAGGGGGATGTCGAATTGACCGCCATGCTCGGAAATGCCTGCATCCTGGAACCGACCCAATTGGTCAGATCGAATCTTGCTAAGTACGATTCACAGGAGCTATCCTCTTTCATGAAGCTCAAGCTCATCGAGATGCTTCAGAAGAATAAATCGTCCCCGGAGGCATGGCTGATCAATTATCAGATCCTTTCGCGAATCGCTCCAGATCAAGCTGCCGAGGACATTGAAAAAGCATTGGTGGAATTCCCTGAGGATACCTCGATTTTGCAACAAGCTGCTGTGCATAAGATGGCTAGGTTGCTCGAAGCCAAACGTGCTGGCAAAATCGACTCACTCAATACGCAAATCGAGCAAGCAGAGGAATTACTGGGGAAGATCAAAGTTGGCGTCGGAATTCGATCGCCCTTTACGTATTCTTCCCTTTCAGAATTGGCCTTAGCCAAAAATCAGAAAGATAAAGCGATTGAGTTACTCGAAGATGGGATACGCGTCTGCGAACCCCCTTTAATCGATTTGCAACTGCGAATTGCTCAGATCTACAACCAGAGCAATGAGCCCGAGAAAGCGAACGAAGCTCTCAAGCGGGCTGACGATACGCTCCGACAAGATGCGCCACGATTGAACTCCGCACAGCAGGTCGAGTACTCCAGGGCCGTCAAGCAGCAGTGGCTCGAGTATTACAATGGGCAAGGTAATCTTGTGGCGGTCAACGAACAGCTCGAGAGCCTTTTGGTTTCCACCGCATCGAGCGATATGAATACAGAGCTGAGGATTCAGGCTTTTGCCGCCGAATCGTTCCGCAAAATCGGTTATTGGGACAAAGCCTCGAACGCTTACTTAAGAGCGTTGGCACTTGCACCGAAAAACGATTCACTTCGACGTGGTGCTGCAGAGTCATTGGTCAAATCGAACCGATCGGTCGATGCGATCAAGCAATTTGAACTGATCCAAGATAAGCAACCTGGGGATTGGATGCAGATAGCCCTGCTGCGAATGTTAACGCAAAACGCACAACTCACTGTCGAGGAATCTGAATCCAAAGCGATCGAAACGGCCTTGAACCGCGCCCGTGAGTCGGCCGAAGCGAACAAAATTGATAATTCATTTACCAATCTAGTGGATGTCCTTCAAGCCGATTTCGATGTCCGGAAAACGAACCCTTCGAATCGCCAGGAGAAAATCGCCGAGTGGACTCCTAGGCTCGTCGCTCTGAGTCATGATAATCCCAATCAAGAATTGCTTTTGAAGAATGTGGTCAACTTGCTGGGCACATGGGGGGAACTTGAAAGCGCCAGGGACATTCGGCAGGTTCTCTTGGATCAAAACCCCGACAGTTTAGATTTCCACATCGAGCAAGCAACCCAACTGGCAAACTCTGGACAGGTCAACCAAGCGATCGATTACCTCGTAGAGCGACTTGAGGATTTCCCAGCGGATATTCGACTCAATCAATTTATTGTAGGACTGTTACCGATCGACGAAGCTTTTTCCAGTCGCGTTGAGAAGATGCTCGACGCAACCGGTAGCAATTTCTCGGTGATGAGCGATCTGTGTGAATTCCTGCTTCGTCTCCCGCAATATGCAGGGGATGTTTCGCAGCAAGAGAAGACCAAGTCGCTTCCGAAAGTCGAGCTTTGGAATAGCGTTTTGCAATCTGCCGAACTGAGACTCCGTAAACTCGAAGGAGAGAAAGGAACCGCTTGGCGATATACCAAGGCACGTCGATTATTGATCAAGTCCCTATTCGATGAACGCCCCGATTTCACAGGGGTGCTCGAACTCATTAGCCAAATCGAGGAAGTGCGTCCGGAATGGGCCTATCTGTATGTGCTTCGCGGTGCACTTAACGAGCAGATGAAGGAACCTTCCAAGGCGATCAAAGCCTACCAAACCGCTGTAGGACTTTCGGTCGACGATATTCGCGTTTTTGAACGATTGATCGAACTTCTCTATCAGGAAGGGAAATTCGAGGATGCCGAAACCTACATCGCTCGCCTTGGCCAAGTTTCCAATCGATCCAACAGGATCGCTTCGGTCGCATTGAGGCTTTCGGAGCGAAACCAATCCAATACTTTGGACATCGCAAGATTGGGGACAGAAGCTCGACCGCTAGATCCTCACGCTTGGATTTGGTATGCCAAGGTCATCGAACGGACCTCTCGGACCATGGACCCGCAGGACCGCCAAGCTAGCGTCGAGCAAGCCGAGAGGTATCTAGTCAGAGCAAGGCAATTGGCTCCTGATCAATGCGATTCGGTTCGTGCTCTGTTTCAACACTATGCGTTAACAGAGCAAACTCCAGAACTCGAGTTGTTGGCTCAAGCCGTCGAAGCCGACCGGGTAATTACTCCGGAACATGACCGCTTGAGCACCCTTGGGAATATGTTTCTCTACATGAACAAACTCGATCGCGCGGCAGATTGCTACAACAAGGCCATCGCCGCAGGTGGCGATGCCGGTCGAAATGGTTTGCTCAAGGCCGAGGCGATGGTAAGAGGTGGAAAACAATCCGAAGCGATCGAATACCTTACGCAACTAGCCAAAGACAAACCGGAAATGCGAGAAGTTCGCCAAAGTCTCGCAATGCTTCTGGCCAATCGAAGCACCCCTGCGGATTGGAAGCAAATCGACGATGTTTTGACCGCTCCACCGTTTGGTAATTCCCTCGAAGATCGTTTGGTCCACGCGAAACTCTTGATGGCCAGAAGATCCTACGCGGATCTGGAAAAGGCACGTGAGAAACTTCAAGGGGTCAGCGGTGTTCGAGGGGATTCGGCCAGCGAAGTTCTCTTTACTCTCGGCGTGATCAACCGATACCTCCTGGACCTTTCCAATCGCGATCAAATCAAGAACACCGACACTCGAAAGTACCAAGAATCCGCAGATTCGGCACTTGAGCAAGCGGCATCGAGCACACCTCCAAACGAAAACTATATAAGCGGTTATATCAGTTTTCTTATCGAGCGAAATCGACTTAAGGACGTCGAAACTCAACTTGGAAGGCTAATGACCGTCGCGCCTAATTCGCGTAGTGCAGCGATAGTTCGAGCGCTTTGGCATCAAGCGAAAGATCAAAAAGATCTTGCCCGCCAAGTCGTTTTAGATTGGTTCTCACAAACTGCCAAGGTCGACTACTCACCGAGCGTTGAATTGAGCACGATCTCAGACGAACCCCTCGCATTTGCCAACGCCCTATTTGAAGTGATTGAGGATAAAGAAAGCTCGGACCGAACCTTCGACGCTATTTTGGACCGCAATCCACAGTTTGCTAAGACCTACCTTAATACATTATTGCGACATGACATCTCCCGACTACGCAATGCCGCTTTGAGACGAACCATCAACTCGATCGATGAGTTAAATTTCACTCCCATCGACATGAGCGTCCTGCTGAGCGTCGCATCGACCCTGCAGTTCGACCAGGAAAACGTCGATGCTCTGGTCGGAATGCTCAAAAAGAAACTCGATGAACCTCAAGAGATCGACATGCTAGTTTTGGTCTCGATGGGGGATTTCCTACTGTCCAAAAGAGCCACTCCCGAGGCGCTTGCTGTCTACAAGCGGATCGTTGAGAAGGAACCCAAAAATCCTACCGCTTTGAATAACATTGCAAATATTCTCATCGAGACATCCCCAGACAATGCCCAAGAGGCGCTCGGTTACATCGAACGTGCCGTCGCAATCTTGCCCAATAACGCGGTCCTCTTGGATACTCAAGGCACTGTGCTGATCTTGCTCAAACGCTATGAAGAAGCAGCCCAAGCCCTAAGCGTCGCGACCAAAGCCGGCGGGGATCCCCGCTCGGCTCTCCATTGGTACATCGCCCTGATCAAGGCTGGAAAAACCCAAGAAGCAGAAAAAGTCAAACCGATGATCGATCGAAAAAGTCTTCGCGACGTCTATCTGCTCCCCGAAGACAAAGCAGCACTCGAGAAACTCTAAGCAGCCCTCGTAGCCGAACCGGCTCTGACCGCTTAAGCTCCGAATTTGCCCAAGCGTCCCGCGTTGGCTAGAGCTAAGGTCATCAAGTACTGGGCTTCAAAGTGCCCCAGCCCCCCGGTAATGCAGGTCGTCTCGTTGAACGTGCTGTGGGGGTCCGGACGGCAGCAATCGGAAACCAGCAGCGTGGGAACCGGATGCCAAGAATGGCTCTTCAAGTAGCTAGGTGTGCTGTGATCTCCCGTGACAATCAAAACGTTCGGATTGAGTTTTTGAATCCGACCGAGCACCGAATCGAGCTCCTCGATCCGAGCCACTTTTTCAGAGAAATTCCCATCCTCTCCGGTGCTGTCGGTGTACTTAAAGTGCAAGAAAAAGAAATCGTATCGGTCCCAGTTCGCAGCAAGCTCGTCGATTTGCTCTTCCAGACTCTGCGCATTGCCCACGATGTCCATCCCGACAAGTCTGGCCAGTCCTTTGTACATCGGGTACACAGCGATCGCCGCGGCCCGCAATCCATAGACCTCTTGGTAGGACGGAAGTTGCGGTTTGGCCGCAAACCCGCGCATGGTGTGAAAGTTCGCCTTGGGATGACCCGCCAAAATCGACTTCGCTTGGCGTAGGAATTCCTTGGCCACCTCAGCGGTTTTTTGGCTCTGAGGATTCTGGGCGACGGGCTCTAGAGCCTTCACGCCGGTCATCTGAGGGTCGGTATCGGCAACATTGCCCCCGAGTCCTTCTCCCCGAAAAACGACCACAAAACGATGCTCCTTGACCGGCTCGACAAAGATCTCAATACCCGGAATCTGGATCTTCCGGAGCGAAATCGCAAGGGGCGCACTTTCCTGACTGCTGATCCGGCCCGCTCGGCGGTCGGTGATCCGATCCTGATCGTCGATCGTGCAAAAATTGCAACGGATCGCCACGTCCTGTGGCTGCAACTCAAAGCCGATCCCGGTAGCCTCCAGAGCACCCCGACCGATCAGGTATCGAAGAGGGTCGTAACCAAAAAGAGCCAAGTGACCCGGTCCGCTCCCGGGGGCGATCCCTGGCTTGACCGGAATGCTCGCCCCTTGAACCCCCAAGCTGGCCAACGCGTCCAAATGAGGTGTTTTGGCCGTCTCAAGCTCGGTCAATCCACCCGGCTGCATCGGCAATCCACCGAGCCCATCGGCCACCAACATCACAATTTTACTGCCGTTATCCAACTGCAATTCTCGCGTCAACGTATGAATATCCATCGCCTTTTTGAAACTCCAAATACTGCGGGGGAATCGAAATGGTCTAAACCCTAGAGAACGACAGATTGTTTAGCAAATCTCCGGGTATTCACAAGATGGAGCAGAGCTCTAGACTGTTCGATTCCCCTGCGAGCAGTTACCCTAATAGGCTTCAAACGGTGGGGTTTCTCTTCGTTTGGCAACCTTCGAACGCAACCTCGAATCCTTCGTTCTCCAATTCGCACAATCTGTATGACCCATCCGACTCTCTTGAGACAAACTGCCCGATGGAGCCTCGCGACGATCCTGATCGTCGTTTCCCTAAGCCTGCCTGCGAGTCTCCGAGGTGCCCAGGACAACGAGGCCAACAAGGCCAACACCTTGGGGATCTCCAAAACCCAACCCGACTCTGGACCCTTTGTAAAACTCGCCGACGATGCGTTCATGGTGCCCTATTCCCATAGCGTCGAAGGAACCGAAGTGAGTTTTGAAATGATCCCCATCCCCGGAGGTAAAGCCACCATCGGATCGCCCGATGAACAACCCGGACGCAGCCAAGACGAAGGCCCCGAGTTTACCGTCCAAGTCGAACCGTTCTGGATGGCAAAAACCGAGCTGACTTGGGCCGAATACAAAACATTCCTCAAAACCTACGACATCTTTAAACGACTCTCCCGCCAAGGTGTCCGCAAGGCCTCAGGGCTCGACCAAGCCGACGCGATCACCATCCCCACGCCTCTGTACGAACCGAGTTTTACTTACGAGTTCGGCGATGATCCTCAACAACCCGCCGTGACCATGACCCAATACTCGGCCAAACTCTACACCCAATGGTTAAGCGGGCTCACTGGCACGCAATACCGTCTGCCTACCGAAACCGAGTGGGAGTACGCGGCCCGCGCAGGAACCAATACGGCTTATTCATTCGGAGACGACCCCGCAGAGCTCGATCAATATGCGGCTTTTGCCGGCAATAGCCCCGACGGAGCCCCCAAAGTCGGTAGCAAGAAACCGAATCCTTTTGGGCTCCATGACATGCACGGGAGCGTCTGGGAATGGACTCTCGACCACTATGCAACCGATAGCTATTCAGGTCGCCAAGGCAAAACGCTCAGCGCATCGGAATCGCTCGTGATGCCTAAAGAAAAAAGCTCCCGATGTGTACGCGGCGGTGGATGGCAAGACACTCCTGAACGCCTACGATCCGCCGCGCGGCTCGGCTCCGACGACAAGGTGTGGAAAGACGCCGATCCAAACGTTCCCAAAAGCCCTTGGTGGTTTACCGATGACCCAGCTCGCATGGTCGGCATGCGATTGGTCCGATCGGCAAACCCCTTGCCCCAAGAAGATCTCAAAAAGATCTGGGGTGTCGATCATAACGAGATCAACGAGGATGTCCTGTTTCGACTCGAAGAAGGGCGTGGAGCGATCGGGATTTCCGTTCCTGAGCTTCTGCAAGACTTCAAACGCAAGAAGTAAAAACGTAACCTAGTCTTCAGTAAAGAGAGCCAACGTTATGAGTGCACAAGCACAATCTGCTTCCGGTTTTCAGTGGGATTGGAACCTACCAAGGCTGTTTATTCGACGATGCAGGGAGAAAGGTGCTCAGCTAAAAGTCGCCGATTCCTCCGGTGTCAAACTCTCCGGAAACGATCTGCTCCTGCGAACTTTAGCCCTCAAACGCATCATCGATCGCGAGGTCTTGCAAACCCGCTTCAAAGGGCTCGAGGAAAAACAGGTCGGGGTACTGCTCCCACCAACCGTCCCGGCCGTCGTGGTCAATATGGCTCTGACCCTCTCACGACGCGTTGCAGTCAACCTGAACTACACCGTCTCTGAGTCCATCATCAACCGATGCATCGAACAAGCCCAGATCAAGCACGTTCTGACCAGTCGCAAAGTCATGGAAAAGTTGGGCATGAATCTCGATGCCCAAGTCGTCTACCTCGAAGACCTCAAAGAAAAAGCCACCCTAGCCGACAAAATCGTCGCTTTCACGCAATCGAAATTCATTCCCGAATCAATCCTGGCTGGCCAATTCCAACTCCACAAAAACAAACCCGATGATCGTCTGACCATTATCTTCACCTCGGGCTCGACCGGGGTGCCCAAAGGGGTCCCGCTGTCCTTCAACAACATCGCCTCGAACGTCCAAGGCTTCGATGCAACCATCCACGTGCGCCCCGAAGACTGCTTTTTGGGAATTCTCCCGTTCTTCCATTCCTTTGGGTACACAGGCACGCTCTGGGCCGTCGGTAGCCTGCCATGCTCGGGGGCTTTCCACTACAACCCCCTGGAGCCCAAGCAGATCGCCAAGCTGATCGAGACCTACAAATGCACCATCGTCCTAGGGACCCCCACGTTCTTGCGAGGTTTCATCAAACGCATCGAGCCCGAGCAATTCAAAACCGTCGATGTCGTCGTCGTCGGCGCTGAGAAAATGCCCATCCCACTAGCCCAAGCCTTCGAAGAGCGATTCGGAGTGCGACCCATCGAAGGGTACGGAACGACCGAACTGAGCCCCGTCGTGGCCGTCAACGTCCCCCCGAACCGCGCTCGACCCGACCAAGCCAACAACAGCCTTCGAGAAGGATCCGTCGGCAAACCCATTCCTGGCGTTCAAGCCCGAACCGTCTCGCTCGATGACCACTCGATCGTTCTTGGGCCGAACCAAACAGGAATGATCGAAATCTCTGGACCGAACGTCATGTCCGGTTATCTCAATCAACCCGAACTGACCGCCAAGGTCATGAACAACGGTTGGTACATCACCGGTGATGTCGGACTGGTCGATTCCGACGGTTATATCCACATCACGGGCCGAGAAAGCCGCTTCTCCAAAATCGGCGGCGAAATGGTACCTCACATCCAAGTCGAGGAAGAAATCAATAAAATCGTCGGAGGAGACGAAGACATCCTGACATTGGCTGTAAGCAGTGTTCCGGATGAAAAGAAAGGGGAGAAGCTCATCGTTCTTTACACCCAACTCCCCGAAGAGCCTTCGACCATCGTCAAGAAACTCATCGAAGCAGGACTTCCCTCGATCTACGTACCAGGTATCGATGGCTTCATCCAAGTCGATGCGATCCCGATCCTGGGTACCGGGAAACTCGATCTGCGCGGCTTGCAAAAGCTCGCCTTGGAAAAAAACTCAAGCGACTGACTGAGTCAGACCCGCGCAGGTAGCCCCTTGAATTAAATCCACTGGAAAAGGATTCATCCCATCGATGCAACAAGCTCCCGACGAATCGCAAGAATCCTTCGACTCCAAGTCGCTCCTGGCCGATCGCTCGTTTTGGGGGATCGCCATCACCCAATTCCTCGGGGCGTTCAATGACAACCTCTACAAGCAACTCATGCTCCTGATGGCCATCGGCGGGATCGGAGCGATGAACAAAGACGATCGCCAAGGCTGGGCGACCTTGGCTTTTTCCCTTCCGTTTGTCCTGCTCAGCGGGCTGGCCGGCTACCTTTCGGACCGATACAGCAAAACCAAAATCATTGTTCTTTGCAAGATTGCCGAGATCGCCATTACCCTCCTGGCAGTCCTGGCATTTTGGCTCTACGGGAACCTCGGCGACTATGGAACTTGGACCGTCCTGATCCTCATGGGGGTCCATAGCACCTTCTTCGGGCCAGCCAAGTACGGGATTCTCCCGGAGCTCTTTACCCACAAGCATCTCCCGAGAGCCAATGGCCTGATTCTTATGTCCACCTTCCTTGCCATCATCCTCGGGGTGGTCTTGGCCGGAGCGATCAAGGATCTGCTGGTGATCAAGAACGCAGCAGGCCAAGAGGACTACAGCCGTCTGTGGATCGGTTCATTGGCATGTTCGGTGGTGGCTTTGATCGGTACGGTGACATCACTGCTGATTCGCAAGACGCCGGCGGTGCAACCTCAAGCCCGATTCGAATTCGCCGACTCGATCGTCCCTTCGCCGATCCGAACACTCCTTGTTCAAGACCGCCCACTGCTCTTAGCATTGGTCGTCTCGAGCGTTTTTTGGCTCGTCGGCGGACTGGTCATGCCGGTCGTAAACCGCTTGGGAAAAGACCAGTTGCAACTCCAGTCAGATACCAAAACGAGCATCCTTACCGGCGGACTTGCGATCGGAATCATCCTAGGAGCTGTAGGTGCAAACCTGGTGCTTAAAGGTATTCGCAAGGACAAGCAGGTCACCCTCGGGGTGCTGATCATGATCCTCGCCATGGGAGCCTTGAGCCTTTGGACACCCAACGGTGGACTTTTTCTCGGCTACACAGGTGCCCTCATCGGTTTGATTGTCATGGGCATCGGTGCGGCGATCTTCGTGATCCCCTTGCAAGTCTTCCTGCAAGAGCGCCCCCCGGCGGAACTCAAAGGGCGATTGATCGGCACGATGAACTTTGCAAACTTTGTGGGAATACTTCTGGCCGGTCCGATCTACCAGATCCTCGTAAGCATCGCCGGTTCGATGGCCTGGCCAGTCTCGGCGGTCTTTGCGATGATGCTCGTGATGCTCCTGCCCATCCTTTGTTTCTACCGCTTGCCGAAACTGTAGATCGCTCTTGGCGCCTATGCAAAACTATCGCGACAGCGAAGCGTATTTCGAACGCTGGTCCTGGTTCCTTAAACTCGAATCCGACGCCGAACGCGAACGACTCGCCTCACGACGCACCACCCGCAAAGCGCGAGGAATGTCCGATCGTTCGATGGAGGCCCAAGGCGATACGCTCATGCATATGGTCATCGCCGACGACCGCACAGGACTCGGGGGACGAACCATCGTCAACTTTGTCAAACGCGAAAGAAAACAGATTCTTCCTTGGAACCGCTTCCGGGTCGGATCGCCGGTCGTCGCCTCCGATGAGCAGACACTCATGGATGTCGCAAACGGGCTCGTCTGCGGACGTACCTCCTCGAGCATCGAAGTGGTCTTTGATGAATGGCCCGAAGGTCACTTCTTTCGACTCGAGCTTTCGGCAGATGAGGTCACTCGCAAACGCCAGCAGACCGCCATGCTCCATGCGCTCGACGGTCGAGGACGCATCGCGCAGTTCCGAGGTATTCTGATCGAAGATAAACCGCCAGAGTTTTTCCCCATCAAGGACCTCGAAGCGATCCGAGCAGACCTCGCGGAGTCCCCTTTGAACCCTTCGCAGCACGATGCGATCCTGCATGCTCTGAGCGCCAAGGACCTAGCCATTATCCATGGGCCTCCAGGGACTGGGAAAACCACCACGGTGGCTCATTTGATCCGACAAGCCGTCCTCGACGGGCAGAGAGTGCTAGCCTGCGCTCCGAGCAACACCGGCGTCGACAACCTGCTGGAAAAACTCGTGGGCTTGGGGCTCAACGCCATCCGCATCGGACACCCGGCTCGGGTCCTTGAATCCCTCCAGGAACACACCCTGGATTACTTGGTCGATGCCGACCCCGCGATGAAAGTGGTCCGCGAAATGCGACGCGAAGCAGATCTGCTTACAACCAAAGCGGGCCGCTGGACACGCGCCAAGCCGATGGCAGGCGCACGCGACGACCTCAAACAGGAATCCCGTCGGCTACGGGCCGATGCCAAACTCTTCGAAGAGCAAATCATCAACACCAAACTCGATCGCGCAAGTGTCATCTGTGCGACGACCAACTACGATCCAGAAATCCTCGGCAATAGGACCTTCCAACTCGGCGTTATCGACGAAGCTTGCCAAAGCACCGAACCGGGCTACTGGCCCGTGATCCTTCGCGTCGATCGCTTGATCCTAGCCGGGGACCATTGCCAATTACCACCGACGGTGCTGAGCAACCAAGCCCAGCTCGAAGGGCTCTCGATGAGCATGATGGAAAGACTCGTCGGCCGCTGGGACAAACTCGCCACCCGACAGTTGACCGTCCAGTACCGCATGCATCATAAGATCATGGAGTTTCCATCCGAGCACTTCTACGACGACTCGCTCGTGGCTGACCCCAGCGTGGCAAACCACTCTCTTGCCGATCTTCCCAACTTCAACGCCGAAACCATCGGCTCCGAACCTGTCCTCTTTGTCGATACCTCTGGAGCCGATTGGACCGAGCAACTCGATCCCAACGGGGAGAGCAAACTCAACCCCAATGAAGCCAATTGGATCCTCCAACAAGTCGATGCGCTGCTCGAAGCAGGACTGCCTCCCGAACAGATCGCCGTGATCGCTCCTTATTCGGCCCAAGTCCGCTTGCTCAGAGATCGCTGCAGCAGCAACGACGTCGAAATCGATACCGTGGACGGTTTTCAAGGACGAGAAAAAGAGGTCGTCCTGATCAGCTTGGTCCGCTCGAACTCCGAGGGCGAAGTCGGTTTCCTGGCCGATACCCGACGGATGAACGTCGCGATGACCCGTGCCAAAAGAAAACTAATGGTCATCGGCGATGGGGCAACCCTAGGCCGAAACGCGTTCTTCAAAAAATGGATCGAGCACACCGAATCCCAAGGCTTCTACAAATCTATTTGGGAATTTAGTCCTTGGCAGTAAGCTCCGTGACCAAACGTGTCACGGAACCATGCGATAACCTACACGTTCGAACCCCCGTTGGTTCGCGCCCGATAGCTATCGATTGAGGACACTCCCAATGCCCAAGAAAAAATCCAAAGCCGATCAAAACCCGGGTCTCCCGTTCCAAACGGTCAGCCAACTATCGTTCCTAGGCTGGAGTCAACCGATCCTCCACTCGGCAATCGATTATCTGCTTGAACGCTATGCGAATTCAAATGCTTGGGATATGGACCGTGTGCTCCTGGTGCTGCCGGGCTCGATGGCAAGCCGTCGGCTCCAAGTCCTCATGGCCCAACGCGCCGCACGCGAGCGGCTGATCCTCAGGCCACCGAGGTTCCTGACCCTCGGGAAACTTCCCGAAGAACTCTACCGAGCCAAACTCCCGTTTGCTTCCGAGTTGACCCAAGTCATGGCTTGGGTCCAAGTCCTTCGGTCCACTCCTTCAGCCCAACTCCAACCCCTGCTTTTTGAAGTTCCCGCACAGGAACAACTCGGCGTTTGGATGGACCTGGCCAAGCTCCTCGGCTCGCTTCACCGCGAACTGGCTTCGGATCTTCTCGACTTCAAAGATGTCGCAGAGAAACTCGCAGGTACCGTCGAGGAACCGCGTTGGAAAATCCTGGCCTTGCTTCAGCGTAAGTACCTTGATGTCCTACACGAAGCGGGCCTATGGGACATCCAATCCGCACGCCGATTCGCCTTGGAACACGGCGAAGTGGCTGAGGTCCAGCACGAGGTCGTCTTGCTCGGTACGGTGGATCTGAACCGTGCCCAACGGCAGTTCCTTGCAGCTATCGGACCGAAAGTCCAAGTCCTCATCGGAGCCCCCGAGTCGTTCGCAGAAGGGTTTGATCGAGACGGTACACTCCGCTCTTCGTTTTGGCAGAACCTGCAAATTCCGATCGACCAAGATCAAATCCATGTTCGCACCTCGGCAGTTCAAGCAGCCCACGAACTGGCCGTGCAGTTGGCCAAACTAGGCAACTCCCGTTCGGTCCGCGATATCACCATCGGGGTGCCCGATCCGAGCCTCGTCCCGGCACTCCAAGAAACGCTTGCCCAGTACCAAGTCGCCTTGCGCTACGGACCGGGCAGCCCCATCTTCGGCACTCCACCGATGAAGGTCCTCTATGCGATCGAGGAGTACCTGCGCGACCCCAACGTCCAGAACTTCTCGAACCTCATACGCATCCCATGGATCGAATCCTGGCTACGGGTACACGCACGCCTTGCCCCCAGACCAGAGGATCCACAATCCTCAAATGGCCAATTGCCTGCGGCTTTTCTACCACGGATCGACGAGTACCTGCAAAAGACCCTTTTGCGAAGCGTTTGGGTACCCCAATGGCCCGAAGCGGCCAATCGCGATGTCTTTGTCGCGGTCGTCGAAGCCTTGGATCGATGGCTCGAACCCCTGCGCAGCGGAAAACGAACCCTCGACGACTGGGCTCATCCCCTGCGACAACTCTTCCTGGATCTATCGGAACTCGAATCGGTCGACCGAAACGAACCGGTCGGCCATCTGATCCTCAGGGGATGTCGCGAGATCAACGCCGTATTGGATCGTTTAGCGAATATTCCACCGAAGCTGAATCTTCAAATCGAGCTTCCCGAAGCCCTGGCCTGGCTGCAACAACAACTTCAAGGTGTCCAGATTCCTCCCCTTGCCGATGACGCTGCCATCGAAATGCTCGGTTGGCTCGACGTTGCACTCGACGACGCACCAGTCCTGATGATGACAGGATTGCACGACGGTGTGGTCCCCGAAAGCGTCAACTCCGATGCGTTCCTCCCGAATCGCCTCCGAAGCGAACTCGGGCTGCTCGACAACGCACGGCGTTTTGCCCGCGATGCCTACGTCATGATGGCATGCTTGCACACCCGTGAGCAAGTCGAATTCATCATGAACCGATTCAGCTCCAACTCCGATCCACTGACCCCAAGCCGTCTGATGATGGCCGTTCCGACCGATCAACTGCCTGATCGGGTTGCTAAACTCATCTCCGAACAAGACGCATCGGTGGAGCTTGCCTCGGGCTGGCAGTCGCGACCCGTGCAGTCGGATATTCAGATCCCCAGACCCGACCCCACCAAGCGCCTCGGGGCGATGGCCGTAACGGACTTCACCAAGTACAGCGAATGTCCCTACCGCTTCTACTTGAAGAAACTCTGCAAGGCCAGTCCCGTCGAGCATCTCCGACTCGAACTCGACGGCGGAGGTTTCGGAGACATGATCCACAGCGTTCTCGAAGGCCTCAAAGATTCGCCCGTCGCCGAGTCGACAGACCCCGAACAGATCGACGCATGGTTATCCAGCGCGCTGGACGCCTGGGTCAAAAATCGATTCGGTTCCGTCCTCCCACCGGCGCTTGTCGTCCAGGTCGAACAAGCCAAATTGCGGCTGGCAGAATTCTCCAAACATCAAGCTGCTTGGGCCGCACAAGGCTGGAGAATCAAGCACATCGAACACCATGTCGATCGTTCCAACGGCATCGTCTGGAAACTACCGCACGGACAGATGGTCATCCACGGTCGCATCGACCGAATCGATGTGAACGAAAAGACCGGGGAAGTGGCCGTTTGGGATTACAAGACTGGAGATACCACCGAGGAGCCCCGAAAAAACCACCTTCGCAAAACCCCCAACCAAGAAGACCAGTGGACCGATTGGCAACTCCCTCTCTATGGTCTGCTCATCGAGACCCTCGGCTATATGGATCCGAGCCAAGTCCAATTCGGCTATATCCTTTTGCCGAAAAATATCGCCGAAACGAAATTCCTCTCGGCGAATTTCTCCGCCCAAGAGCACCGCAGCGCGATCGAGTCGGCCAAAGCGATCGCCGATCGGGTGCTCCAAGGTCAATTCTGGCCACCGAGCGATGATATTCCCATGGAGTGGGATGATTATCGATTCATCACACAGCGCACGGTCGTCAGGCCCTGGGATTCCGATCTGGAACAGCAGGCCACAAACGGTCCGGCAAACGACCAGGCAAACGACCAGGCAGAGCCTCAGGCGACGCAAGCTCCCAAGCTTAAGGGAATTCCAGCCAAACGTATCCGAGAACCGATCCTCCCAAAGATGATCCAAGTCGAGCCCGTGCATGCCGAAGGCACGCCGCTCGAGGAGTGGTTTCAACCGAGCATGATCCTCGCTTCAGCCGGCACCGGAAAAACCTATCAGCTCGCCTCCCGAGCCCTGCGGTTGCTCTTTACCGATCAACCCCTCGATTCGATCCTGGCGACGACCTTCACCCGCAAAGCCGCCGGCGAAATCCTGCATCGGATCCTCGAGTGGCTCTCCGATGCAAGCCGCACACCCCAAGGGCTCCATCGCGTCGAGTCGATCATCGCGCCGATGAAGATTTCCCAAGCCCATGCGCGCTACCAGCTCTCGCGATTGTGCTCCCACCTGCATCGATTCCGCGTAAGTACCCTCGACAGCTTTTACTCCCAGTTGGCTAAATCCTTCGCGCTGGAACTCAAACTCCCACCAGGCTGGACCCTGGTCGATACCGCACAGGAACATATCCTAATCCGCGATGCAGTCACGCAACTCTTCGATAGCATCGACCATCAGCAACTTCGAACCCTGGTCTACCAACTCTCCAAAGGCATGGCCGTACGTGGCGTTCGCGTTGAAGTCGAAAATCTCATCACCGATGCCTACGAGTTGTACCGCCAAGCCCCCGAGGAAGCTTGGGCAAAGATCCAGGTCCCCAAAGGTCCCGATCCAGAGCAAGTCCTTCAAGCGACCAGAGCCCTCGAATCCCTCGAACTTAAGAACACCCGACAGCAGGAAGCAAAAAATAAAGCGCTCGCCGCATTTCGCTCCGAACAGTGGGACGATTTTCTAGGTTTGACCATCGTTTCTGCCTGCTTAGACTCCCAGCCAGTCTACTACAAGGCAGACATCGATCCGCAGTTGGTCAATCTTCTGAGAACCCTGCTGGCCAAGGCCAAGACCGAGTTTCTGACCATCCGAAAAATTCAAAATGATGCCTCCCACAGTTTGCTCAAGGAGTACCATCGCACGCTCGAGAAACTCAAACAAACCAGGCGGGTCGTGACCTTTTCAGATATCGCCGAACGACTCGCCCAATGGATGCGATCGCTGCTCGAGGAACAGCAAAAAACGGGCGACCAAGGTCCTTTGCCACAGATGCAAAGCATCAGCCATCGCATGGATAGCTCCATCGATCACCTGCTCTTGGACGAATTTCAAGACACATCGCCCAACCAATGGCAAATTCTCAAGCCCTTTGCTGAGGCGATCGTATCCCAAAAGGCCAAGGGCTCGAAGCGAACCTCGTTTTTCGTCGTCGGCGATACCAAACAAGCCATCTACGCTTGGCGAGGTGGAGTCTCGGAAATCCTCGAATCGGTAGGCGAACAGGTTCAGAACATCAAGCAGCAAAAGCTCTCCGAGAGCTTTCGTAGCTCTCCGGTGATTATGGAGTTTGTCAACAAGGTTTTCCATGGACTGGCGAAACATCCCAATTACCTCGCAGAAGATAGCACCAAACGGACCGAGGACATGCAACACCCAGTCGTCTCGGCTTGGGTCGATCGTTATTTCATCGACCATTCCACCGCGAAAACCGACCTGCTGGGCGTCGTCGAATTCTGGAATGCCCAAGACCGTACCCCTGAGGTCCCAACCCCAACTGCGACGCAAGTGCCACCCATAGACGCCTCGACGGTCGATTCGGCCGGCAAAGACTCGGCCGGCAAAGACTCAGCCGGCAAAGACTCCCGGGCCAAGCGGACCGTCCAGACCGATATCGATTTGGACATCGCCGATGCGATCGCCCAGTTGCATCGACGAAGCGATCGAATCACCATCGGAGTCCTCACGCGGACCAATGCCGATGTGGCCAAGATGATTTCGCTTCTTCGCGATCGTGGGGTTGAGGCCAGCCAAGAAGGGGGCAACCCCCTGACCGATACAGCACCGGTGCTGGTGATCCAAAGTGCGCTCAAGCTTGCCGAACACCCAGGGGACTCCCTCGCTTATTTCCATACGATCCACTCACCCTTGAAATCGTTCTGGGATCAAGAAACCTTTAGCGATGCTGCAAGCATCTCGACGGATCTTCGCGATCGACTCGATACGCTGGGCTTCGGTCGAACCGTCAGCGCGCTGGTCAACCATCTTGCACGTTTTTGCACCGTGCGCGATCAGGAGCGATTGCTGCAATTGATCGACGAAGCGTACCGATTCGATGCCGCCAAGCAGACGTTGGTCCATGAGTTTGTCGATCGACTCGCCAGTACGCGCGTCGCTACTCAATCCGAAAGCGTCGTGCGCGTCATGACCATCCACCAA